>CAZQCI010000024.1:0-4592 GCA_964592255.1 uncultured Nitrospiraceae bacterium | reverse complement strand
GGCCATACCGAAGAAAAGACGAAAATGTCCGCGTGTGTTCTTTCTTTCTTCGCTGACAATGCGCGTCAGTAGTATGTCGGGATTAGGACGTTTTTCTTCCATATGAAAGACAAGCTTAGGGGAAACGCTTGTCCATCTCAAGATTGATTTTAAGCACATTTACACGCTTCTCCCCTAAAAAACCTAGGTCACGATCTTCAACTAAAGATTGAAGTAATGCAGACAATTCTTTTTTTTGTTGAAAATCAAAACCACGCGCTTTGGCAATACGATCGATTTGGAAGAGAGCTGCTTTTGGCGAAATGTGCGGGTCAAGTCCGGATGCCGACGCAAAAATCATTTCTTGCGGAAAACCTTGCTCTACTCCGACACCATACATTTTCTTTAAATCGGTATTTGTCGGCCCCTTGTTACTTCCGCTGGAAGCGGCGGCATTGTAGTCGGTGGCAGAAGGACGCGGCCAAAAATATTTTTCGTCCGTAAATTTCTGAGCAATAAGTGCAGATCCGATTACATCATCCCCTTTCTTCATAAGACTTCCATTCGCTTTTGAAGTCCACAAAGTTTGAGAGACAGCGGTGACCACTAAAGGATAAATGATACCCGTAAAAACTGTCATGACAACAAACAGGCGCAGTGTAATAAAGAGTGTTTTCATAAATACCTCCCGACAAGAAGATCCACTATTTTAATTCCAATGAACGGCAAAATCAGACCTCCAACACCGTAAATAAGAATATTTCTTTTAAGTAAAGAAGAAGCCCCCATGGCCTTATAAGCCACACCTTTCAATGCCAATGGCACAAGCCCCACGATGATAAGAGCATTAAAGATCACGGCACTTAAGATGGCACTTTTCGGAGAATGAAGGTGCATAATGTTCAAAAACGACAGCGGGCCTACGCCATGAGGTAAGGAATAAAGCCCTCCGAACATTGCTGGAAGAATAGCAAAATATTTGGCCACATCATTAGCCACACTAAAAGTTGTGAGTGCTCCGCGTGTCATAAGAAGTTGCTTGCCCGTTTCAACAATTTCAATCAACTTCGTCGGATTGCTATCCAAATCCACCATGTTTCCCGCTTCGCGGGCAGCCTGAGTGCCGGTATTCATGGCTACACCGACATCCGCCTGGGCAAGAGCCGGGGCGTCGTTAGTGCCGTCTCCCGTCATGGCAACCAAATGACCTTTGGCTTGCTCCGACCGGATATAAGCGAGTTTGGATTCGGGAGTTGCCTGCGCGATGAAGTCGTCCACTCCGGCTTCCGCCGCAATAGCCGCCGCCGTCATGGGATTATCCCCGGTTATCATAACCGTCTTGATCCCCATCTTTCGGAGTTCGGCAAAACGTTCGCGAATGCCTCCTTTAATTACATCCTTTAAAAAAACCACTCCGAGAATGTTGGAGCCTTCCGCTACCACAACCGGCGTACCTCCTTTCCGGGCGATTTCCTCCACTATTTTTTGAACGGCATCCGGATAAATGGCTCCTTGGGTTTCAACGTATTTTCGAATAGCATCATCGGCTCCTTTTCTTAATTGGCGAATTTTTCCATCATCGACGATATCCACACCGCTCATTCTGGTTTGGGCAGAGAAAGGAATAAACCGAGCCTCATGCGATAATAAATTTTCGCTTCTCAAATTAAATTTTTGTTTAGCCAACACGACAATGGACCTTCCCTCCGGCGTCTCGTCAGAAAATGAAGCCATCTGTGCGACGTGGGCCAGTTTTTCGATTGCAATTCCAGGTGCCGAAAAAAATTCCGTGGCCATACGGTTTCCCAAAGTGATGGTACCCGTCTTATCGAGGAGGAGAACATCGATGTCGCCTGCTGCTTCGACCGCGCGGCCACTGGTAGCAATCACGTTCTTTCGGATCAAGCGATCCATTCCCGAAATCCCGATGGCAGAAAGCAGGCCTCCGATGGTTGTGGGAATGAGGCAGACAAATAGGGAAACAAGGATGGGAATAGTGACAATGTGAGATAAGTTCTGACCGGAAGCATTTTCGCTGTAATCGGCAAAACACTTGATAACAGCGACGGAAAAAACAAAAAGAAGTGTTAAGCCAGAAAGCAGTTCACTCAGTGCAATTTCGTTGGGTGTTTTTTGGCGTGAAGCATTCTCAACTAAGTGAATGATGCGGTCGAGGAAGGTTTCTCCTTGTTTGGTAGTGATACAGATAATGATGCGGTCGCTAATAACACGTGTGCCTCCGGTCACGGCCGAACGGTCGCCGCCGGATTCTCGGATAACTGGGGCCGATTCGCCGGTAATGGCGGATTCATCCACACTGGCGATGCCTTCAACCACATCACCATCTCCAGGAATGATATCCCCCGCCTCACAAATAACCTTATCGCCGGGTTTCAGCTCAAAAGCTGATATTTTTTCCTCGCGGCTATTCAGCCATTTTCTGGCGACAACAGCACTCCGTGATTTTTTCAAACTATCGGCCTGAGCTTTTCCTCTTCCTTCGGCCACGGCCTCGGCGAAATTGGCAAAATAGACGGTAAACCAGAGCCAGAGTGAAATTTGAATTTCAAAAGAGGCGGAAACTTCCATCAAAATTGTTTTTACGGCACTATACGTCGTGAGACACGCGCCGATCATTGTCACAAAAATCACCGGATTCCGGATAAGGTATTTTGGATTGAATTTAAAGACGGCTTCCTTAAGCCCATAGAAAAGGATTTCACGATTAATTAATGTTTGTTTAGTGTTCATAATTTTGTCATTGCGAGCAAAGTCTCAAGGGGCGTAGCGAAGAAAACCAGAAACCTAACTCGCCACGCCCTTCGCACTTGCTATGGTGATCATCAAAATACAACTCCCTGAAGCATCAAAAAATGCTCCACGATGGGCCCCAAAGTCAGCGGCGGCAAATGAGTCAGCGCGCCGACAATGAGAATGACAGCCATCAAAAGTACAACAAAGATGGCATTAGCTGTTCCGAATGTTCCTTCTGAGGGTGGAAAATATTTTTTAAGTCCGAGGCTTCCGGCCAAGGTAAGAACCGGAATAATAACGGCAAAGCGGCCGATGAGCATACAGAAACCTAGAAGAATATTGTAAAAAGGAGTATTGGCCGTTAGTCCCGCAAAAGCACTTCCATTATTCTGGGAAGCAGAAGAAAAAGCATAGAGAATCTCCGAAAATCCATGTGGTCCCTTGTTGAGAAGTCCGGTAAGTCCGGCAGGAAGAACACAAGCTGCAGCCGTTCCCAAAAGAATGCAAAGACTAGGCGCTAAAATGGCGATAATAACCATTGCGATTTCCTTCGCTTCGATTTTCTTTCCTAAATATTCCGGAGTACGCCCCACCATGAGACCCGCCAAAAAAACGGTAAGAAAAACAAAGATGAGCATACCGTAAAGACCAGAGCCTACTCCTCCAAAAACAATTTCACCGAGCATGATGTTGAAGATGGCAACTCCTCCTGCAATTGGTGAAAGGCTTGCGTGCATGGCATTCACGGAGCCATTGGAAGCCATCGTGGTTGAAACAGACCAAAGAATACTATTAACAATACCAACACGTGTTTCCTTTCCTTCCATCAATCCACCGATGCCAAAGACCGGATTGACGGCATATTCCGCCCAGAGCGAAATACCCAAAGCCCCCGCCCAGAGAAGAAACATCACCGCGAAAAGGACCCAACCTTCCCTCTTGGCCTTTACCATCAAACCGTAAGTGTAACAAAGGGCGGCAGGTATCGCCAAAATTGCTAACATCTCCAGCCAATTAGAAAGTGGCGTGGGGTTTTCAAAAGGATGAGCACTGTTAGCGTTGAAGAAGCCCCCACCGTTGGTTCCTAATTGCTTGATGGCAATTTGGCTGGCAGCAGGCCCTAAGGCAATCACCTGCTTGGCTCCTTCGAGGGTATAAACATCGATATAATGAGAGAACGTTTGAACGACTCCCTGACTCACCAAAACTAAGGCAAGCAGAACAGATAGTGGTAGAAGTACATAGACGGTCGAGCGTGTTAGATCGACCCAGAAATTACCAACAGTGCTAGTAGAACGGCGGATGATACCGCGAATAAGAGCTAAAAGAACGGCAATACCTGAAGCGGCGGAAAGAAAATTTTGAACAGTTAAACCCACCATTTGGGTTAAATAACTCATCGTCGATTCGCCACCGTAGGATTGCCAATTCGTATTAGTAATAAAGCTCACGGCTGTATTGAAAGCCAAATGCCACGACGTATTTGTCATCTGAGCCGGATTAAGAATTAAATTTGACTGAAAAATCTGAAGAAGAAAAACAACCGCAAAGCCGATGATATGAAAAAACATCAAGGCCCAGGCATAAGCTTTCCAGCTCATTTCGACGGAAGGGTCAATTCCAGAAAGTCGGTAGATACTGCGCTCCATCCAGCCTAATGGCATCGAAAGAATATGACCTTCGCCTTGAAAAACTTTAGCCATGAATCCACCTAAGAGCGGCGTGATCCCAATGAGAGTAGCAATGAAAACAAAGATTTGAACCCAATCAAAGATATTCATATCAACTCCTTAAAATTTTTCGGGCCGAAACAAGGTGTAGATCAAGTAAATCACCACAGGAACGGCAACAATCCCGGC
>CAZQCI010000023.1:0-24790 GCA_964592255.1 uncultured Nitrospiraceae bacterium | reverse complement strand
AGCGGGCCCCTAATTATCGTCCTAGGTGCTTTTTATTGCCTCCTAGCCCTGGAACTACTTCTACTATTGCATTAATTGTGGGTTTTCCTTTGTTAAGTCCACAGAACACTTCTTGGAGGGTGCCGAATCAACGGGCTTCTCTTTTGACAATGAGGGCTCCGGCTACAACTAAAATTTGGCCCCCTATCAGGGACCAAGAAACAATGCAGGGAATGTCCCGGCTTGGCTTTTTGCCCGATGGCCATTCCTTGGTTGTGATTGATGCTGATACCGGAAGAGGAATGTGTCGTATTACCCCCGGACGACCGTATGTTAAAGCCGCATCAGCAACTTCAGAATCAGCTCCAGACTCTGTAATTTCGAGGCCTATGCCCCGTACTATTCCCCAAACTTTGGTGGAGTTTAAAGAATATGGTTTTAGAAAAGGACCAGGTACTTTTTTTATCGGGGATAAACCCTACATTTATTTTGATTTCAAAGGTCAAGCGGATATTGGTTTATGTTTAATGTCATTTGAAGGGGATAAGTTGATTTTTGAGTTTTTGGAAAATGATCAAGCGCATCGTGATGTGATTGCCCGCATTCGTAGTACAAAAGCGGGAGAACAGGTTTCTGGAATTACAGAGGTACAAAGTGGTACAGACCCCACAGTAGAAACTTTGAAGACAGGGCTCTTAGGAGTAGTTCCCAATGCTATCCCTCGCTATTTTAAGATTTCTTCTCTAGGTAGCCCAACCAAAGCACATGTTTTGGGTTTTGGTTTTATTCCTTATAAGCCCGATGAAATTCCTCTTATTTATACTTTAGAAGATGCGACGTATCGCCCAGCAATCGGGAAGACCGCTCCTCTTTCTTTGCCACAGAGAATTGACGCGCGTGTAGACCGATTCATCGACCAATTAGCGAGAGTGCCCAGTGGAAATAGAATTGCTATTATTCCTGATGAAGATCGTTTGCTGGTTATTGATTTGAAAACAAAACTCCCCTTAGGAGATATGCGGCCGCCGGAAGAGGTGGCAGAGACTTCCGCTCCGATTCTTACTCCGAAAATTCCCACAACTCCGCAAGAGTTTACAGATTACGTCCAGGCCAAACGTCCTGGGAGTTTTAAGTATGGGCAATATGATTTTATTTACTTGGATACCGTGCCCGATGTGGGGATTGGGATTATCGGGTTGGCCAATGGAAAATTATATTTTGGATCGTTTGCGAAGCAGCCAGAGACCGGTAGATTCATTCAAACCATAAAGGACACCCAGAAAGTAGGTGGTTCCAGGCAGATTAATAAAAATTGCGAATTTAAGTTTTCGGCAGACTCTGCGGCGTTCCTGTTTGATGCTAATAATGCAGGGGATAAAAGATTGATATTGCCGTCTATGGTGTATCCTTTGAGTGCTGATGGGGCCAAGTTGGAAGGGGGCGCTACACTTTCGGTGCGTGGCAACTTTTTGCATAAAATTCCCCAACAAGGGCCGGAGCATGATTTTGTTCTTCCCAAATTGGCCTCCTCTCCTCAAACAACAACTCACAAGACCATGAGTGAAATCACCAAGGAGGCTTTTCATCAATTAAAAGGCAATGAGCCGGGAGTATTGGAACTTGTTTTGAAACAAGATGGAAAAAAGCTTCGTCCTTTTCGTGTTGTGGTTTTTACTAATACGAGCAGAGAAGGCATTGGCTTATTAAGATCGGTGCTGGATGGGAATTTTAAAGGGGAGTTGACCTATCTGTCTTGGAAAAACCCCTCATTTAAAGATGAAATTTTAAAGGCTCTTCGAGAGGGTAAGCATCGATTGGAATTAAGCGAGGACTCTAGTGCTGTTCTTCTACAGAGTATGACAACCCCGGATAGCAGAGGTGTCGGGTGGCTTTTGTGTACCCCACCTAGATTAAGGCCGCCTGGTCTTATGGTTAACGGAGCAGAGATTCATATACAACATGCAGATCAGCGTGGCAGTTCTGGAAATTATGCCACTTCTGTTTATAAAATATATGAGGGGACGCCGTTGCCGCCGGCATTAGATACTGCAATCACTAGTGTTGTGGAGGGTGTTGTAGACAGAGTGGTTGATCAAGTTGTGGGAGAAATGCTGGACCAAGTCGTTGATAATGCCATGCGGGAGGCAAAACGTCTGGCTTATTTTCAACCCACGGATCCTACTCCAAAAAATTTAGTTGCTGGTAATGATGTGGTTTACGCCGATCCGGTTGAGGCGGCTTACGCGGGTTTTGTTGAAATTTCTGCTCCTCCGGAAAGTGGAGGAATCCAATTACAAGTTACGCGAGCTCCTGTGTCTTATCCGTCTCCCGCGCATTACCTGTTGGATGACCCGGATTATGCGCTGCAGCTTCCTGAAACTATCGAGGCTTCCTCAACGGTGACGCTATTTTATAAGGGCGTTCCCTATTCGTATGTTTTAGGAAGGAAATTTATAGCCGGTAATCGATATGAATTATTGGAAGAAGGAGAAACAGTCGGTCAGTTTTCCCTTGTGGATGGAAGAGTTTTTCTAAGAATTGGAGATTATTTTTCAGTGGGGGGTCAGCTTCCTCAGGGCGATAGAATTGAATCACTTACAGTTAGCGGGAAAACGGAAGAAGATCTTAGTTATTTACTCTATCGATTAGCCGCCAAGATCGGTGGTGCGGAAGGGGTGCGTCTCCAGGAGTTGGCAGAAATGCGTTACACAGGTCGTGGTGTTGCTGTTGCTCTTGGTACGTATAACGCCGAAATTTCTTTTCAACTTGGCTCGTGGCATCTCACGGTTGCGCGTAAGGAGGATACTCCCGATGAGGTGTTGATTGATTTTATTCAGGCAGCAACAGAGGCGCAAGAAAGACTTGTGTCTCGTTCTCCTCAAGTGGAAGAAACTGTTTTGAATGCGGAAGAGGGGGATCTTCAACCGGATCCCCACGAGCCTTTTTTGCTTACCCATACTTTTCCAGATGGCTCTCAGGTTGATGTAATATTGCAAACGCATGCTGTGGATGCTGAATTGTTGGAGATGGAAATGGCTTGGCAGGGAACTCATAGTCGTCAGAAGAATCCTGCTACAGATTCTTGGAAATGGTTTGAACAAAAACAAGGAGAAGGTTGGAATAATGGCTTATTGGTTTGGAGGTCCAAGCCGAGTCATACCTTGACTTGGAATAATGTTACCCCGAGAGAGAGTGATGAATCGTTAGCACTCAGACGCGATTATGCCTTAACTATTTCCCGGTCTCGACAAATTGGTTCAACCTCTGCCTATGGCCCTTATGATTATTCCATAAGCGGATCTTATTCCGAAACACGTGATTATAAATTAGCCAGTGGCGAGACGATCCATTTAAAAATAAAAGTGGAAAATTCTGATGGCTTTAAAATTGAAGAAGCCACTTGGAATTTGGGGGGGCAAAAAGAGGTTTTTGCGTTTGATAGCAAGGCAATTCACAGATGGAATGAGTCCATTGAACTGATTTGGCAGAATCGTTTCCAAAAATATTTAGAGCGTCGGGTTTATGCGGCTACGATTTCACCAGTGGCAAGCGCTCACGATATTTCCACCAATCAAGTTCAAGTCTCTACACTGATTCTTCCTATAGAAAAAGGAAATGTTCGCATCGTTTGGCAGAAAACGAATAAGGGAGTTTTGATTTCTTCTGTGGATTATCTTGTTGGTACTGAAGTGGCCCATCTTTTGAGTCAGCCGTTGACTGTGTCTTCGCCTTGGTCGCGTGGGTGGGACGTGAAGACATCAATTCCTTCTTTTGGAGAAATAGACAGTCGTCTTCAATTGAGTTTATCAGGAGAAAATTTTGAATGTAGCAGTTCTTTAAATGAAGGGGCTTTTGAAGATTTGCGATGGGTTGGTATGGCAACTCCCCAAGGTTATCTTTTTAAAGGTTTAGTTTGGGTAGGGGAAGGAAGTTTGTCCACCACAAATCTGCCGAGGGAGGGTTTAAAAAATGGCGACTCCCTGCGTGTGTGGGTTCGGCAGGATGATAAAAAAGTAGAATATCGTCTGCGGTGTGTGGGGCAACAAATATCAGTCATCAAATTGATTGAACCGATTGTGCCGAGGGATTTAAGCCCTTTGACGGAAGAAGAAAAAATACACATTCCCAAAACTCTTTTTGGAAATCGTCCCCGACAAGTTAATCCAAGCCTTCCTGTGGATATAGAACGGGCCAGAGACACTGGCTCCGATCTGGATTCGCTTCTTAAAAATCTTTCTCCCGGTGAGGTATTGTTTCCTACACTCGATTCGATGAGTCGAATGATGGCCATGGTTTCCAAGGTGGAGCGTGCCAATGCCTCTGGAAACACCTTGTCAGAGGAAGAGAGAACCCTTTCCATTCAACTGGTGGGGCATTCTTCTCCCGTGATGTTTGAAGGAGATTTTGTTTACAATCCAGATGCACAGATTCCTTTACGTTGGAGGCCTTTGGGGACGGAAGGGCAGTATAAGAAAGATGATTATCATGCCCATTGGAATGGAGAGACGCGCCGGACTTTTTATTATCAGATGGGCCCACTGACCCATCAGTTGGTGCCCGTGCCACCGGGAAGCACTCGTCTGTATTCGTTGCCGGTTCCAGGTACAGCGGGATTTTTTGTGTTTCATCCTGTCACCGGCTTGGATCGTGCCCAGTTGATTCGGACCCAGCGCGAGGTGCTCTCCCAGTTTAGGGATTATCTGTATGCTCAAGCGGCCGGTTTGGTGGATTTAAAAAATCAAGGGGAACGTTATGGAATCAATTCTCAGTGGAGTACTGATGATATTGGTTTAACTACTATTCAAGTTGTTTCGGTAGATCATTCTGAATCTTGGCTCAGGCTCACGGGTCTTACACAAGATGATGCCTTGTCTTTTGAAGAGGGAAGAACGGAAATTACTTTGGGGGAAGGGGATAGATCCACTTTTAGCGGAGTATTTCAAGGTTATCGTCGAGCGGGCGGCAATGATTTAGTCTTTGTACAAATGGATGTAGCTCACGGAGAGGTGCCCAAAGTTTTTCGAGGAACCATTTTACCGGGAGGCAAACCTTATTTTGTGGAAATGCCCTATGCGTCTCTGAATGAGACTCCGCCCACACCGGACTGGTTGTATCGTGAGGGTTGGGTGGGCGATGTTTTTGAAATGCCGGGTCATGCCGGAACTTACGATCCAGATCGGGACATCGGACGTTATCTTTTATCTCAACTCAATACCTCACAGCTTTTAGGTAAGCCCATTGACATTCAAGGAGACATTCCTCATGCCGACCAAGCGCTTCTGCCTTACTTGGTGGATGAGCGGGATTGGCATCATTTGCAATCCGTTGAACCTGGTACAGAGGCGTCCCAGCTGATGACAACGTGGTTGTCTGAAGGTGGAAGCGATTTTCAATTATTACCCGAAAGTATTGAAGCCTTTCACAAAGCGCAGGAAGAATTACAAGTTCTGCTGGCGCAATATCCCGCATATCAAGATCGCAAGAGGGAAGTCCCCAAAATTCATCCGACTCCTTTGTGGTTAACCAACGGCCACGGTGTTTTTATGCAGGTGTGGGTACAACCTCATCAAGGGCTGCGTAGTGCTTCTTTGCCAACATGGGTGTTGGATCCTAATGGTCGTCGTGCGGAGGCTATGAATATTCGTTTTGTGGGTATTGACCCACAAACAGGACATTATGTTCAGCTTCAGGCCCCGGCAACGTATCAACGAAGTGATTCTACAGATCAGATTCTTAAAATTTTTGCTCCTTTAGAAGGTGGTTCGGATGTGATGGTTAGAAGTTTGAAGTGGATTTCTTCCCAAGATAAAAATGATTCTCAAGAAGGAAAAATCTCAACGGATTCTCTATTTGCTTTCTACGATGCAAGTTCTCAATCGGCAGACGAAACTCTTTGGTCAACCCCTGGGCGACGGCAAAAGATAGCTCATCGGCGTTTGCATAATTTGGCAGACCGTGTGACTGAGTCGAAAGAAAGTTTTAAAGTATCAGGAGCCCCGGAATTGACCGATCATGCAGGGGATATTCTTTATCGTTGGACTCTGAGCGAACATGATTCTTCCGGTATGCCCACTGGGAAACATCTGCGTCTTCAATATGCTCTTCCACACTTATCCGAAACGGGGGGCGGGCAGTTGGATAGCATTCCAGTGGCGGTTAATGGGGAAATGACCGTTAGTTATCGCGAAGATTATTCCGGCAATCCGGTGCCCGGCAATCTAGTTCCTGGGAATCCGGGAGAATGGATTACGGAAAACTTTAAAGTATACAAAGGGCGTGGTGATACGTTGATTTTGGTACATCCCACGGAGAGGTACCGGCGTTATCTGGTTAAGTTTAACAATACTCCCGACCACGAAGGGGAGCCGCAAGTTTCATTGCTGCGCGGATTTGAATCAGGCCTTGATGCTTTTTATGCACCTCCCCAATGGCCGATGCGTTTTGATGTGGCTCGTTTGAGATCGACAGTTCCTACATTCGGCAATGGACGTATTCAAGATGTGTCGGGAGAATACGCAGATAGTATTTCTGCTTTTCCAGCAGGGTCTCATATCTACCGTTATTTTTTCAAGCTGACCCAGCCGGAAGACACTGAAATTCATTTTGATATTTTGTTGGATGCGCAAGGTCAGATACTCCACGTGATAGATGATAGCTGGCAGGATGAAAAACTGGATTCGTTTGATCCAAATTTTGTAAAAACGGAAGTGGTGACACAGGATGAAGGTTTGGAGGCGGGTTCTATTCGCATTTATTTACGGCATCTTCCTCCTTCGTTAACAAAAGCGGTAGGACAGACGCGATATTTTACCGTTGATTTAAAGCCGGATCCAGAAACCCATAATTTCTTGGGCCATCATGTTAGTGTGGAAACGGTTCACTATCGGGCTATCCCAAAAGATCACGACCAATATCTTTTCCCGTCGGAAAAAGCAGCCAGTCAAAAATTGTCAGATCGGCAAGAGGTTGGAGATGCTGAACGGGTAAGCCGTATTTTGGGAAATGAGATAGACTCCCTCAATACCTGGTTTTCGGGTTTTATTCAAACCTATTTCCCCGAAAGCCCCACGGCTAAAGCCTTATCGGCTTTTGAAAAAAATCCGGTACATCACACAGCATTTGGGCATGTGATGTTGTTGGGGTTGCAGATGTATGTGACTTCTGAGGTGGATGAGACGGCTCAGGCCTCTTTTGTAGAAAATTTGATGAAGGCGGCTAGTTTTGTGTATTCCGGCAGACGAGAAAATTTGGCGAGCTTACTTTCGGAATCCATCCTGGGTTTAACTGTGCAACAAGATGTTGATATCGGTTTAAGGCGTCGAGCGATGTCGGAGATTGTGAGTTTGGCGGTTCAAAAAGGAACTAAAGATCAACTGGCTGATTATCGTAATTTTAGTTTGGAAGTAGGTCATGTGCCGGCAGAGTATCGTGATCGCTTTTTAAATGTTCTCAGTCGTCCGGCGGTAGGTTTGTCGGAGAAAACCGTTTTGGCAAAGATTAAAGAAAATGATTATGACGTCAATGAAAGTCATCCTGTAAGTCGTTGGTTACGAAGTCATGCCGTTTCGCGCTGGTTGGATCCTCTTGAAAAAGCAGGTGGAGGCAGTTCTGGTACGGGAAGTGGCGGGTTAAAGACGGCCCAATTATCGACAGGGTCTCCAACTTCAGGTTCAGTCTCGTTTGCAACAGTCTCTGCAGACTTAACGGATTCCAGACAGCAACAGCTTTTAGAAGAACTTGTCTCCATTCTTTCTCAAAGATCTTCAGAGATGACAACAACACATCAATGGACGAACATGATGAGTCAGTTGCAAGATCCTGCTTTTACCAGTGAACTGGCTTGTGACCAATTGCAGGACTTGTTGAATGCGGCTACGGCAAACCAGGCGATTTTCTTGAACCTGTGGTTTGCCATGACGAGTCAGGCTTCCGTAGTTGAGGATGAAACTCAAGCTGTACCTGGTTTGGATTCAAATCTGGATGCGGCCTCTGGATCCATGGCGGTTTCTCTCTCAGCGTTGAGTGGTGGGGTGAATACGGTTAGTGTTGGCAGATAATCATGACGCGCTGCGTATTGATTTCCCATAGGGATATTATAGGAGCTTGAAAGAAAGCTTCATCGTGACGCAACAAATTTAATTATTTGCCGATAATAAAGCTGAAACCCATGATGACTCAAATACGATATTCTTTTCTTAAGTATGGCGTTTTTCTCCTATTGGGATGGACTTTTTCTTCATGTAGCGGGAGCTCTCAAAATACGGAGAAATTTTTGCCTGGGCCTTTCATTGCAGAACTCAACAGTAAAACCACTAAAACTATTGCTTTAAATGTCGACTCTAAAAGTCACATTGCCTGGATGGGTTTAGACCAATCGGGGGATTACAAATATTTTAAAATAGAAAAAGTCACCACCAACGGCGAAGTCACCGAAAACGAATCGGGTTCAGCCAATGAAATTTTTGAAGATATTAATGTAAGCCCCTCGGCCAGTAATAGTGGTGCCACTGGTTCAGCGACGTCCAGTTATCCTTTGATGATTACCGTAACCTATAAGGCCAAGCAAGCCATGGAAGCTGTCGACAAACCGTTTCAGGCGACGTTGATGATTGTTTTTGATAATCCTTCCAAAACCATGCTTATCCAACTGCAAGGATACGTGGAAGGTATTTGTACCGATTGTAAGGTAAACCCAGACCATAAGTATGTTTATAACGCTGTTGATAGTGATGGGGATGGTTTTGGAGATATCGATTTTTATTTATGCGATGATAAGGCTATTCCTTCCGATCAGAAATCAAGTGAACCATTGCAAGATGAAAGTGTTGCTTCAGACCCGTATGCTTTTAATGTGGTTAACTTAACGGGTGAAGTGCAGGGGGTTTCTGATAATCCTACCACTTTTATTTTTTATACTTCCCAGAAAAAAACAGGCTATACAATTATTGATGCTGGAGATGATGCCGACCTTCTTCCATCTGTTCCACCTTTTGATATTGAGGTTCCAGGAGGTAAGCCCGTTCCTAAAGTTGATGTGGCCTTGGAAGAAGCAACACAATCGCTTTGCCCTATCGATTCCTCAACAGGTAGCTTTACGTGTGCTGATTCCAGTGAAGACTCCGGTGTGTTGCTTTCTGTTTACACCGGTATTTTGAACGTGGATCCCATGACCTTGACCACGGGAGAAGTAACTCCCGCGAGCGCTGGTTGTGATACTTTTGGAACCTGGACCGGATCCGGAAAAATAGGAGAAGATGTTGCCGATAGTGATACCGATTTAACCTTGATTGCCACCGCCGTTGTTTCCAATTCCCAACAAGCTGTTGTGACAGCTGCTAATACAGGCATTGAAGGTGCCCTTATTGTTGCGGTGATTCATTTAACCTACGATGAAGCAAACAGTGGGGATTTGTAAAAAAATTATCTTTGAAGTATCTCTTGATGTGCGTCACCTATTTTTTTTCGTTGCCATTTTTACATGATGCACGCCAAGTTCGATGGGAATACTATTCATTAGCTTGAAAATGTTAGGCAAGGCTAGATGTGCGTGGTGGTCTGAATGATCTTCAGTTCCTTGGCATCCAGCCCTTGAGGGTTTCTTTCAAGCGATCGATTTCTTTCTCCAAAACATTGATTTGTTGGAATTGGTGGCGTTTTTTCATCAAATTTTCGCCGGTTTGATTGATGAGATCGGCCATGCTCTTCAGGTTTTTGGAGAGCGTTTGAAAGCCGCCCGGCTTCAAAGTTTCTTTCTTTGGTTTTTTTTGAAGGAAAGGTTTTAAAAGTTGGGATAGCTTTTTAAGTGTGCGGCGATTTTTAATCAAATAATCATCCGCGCCCATTTTCATAAAGGAGACGGCCGAATCATTATCGTTATTGGATGTGAGAATGATCAGCGGTGAATTGGGGGCTTGTTTTTTAATCTGCATGAGCCAGTCTTTATCGCATCCAAGCGGATGGGCTTCTGATAAAATTAAATCAAAACGACGAGAGGAGAGCATTTTTTTTGCCGCAGTAAAATCGGAAACTCGTGTAAGGCTAAAAGGAGCCTTCTGTTCCTTGAAGGTTTCACACATCAATTGATAGTGCCAAGGATTATCATCAATATATAAAAGTTGTTTGCGGTGATGGAGCATTCGTTATAATTCAAGCATGTTGTTATTCCAAAGGCCATGACTTTTATTAATCTTTCAGAAGTTTTTGATAGGCATCAAATCGATCGATCTCGTCCGGCTGTTTGCCTGGTTTCGGGTGGAGTCGACTCTATGGTTTTGCTCCATCTCCTGGTTGAAGAGGAACTTTATTCACCGGACCAATTGTCGGTTTTGCATTTTAATCATGGTTTGCGTGGGGAAGAATCCAATAAAGATGAGTTGTTTGTGAGAGAAGTCGCCCGAAAAAAAGGCTTGGCTTGTGAGGTGGTTCGGCTGTCTCTTGCTAAAGGGGCTTCTATCCAAAATCGCGCCCGTGCCTTGCGTCGACAAAAACTTATCGAGCTTTCAATCCAAAAAGGTTGGACCGTGGCCTTATCTGCCCATCATGCCGATGACCAAGTGGAGACGGTTTTGATGAATTGGTTGCGTGGTGCCGGTTTGCGTGGTTTGCGGGGTATGTCTATACTTTCTAAGTTGCGTGAGGAGCTTTTGTTATTCCGTCCTTTGCTTTCCCTCCGCCGCTCCCAAATTGCGTCTTATGCCCGAGAGGTCTCCATTCCTTTTCGTGAAGATTCTTCCAATACAACCGATGACTATTGGCGCAACGTTTTGCGGCATCATCTGTTGCCAGTTTTGGAAAAAGACTCCTCCGGTTTCGTGGATTTTATGCGTGATTTTTCGGCTCTGGCCGATGGCGAGTATAAAAGTCATCTTCAGCAGCTTGAAGAGTTTTTTAAAACATTTTCTGATACATCCTCCATGCCTTTAGCTGCTTATCGTGCTTTAAATGCCAATGTCCGTTTTTTAGTTGTTGAAAAAAGTCTGAAACAAGCAGGCTTTTCCAAGCAGGTGACTCAAAAACATTTTGCTGAAATTGAAAAACTGCTTACCCAAAATTCCGGAGAGCGTTTCTACGACCAAGTGCATTTTCGTTTTGACGATTTGGGTTTTTCTTTTTTGCCCAAAACAGATTGTCAATCCATGGAGCCTTTGGTCATTTCTAAAACGGGGACTTATTTTTTTCCTTCTTTGAAATGTAATATCGAAGTGATGGAAGGAAAATTTGAAACACCTCAACCTCATGTGCTGTATCTTAAAAAAGAATCGTTTCTTTTTCCTTTCACCATAAGGGGTATGTTGCCGGGGGATCGTTTTACCCCTTTAGGCGCCCCGGGGAGCAAGAAAATCTCCGATTTTTTCATCGATCGCAAAGTGCCTCGTTTTCAAAGATCCCAGATTCCTATTTTATCCCATGCCGATGGAAGCGTTGTAGGGGTTATGGGTTTTGGCCCGGATGAAGCTTTTCGTGCTAAAAAAACAGGGGATCTATGTGTGATGGTGAGAATTGTTTAAATCTCTTGCGATTTTTTTTGTCTCTTGATAGCGGAATCAATCCATGATTCCACGATATAGTCTTCCGGAGATGTCCGCAATTTGGGACAGCGAAAACCGATATAAAATTTGGCTGGAGATTGAGCTCTTAGCCCTTGAGGCTTGGGCGAAACTTGGAAAGGTGCCGCAGGATATTGTCCGTACCGTGCGTGCGCGGGCTAAGCTCAATAAAGATCGCATTGATGTTTTGGAAAAAGAACTTAAACACGATGTGATCGCTTTTCTGACATCTGTTGCAGAATTTGTGGGCCCCGATGCGCGTTTTCTCCATAAAGGCATGACGTCTTCGGATGTGTTGGATACCTGTTTGGGCTTGCAGCTTCATCAAGCCTCTCAACTTCTCCTCAAAGACATCGATCGTTTACTCTCCGTTCTCAAACTTCGGGCTCATGATTTTAAAGACACGTTGCAAATGGGGCGATCTCACGGCATTCATGCGGAACCCATTACTTTTGGGCTAAAATTAGCGCTATGGTACGAAGAGATGAAGCGCAATAAACAGCGCTTGATTGAAGCGGATAAGCAAGTGGCTGTGGGTAAAATTTCAGGTGCTGTGGGCACTTTTGCATATATTGAGCCGCAAGTGGAAGAATATGTTTGTCACAAGTTGGGGTTAACCCCCGATCCAGTTTCTACCCAAATTATTCAGCGTGATCGGCATGCGCATTATTTCACTACCTTAGCCGTCATTGGCAGTTCTCTTGATAAAATTACCACCGAAATACGTCATTTGCAGCGTACCGAAGTGTTGGAAGCCGAGGAATATTTTTCGGCGGGTCAAAAAGGCTCTTCGGCTATGCCGCATAAACGCAACCCAGTTTTAAGTGAAAATGTTTCGGGTTTATCGCGTTTATTGCGCGGTTATGCGGTGTCGGCTTTGGAAAATGTGTCTCTTTGGCACGAACGGGATATTTCTCATAGCTCTGTGGAGCGCATTATTGGCCCCGATGCGACGGTGACTCTCGATTTTATGCTCAATCGGGTGGCTGGTATGATTGAAAAGCTGGTGGTGTATCCGCAAAATATGCAGAAAAATTTGGACAAGATGCGAGGGCTATTTTTCTCCCAAGGTATTCTTTTAGCTCTGACTGAAAAAGGAATCCCTCGTGAAGATGCTTATCGTATGGTGCAACGCAATGCGATGAAGGTTTGGGAGCAAGGAGTCGATTTTTTAGAGACCTTAAAGCAGGATGCCGATTTGGTGCGGCATCTCCCTGTTAAAGATTTGGAAAAGTTGTTTGATATTAAAAACCATACCCGTCATGTGGATACGATCTTCAAACGGGTTTTTTCTTAACCATCAAAGGAGCGACGATGCAGAAAAAAGATAAATTGTATGAAGGTAAGGCCAAAATTCTTTATTCCACCAGCGATCCAGATTATCTCATTTGTTATTTTAAAGATGATGCTACGGCTTTTGATAATACTAAAAAAGGAACCATCGTTGACAAAGGCATTATGAACAATGCCATTTCATCCAAAATTTTTCAAAAATTGGCTCAAAATGGTGTTCCTAATCACTTTGTTGAAAAAATTTCTGACCGGGAAATGTTGGTGAAAAAGTTAGAAATGTTACCGGTAGAAGTTCTGATTCGTAACGTAGTAGCGGGGAGCATGGCCAAGCGGTACGGCATGGAAGAAGGTATTCCTCTTAAAAACACTATTTTGGAATATTGCTATAAGGACGACTCATTGCACGATCCGCAATGTAATGAAGATCATCTCATCACTTTTGGTTGGTGCACCCAACAAGAGCTTATTAACTTTAAAAATATGTCCCTCAAAGTGAATGACTATCTGAAAAACTTTTTCGATTCGTTAGGGATTCGTTTGGTGGATTTCAAGTTGGAATTTGGTCGCTTTAAAGGAGAAACTCTTTTGGGTGATGAAATTACTCCTGACGGTTGTCGTTTGTGGGATAAAAAGACGAACGAAAAACTCGATAAAGATCGTTTTCGCCGTGATATGGGCGGGGTCGAGGAAGCCTATCGCAAGGTTTATGATAAAGTGTTGGGGGAAGGCGCATGAAGGCCCAGGTTTTTGTAACGCTTAAAAAAGGTGTTCTCGATCCGCAAGGAAAAGCCATTGCACATGCTCTTCAAAGCTTGGGTCATGCCGCCGTTCAGGATGTTCGTCAGGGAAAATATTTTGAGATCAATCTAGAAGGTGTAGATTCTCATCGCGCGGAGAAAGACGTCAAGGAGATGTGCGAAAAACTTTTGGCGAATTTGGTGATTGAAGATTACAGGTTTGAAATAAAATAAATCACTTTTTATTCTGTCATTCCCGCGGAGGCGGGAATCCAGTCTTGTTAAAAATTTCTGGATCCCCGCCTCCGCGGGGATGACGATGCTGCATATTCAATTTAAAGTAATAAAGGGTAACATGAAATTCGGCATCCTCGTTTTTCCAGGTTCCAACTGCGACAAAGACTGCGAACATGTCGTCAAAAATGTGTTTGGTTCTCCCGTGGAGATGATTTGGCATAAAGACACCTCTCTTAAAGGGGCTGATGTCATTATTATTCCGGGCGGTTTTTCATATGGCGATTATTTGCGTTGTGGAGCTATTGCCAAGTTTTCGCCCATTATGAAAGAAGTTATTTCTTTCGCCAAAAAAGGTGGAAAAGTTATTGGTATCTGCAATGGGTTTCAAATTCTGATCGAAGCTGGCCTGCTGCCAGGAGTTCTGACTCGTAATCAAAATCTTAAATTTATCTGCGACACAGTGACACTTACCTTAGAAACAACACGCACGCCCTTTACTCGCAAGGGTCAGAAAGGTGCCCAATATCGCATGCCTATTGCTCATGGTGAAGGAAATTACTTTATCGATACGGAAGGGTTAAAGAAACTGCATGATAACGATCAAATTGTTTTTCGTTATGTCGACAATCCTAATGGTTCGGTTGCGGATATTGCGGGCATTTGTAGTGTCGATGGTCATATTGTTGGAATGATGCCTCACCCGGAAAGAATGTCTGAAGAAATTTTAGGTGGTGTGGATGGACGTATTATTTTTGAATCACTGTTAACATGACACAGATTACTCCTGAAATTGTTGAACAACATAACCTGACGCCTGAGGAATATCAGAAAATTATTTCTATTCTTAAACGTGAGCCTACTTTTGTGGAACTGGGCGTGTTTTCGGTGATGTGGTCGGAACATTGCAGCTATAAAAGCTCGCGCGTGCATTTAAAGAACCTGCCCACTCAAGGGGCGCGTGTGATTCAGGGGCCGGGAGAAAATGCGGGTGTGGTTTCTTTTGATAAAGACCATGCTATTGCTTTCAAGATTGAATCGCATAATCATCCTTCTTTCATCGAGCCTTACAATGGTGCGGCCACGGGTGTAGGTGGTATCTTGCGAGATGTGTTTACCATGGGGGCTCGGCCTATTGCTAATTTAAACTCTCTCCGATTTGGTTCTCCACAACATTCCAAAACGCCGTTTTTAGTTTCGGGTGTTGTGGCGGGTATTGCGGGTTACGGCAACTGTATGGGTATTCCGACTGTAGCGGGAGAGGTTTATTTTGATGAGTGTTACGACGGAAATATTTTGGTGAATGCCATGACTGTGGGGGTTGTACCGCCGGATAAAATTTTTAAAGGGGTTGCGTCTGGCGTGGGTAATCCTGTGATGTATATTGGTTCCAAAACTGGGCGTGATGGTATTCATGGTGCGACAATGGCTTCTGATAGTTTTGCCGATGATGCCGATCAAAAACGGCCGACGGTTCAAGTGGGAGATCCTTTCACCGAAAAGCTGTTGCTTGAAGCGTGTCTTGAGTTGATGCAAGAAGACGCCATTGTGGGAATTCAAGATATGGGTGCTGCCGGGTTGACGAGTTCTTCCGTAGAAATGGCGGGACGTGCTGGAAATGGTTTGCTCATGAATCTCGATAATCTGCCTGTTCGTGAAGAAGGCATGACGCCTTATGAAATGTTGTTGTCGGAGTCGCAGGAGCGCATGTTGCTTGTGGCCAAAAAAGGCAAGGAAGCTATTGTTGAAAGAATTTTGAGTAAATGGGATTTGGATGCTGTTGTTATTGGCGAAGTAACGGATGATAACACGTGGCGTATTCGTTTTCATGGGGAAGAGGTGGCGGCGATTCCTGTTCCGGCTTTAACCGATGCCGCTCCTATTTATAATCGTCCTGCTCAGCGGCCTGCTTCTCAAGACGAATTAAATCGTTTGGACTTAGAGTCTATTCCTGTTCCAGCAGATTTAAACGGGGTTTTTAAAAAATTAATTTCACATCCGACTTTGGCTTCCAAGCGTTGGGTTTATCGTCAATACGATCATCAAGTGATGGATCAAACGGTTGTTTTGCCCGGTTCTGATGCGGCTGTTCTTCGTGTTCATGGAAGTTCTAAAGGTTTGGCTGTGACTGTTAACTGTAATTCCCGTTATTGTTATTTGGATCCTTACCGTGGGGGTTTGATTACTGTTGCTGAAAACGGTCGTAATCTGGCTTGTTCTGGGGCGCATCCCATTGCTCTGACGGATTGTCTTAATTTTGGTAATCCTGAAAAGCCTTCGATTATGTGGCAGTTTGTAGAAGCGCTTAAGGGTATGGGGGAGGCCTGCCGAGCTTTTGATATTCCTATCGTGAGTGGCAATGTCAGTTTTTACAATGAAACGGGGGATCAATCTATTTATCCGACTCCTACAGTGGGTATGGTTGGAGAATTGAATTCTTTAGAAGACCGTGTCTCTTCTTTTTTTAAAAACGAAGGGGATGTTATTTTACTTTTAGGTGAAAACAAGAATGAGTTGGGTGGCAGTGAGTACTTACATATCATCCACAACTTAACCCGTGGAATGCCTCCGGAATTGAATTTGGAAACTGAAAAAAATCTTTGGAAAACCCTTTGGGCTTTAACTCATCAACAATTAATTGTTTCCGCTCATGATTGTGCTGAGGGCGGCTTGGCTTCTGCCTTGGCTGAAAGTTGTTTTGGAGAAAAAGTTTTTGGTTTAACGGTTCAGCTTCAAGATACGATGCGAGCCGATGCTCTTTTGTTTGGTGAAACCCAAAGCCGCGTTGTGGTGTCTGTTTCTGAAAAAAATGTATCACAAGTAATGGAGATTGCTAAACAACAGGGAACCCCTTGTTTGCGTTTAGGTCAAGTGGGGACTGACCGTTTTACTCTTCGTGGTCCGGCTTCCGTATATTTGGATCTGCCCATTGCGGAAGTGAAGGAAATGTGGGAGAAGGGGTTTGAGAAGAAAATTTTTAACTAAGGATAGTGAAAAAAGATCTGGCTTTGCCAGTCCGAGTGAACCTGGGGGATTGGGGGCGCCGGAGGCAAAGACCCCATTATAATATGTGTGGCGTCGTCGGAATTTATAATCACAGTGAAGCCTCGAAACTAGCTTACTTGGGTTTGTATGCGCTTCAGCATCGTGGGCAGGAGAGTGCCGGGATTGTTTCTTCCGACAATCAGAAGCTTATTGCCCACAATGCCATGGGGTTGGTCGCCGATATTTTTACCGAACCTGTTTTGCAGCGTTTGCCTGGTAATGCGGCCATTGGGCATGTGCGTTATTCTACTACTGGCGAATCGGTTGCTAGAAATTGCCAGCCTTTTACCATCAATTATTCCCGCGGAGCTCTTTCGGTGGCTCATAATGGAAACTTAGTGAATGCGGCTAAACTGCGCGCCGAGTTTGAAGCTCATGGGGCTATCTTTCAATCGACAATGGATACGGAAGTGATTCTTCATCTTCTGGCTGGCAGTAATAAAAATGATTTGATCGACCGTCTTTTAGATATTGTGCCTAAGCTGCATGGGGCGTATTCCCTCGTTTTTCTTACCGAGTCACGCATGATTGCCGTGCGTGATCCTTATGGTTTTCGTCCTTTAGTTTTGGGGAAAAAAGATGATGGTTATGTTGTGGCCAGCGAAACATGTGCTTTGGATTTGATTGAAGCGGAGTATGTGCGTGAAATTGAGCCTGGCGAAGTGTTGGTGTTTGAGAAGGGGCAGATGAAAAGTTTAAAGCCTTTTCCTCCCCAAAAACGGGCGCATTGTATTTTTGAATACATCTATTTTGCTCGTCCTGACAGTATGGTCTATGGGCGTAATGTTTATGAAATTAGAAAAGGTTTTGGGCGGATGTTGGCGAGTGAAAATCCTGTAAAAGCCGACATGGTTGTGCCTGTTCCCGATTCTGGTGTGCCTGCGGCCATTGGATATGCGGAAGAGTCTGGGATTCCGTATCAAATGGCGTTGGTGCGTAATCATTATGTGGGTCGTACATTTATTGAGCCGGAACAGGCCATTCGTCATTTTGGAGTTAAGGTTAAGCTCAATGCGGTGAAGCAATTGATGGAAGGGAAAAGTGTTGTCCTTATCGACGATTCCATCGTGCGTGGTACAACGAGCCGTAAGATTATTAAGATGATTCGTGATGCGGGAGCCAAGGAAGTTCATTTGCGTATTTCTTCCCCTCCGACTTCATGGCCTTGTTTTTATGGTATCGACACGCCTACGCGTCAAGAGCTGATTGCTTCGCACAATAAAGTGGAAGAAATTTGCCAATACCTGGAGGCCGACTCGCTTTCTTATTTATCCACTCAAGCTCTTTATTGGTTTGACAAGCAAAAGCCTTCCGAATGGTTTTGTGATGCTTGTTTTACTGGTAACTATCCCGACGGTTACAAGGATATCCAACGCACTATCAAGGCCGAGTCAGGTTCTCTCTCCATTATGGCTCATGGCTAAAGATTGTTTCCCATTTGACTTATTTATTCTTGTCAAGAACGCGCGGTGACTTCGTAGCAAGGCGGCTGGCATGCGACTTAAAAAATGTAGATGAGATATTTCTTATTTCTGAAAGAACTTGATCTCTTTTTCGGAATATGGTTCCTCAACGTTTCATTTGAAAGCAGTAAGATTCGATTATGGAAAAAAAACTTGTCATTGTTGAGTCACCGTCAAAAGCCAAGACGATTGGTAAGTATTTAGGCAAAAACTACACCGTTAAGGCGTCTATCGGGCATATTATCGATTTGCCTCCTACCAAGTTGGGTGTGGACATCAAAAATAATTTCAAACCGGATTACGAAGTTATTAAGGGAAAAAACAAAGTTATTGAAGAAATTAAAAAAGCTGCCAAGACGGCCGATGCGGTTTATCTAGCCCCTGACCCTGACCGTGAAGGGGAAGCCATTGCTTGGCATATTGCGAATACGCTTAAAGCGGCTCGTTTTAAAACTCCTCCTATTCATCGTGTTCTTTTTAATGAAATTACCAAAAAGGGTGTGTTGGAAGCGATGGAGCATCCCACCGAATTAAATCAGCAAATGTTTGAGGCCCAGCAGGCTCGCCGTATTTTAGACCGGATTGTGGGTTATCAAATTAGTCCGTTGTTATGGGATAAGGTGCGCCGAGGTTTATCTGCGGGGCGTGTGCAGTCTGTGGCAGTACGTTTGGTGTGTGAGCGCGAAGCCGAAATTAAAAGTTTTGTCCCCGAAGAATATTGGAGTTTAGAAGTAAAGTTGGAAGGCAGCCTCCCTCCAGCTTTTTTGGCTCATTTACATAAGATTAAGGGTGAGAAAGCGGATTTAAAAAAAGGGGAAGAAGCCCATGGTTTGGTTGAGACGTTAAAAAAGGCCTCTTTTGTTCTACAATCCATTCAGAAAAAAGAGCAGAAAAGAAATCCGTCTCCGCCTTTTATTACTTCAAAGTTGCAGCAGGAAGCCTCTCGTAAGCTAGGGTTTTCTCCGAAAAAGACCATGATGCTGGCGCAATCTCTCTACGAGGGTGTGGAGATGGCCGATGGAGAGGTTACGGGTTTAATTACTTATATGCGTACCGATTCGGTGCGTGTTTCCGACACGGCTATTCAAGAAGTGCGGGGTTTTATCCAGAAAAATTTCGGCAAGGAATTTTTACCCGATTCTCCTAACTATTATAAGAGCAAAAAATCCGCTCAAGATGCCCACGAAGCCATTCGTCCCACCAGCATGGCTTTTACGCCGGAAGAAGTTAAAGCATTTTTGAAAAAGGACGAATTTCGCTTATACGAATTGATTTGGAAGCGTTTTGTGGCCAGCCAAATGGCGCCGGCTAAATTAGATAAGACTGTTTTTATTATCGTGGCTGCCGATTGTGAGTTTCGTGCCAACGGTTCCGTTATTACTTTTCCCGGATTTATTTCTGTCTATACTGAAGGTCATGATGCGGTAGTGAAGAAAAAATCCACTGATGAAGAAGAGGTGGAAGAAGAAGAGGGTGTTCTTCCTGTTCTTAAAGAAGGTGAAGCCCTTAATCTGCACGAATTTATTCCGAGCCAACATTTTACCCAACCGCCGCCTCGTTTTACGGAAGCCTCACTTGTTAAGGAGCTTGAAGAAAAAGGGATTGGGCGTCCTTCTACGTATGCTTCCATTCTCACGGTGATTCAGGAGAAGAAATACGTGGAAAAAACCGAGGCAAAAAATTTGCGCCCCACGGATTTGGGTGTTTTGGTCAATGATCTGTTGGTAAAGCATTTTCCTGACATTTTGGATGTTCAGTTTACAGCAAACTTGGAAGAAGAGCTGGATCATGTTGAAGAAGGAAAGCTTAAGTGGGTTAAAGCGTTAGAAGATTTTTATGCGCCTTTTTCCAAAGTTTTAGACCAAGCCAAAGTGAAGATGCGCGATGTGAAGCGCCAAGAGATCCTTACTGATATTCAATGTGAAAAATGTGGTTCCACCATGGTGATTAAGTTTGGGCGCAATGGTGAGTTTTTAGCGTGCCAAAAATATCCTGATTGCAAAAATACCAAGGAATTTAAGCGCAACGAAGAGGGTAAAATAGAAATTGTTGTTTTTAACCAAGAAACCGGTGAAGTGTGCGACAAGTGTGGGGCCCCGATGATTATTAAACGAGGGCGTTTTGGCCAGTTTATGGCTTGTTCCAAGTATCCGGAATGTAAAAATGCCAAACCGATTCCTATCGGGGTTAATTGTCCTAAATGTGGTAAGGCATTAACAGAGCGCCGCTCCAAACGGGGCCGTAATTTTTATGGTTGTACCGGTTACCCTAAATGTGATTTTGCCAGTTGGAATAAGCCTGTTCCTGAACCTTGCCCTAGTTGTGGGGCCGCTTATTTGGTGGAGAAATACTCTAAAGCTAAAGGGGTTGAAATTGTTTGCGGCCAAAAAGAATGTGATTATGTAAAGCCTGCCGGATAGATTATGGTCTCTTCCTTACGCATTGGAACCCGTGGATCCA
Organism: uncultured Nitrospiraceae bacterium; assembly: GCA_964592255.1. GTDB lineage: Bacteria > UBA10199 > UBA10199 > UBA10199 > SBBF01 > CAZQCI01. The sequence goes on along the minus strand of CAZQCI010000023.1, from coordinate 4,033 downwards.
AGTTAGCCTTATGGCAAGCTCATTGGTTGTCATCGGCTCTGGTAGAGAAAAATCCCAACCTTAAAATCGACCTCCAAGTGATTAAAACCGAAGGGGATAAGAGACTTGATGTAACTCTTGATAAAATTGGTGGTAAGGGTTTGTTTATTAAAGAAATTGAGGAGTCTTTATTCAGTAAAGAAATCGATATAGCGGTGCATAGTCTTAAGGACATGCCCGCTCACATTCCTACGGGGTTGGTTTTGGCGGCCGTCCCTGAAAGGGAAGAATGTGCCGATGCTTTTATCTCCCGCAGTGGCGTTTCTTTTGAAAAACTTCCAGCGCAGTCTAAAATAGGTACGTCCAGTTTGCGTCGTCGGGTACAGCTGCAACAAAAACGCCCGGATCTTCATTATGTTGATTTGCGGGGCAATATTGATACCCGGCTTCAAAAGCTTCAAAAAGGGGAGTTTGAGGGCATTGTTTTAGCGAAAGCAGGTTTGAAGCGTTTGGGTTTGGAAAGTCAGATCACTCAAGTTCTGGATTTAATTCCTGCTGTAGGGCAAGGGGCATTGGCTTTAGAGTGTCGTCAAGACGATCTCGAGGTTCTCCCTTTATTAAAACTGTTAAACGATGATACCAGTTTTTACTGTGTTCAAGCGGAACGCGAATTTTTAAAATTAACCGGAGGCAATTGTTTTGTGCCCTTAGGCTGCCATGTGTCCGAAGAACGAGGTTGCTATCAAATCAAGGCTTTTATCGGAGAAAAAGACGGAAGTCGTTTGATTGTTAAAGAAACTCAAACCACACACGATCAGCTGATTTCTGCGATACAACACATCACACAAACAATCCTGGATGAAGGGGGCCGTGGGATGTTGGCCTTATAAGAAGAGAGTCCTTTTTTAAGATTTTTTTCCCGCTGTTTTAAGCGGAGGAGGGTTAAACACAAAACTCTTTGCCCCTTCGATGAGGCGGAGTCCTTTTTTAGCTTCTTGGCGGGCTTTCATTTTTTCGCGGGTTCTTTGCTCTAAAGAAAGAGGCGTTTCATTTTTCAAGGCTAGTTTAATCATCTGATAAACTTGTTTTTTGATTAAAAACTCGGAGTGGCTGATTTCGTCCAGTTCGATATTTTTTACATTCACACTTTCATCCAATACAGCACAAGGGTAGGGGCAGACAAAGTCGTCTTTGGAATAAATAGAGAACATTTTTACTTTTTTAGGAAAAGCCCCTTCTTTTAATCGTTTAATGAAGGAAGACATCGGTGTCATTTGACGAATACTCTTAAATAAAAGGGGCGCCGGGCTAAACATAGCTAACAGGGCCCAAGGGTTGCCATTGTGGGGGGTTCCTAGCGTGATGAGAGTTTTAACCCGTTTGTCTCCTCCCAAACGCTTTACGTAGTAATGCCCAATCAGTCCTCCTTTAGAATGACTGATGATATTGAGTTTTCCTTGAAATTGATATTTTTTATATAGTTTTTCAATTTTTTCGTCGATGAATTGAGCTAGCTCTTCAATGGCCCGGCTGTTGAAGGTTCCAAGTACTCCTCCTAGATTAATACTAAAAACAGTAAAGCCATCGTGATGGAGTCTACGCTCTAAAATGGAAAAAGTACGGCGAGTGGCGCCAAAACCGTAAAGAAGTAAAACTGGACTTTTGCTTCGTTGGAGCTTTGCTTTGCGTTCAACTTGGTTGCCGCCCATGGTTAAGGCGACAATAGTTCCCCAGCTTTTGGTTTTTCTCGCCATACGGCGAGCCACCCGTCTGAAGGAATGAAGAGGCATGTAAAAATCTTAACAGCTTCTGACAAGGTGTGTCAAAGATTGTTTAAGAATTAACGGGATTGACAGGAGGAAGAAGGGAGGGATCTTCCAGTAAAGCTTCAAAGTTAACCGTTTCGGCTTCCTCGCTGTCGTCAGGAAGTGAATTGATAAATTGATTCACTTCATCTTTTTTGAGGGTTCCTTGATCCAAATTGCGGCGCAAGGTTCGTTTGTCGTAAAGTTTGATATCTGTGTTTTTCATAAAAGACCTTAACGGGTTGTTTTTTCAATTTCCATGATGACTTTGCCGTTTCTAAAGATACGCACATCACCAGTGGATTCGGATATAACAACCGCAATGGCGTTTGTCAACGCTGTGATACCGGCAGCAGCGATGTGTCGGGCCCCTAAGCCGCGAGGTATTTCCGACTCGTCGGTGGCAGCCCCTAAATAGCGTCCGGCGGTGATTACTTCCCCTTCTCCCGAAACGACGAAAGCGCCGTCCAGGGCGGAGAATTCACGGATGGTTTCTCTCAGGCCGGGGTTGAGCAGATTGCGCTCGTCTTCATCGTATCCTTTAAAGGGGTTGATGATCATTTGTTTGGAAAACTGCATGACTTTTTCTGCATCCCCCAAAACGAAAATGGTGCCGATGGGTTTACCTTCCCGTCCTTTATTAGCCAGTTCAATGGCTAGGTTAAGGGTGTGTTCAAAGACGGCGGGCTTGACTGTTTCGGGGATGTCGGCAAAGTCGGTTCCAGTGAGTACTTCCGATTCTGTGCTGATTTTGAAGGTGATGATAATATCTAAAAGACCTTGTTCCGATTTTCCTCCTAAAAAAACGACGGTATCATCTGGTGAAACAATTTTGGATGACACGGCTAAGATGACTGCCAGCTTGACCATGCCCATGCGTCCTAATTTTAATTTGGGAATTGTGATGATGTCCTTGACGGGGGCTTTGCCATTCCAGGTGAGATTTTTATTTTTACTGACGAGAATCAAATGAACCCCGCGCGGTAATGTTTCGGGAATCAGATCGTCTTCCACGGCATCGACATAGACGAATAAAAATTTCGCCTTGACCCCCTTAGCTGTGTCTATGGCGGATTTGAGGAGGGTCTTGTTATGGGCCAAAATGGCTTTTGATTTTTCAACAACGGGATCACTCGGCATTTCTTTTTTATATCTTAAAGAAAGAAGAGAGGCAATTTTATTTAACTTTACAGAAGGGCGAGGCATTTCTTATGATCCGGCCTTCTATGAAAAAGAGTTTTTTTATCTTACTGGCTTTAGTGGCTTTAACTTTCCAGGTTGTGGGGGCTTTTGAGAAAAAAGGAAATGAAAGTGATCCTTTTGGCGTGGCCTATGATGAAGGGCCGGTGCCCGTCATGCCAGGGGAAGACTATTCCATGTCGGTGCTTTTTACTATTCCGGACCATGCCTATCTGTATCAAGAAGCCATGAAGATCAATGTAAACCCCGATTCTGGCTTGGTTGTGGGGGATCTTAAAAAAGCGGACGCGACCATGAAGGAGGATACTTTTTTTAATCGAACAGTACCCGTTTATTACAATGAAGCGGTGATCACTCTTTCTTTTAAATTACCTGCTAAGTCTTGGGAAGGAACCAAAACGATTCATGGGGATATTCAATATCAGGGATGTTCAGACGAGTTGTGTTATAAGCTTACCCATCTTCCTTTTCATGTTTCTTTTGTTGTAAAAAAAGCCACACCACCGACGGCTTCCTTTTCTACGCCCTCAGCGTCACAGGCTCCGCCATCTCAAGGCAGTCGAGGTGTTTGGTCGCTACTGAAAGAAGGAGACTTTAAAGAGATTTTGAAAGAGGGGGGTTTTTTTTTAGCCGTTCTTATTGCTTTTTTAGGTGGGGTATTAACTGATTTTACTCCGTGTGTCTGGCCCATGATACCGGTGACGTTGGCTCTTATTGGGGTGCGTCGCGATCAGTCATTTTTTCAAAATTTTAAATCCGTTGGTGTGTTGGTGTTGGGTATTGCGGTGATGTATTCTACGTTGGGGATGTTGGCGGCCTTAGCGGGCAAAGGTTTGGGTTTTTTCTTCCAAAACTTCTTTTTTCTAGCCGTACTTGATTTAATTTTATTTTTAATGGCGGCCTCTCTTTTGGGTTTATTCCATGTTCGTCTGCCTTCTTCTTTGCAAACTAAAATCACTCAAGTGGCTATTAAAGGTTATGGGGGCATTTTTTTTATTGGTTTTACTTTGGGTTTGATGGCCGCACCTTGTGTTGGTACGGTGATGGGG
>CAZQCI010000022.1:8884-25183 GCA_964592255.1 uncultured Nitrospiraceae bacterium | reverse complement strand
TTTGATTTTGTGTTTTGTGCGTATGGAATGAGAAATTTGGATGATAATCAAAAAGGTTTGGCCGAAATATACCGCGTATTAAAACCGCAAGGTAAAATAATGATTTTGGAATTTTTCAAACCCTTAACTTTTCTAAGCCGACTTTTTCACACCACTTACGGACGTTTTTTACTACCCACTGTGGGAGGTCTGATATCAGGCAATAAAGACGCTTATCTTCATTTGTACACCTCCATTCAAAATTACTATTCACGGGCTGAATATGAAAAGATGGCAGAAAAAATAGGCTTTAATCAAATCACAGGAAAAGATTTTTGGCTTAAAATTTCCTCTTATCTTTTAGGAGTAAAAAATAGATGAAAATACTTATCGCCATCAGCGGAGCCAGCGGAGCCATTTATCCATTTCAAATCTTGTCTTTTCTTAAAGAACAAAAAGAACATGAAGTATCCATAGTGGCTTCAAAAAATGGACGCCGAATTTTTGCGGAAGAACTGGGGAAAAATTTAGCCGATATGGGATTTCCCCTCTTTGATATCGATAATTTTGATGTCCCCTATGTTTCGGGGTCATCTAAAATGGATGTCATGGTCATTACCCCTTGCAGCATGGGAACTTTAGGACGAATTGCTCACGGCATATCTGATGATGCCCTAACACGTGCCGCCGATGTAATGATGAAGGAAAAGAGAAAATTAATTTTGGTACCACGCGATACTCCTTTTTCACTCATCCATATTGAAAACATGCGTCTTCTTTCATTAGCCGGGGTCACTCTTATTCCAGCTATTCCTTCTTTCTATAGTCACCCAAAAACCTTGGAAGAAGTAGCCATGACTGTCACCTCACGCGTATTGGATCACATGGGCCTGAACAATCATTTGATGAAACGATGGAAGGAATAAAAAAAATAAAACATGTTTTGGAGCTGGTAAAATTTTCCCACTCTGTCTTTGCCCTGCCCTTTGCGTTGGCCTCCGCCTTACTGGCTAATTTTGGGTATCCTCCCATCAAAACGGTGTTGCTAATTATCATGGCCATGGTTACCGCCCGAAATACGGCCATGGCCTTTAATCGCTTGATAGACGCCGACATCGATGCAAAAAATCCTCGAACTGCATCCCGACATATTCCCAGCGGTCTTTTATCCAAACAATTTGTCATTTTATTTATTTTAGCCAACATCTTACTGTTCATTCTGTCGTCTTATTGGCTCAATCGCATGTCGTTTTTATTATCACCCATAGCTCTGATCATTATCTGTTTTTATTCAATCACCAAACGCTTCACTGATTTAACTCAAATTTTTCTAGGACTGGCACTAGGGATAGCTCCCATTGCAGCAGCCATTGCAGTAACCGGGCAAATCAAGGCTTTTGCTTGCCTCATGGGATCAGGCGTATTGTTTTGGGTTGCTGGTTTTGATATTCTCTATTCAACTCAAGATGTCGAGTTCGATAAAAAATCAAAACTCAAATCTTTAGTAGTCCGCCTCGGCGTCCCACGCGCCTTACAAGCAGCTCGCTTCTTTCATCTTATCGCCTTTCTCTTTTTTGCTTTTACAGGATTTTACTTAGGACTTTCTTGGATTTACTTTTCAACAGTGATCTTAATGGGGGCCGCTCTATTTTATGAACACACTTTAGTATCCCAAGATGATCTCTCCAAAATCAATGCCGCATTTTTTAATGTGAATGGATTCATTGGCATTCTGTATTTGGCGGGCACCCTTCTTGAAATCTACTCACGTTCGCGGGTTTGAAGAATGGGCTTGATGGGAAGTGTAAAATAAAACTCAGAACCTTTTCCTTGCACTGAATCCACCCAAATACGCCCTCCGTGTAGCTCTACAATTTTCTTAGCAATGGCCAAACCTAAACCAGTTCCTCCATAATGCCTTGTAATCGAACCATCGCCTTGCTGAAACTCTTCAAAAATTTTTTCTTGGTCATTGTCGGCAATCCCCATACCGCTGTCTTTAACGCAAATTCTCGCCATATCACCACTTCTATGCGCTAACACTTCAATTTGTCCATTCTGGGTAAACTTAGCCGCATTACCCAAAAGATTCATTAAAATCGTGCGAATTTGATCTTCATCACCAAAGACCATTAAATCATCCGGCACCAAACATTGAAAACGGTTGGCCCTAGCTGACAAAACCCCTTCAAACAGAGCCGCAATTTCTGCAACCATTCTTTTAAATTCTAAACGTTTGATTTCAATTTTATTCCTACTAGATTCAATTTTCAGTAACGATAAAATATTATTTACAATTTCTAAAAGTGATTCGCCACCGTCCTTAATCATCTTCAAATGCCGCCTTTGCTCTTCATTCACATCACCATCCGCTCCTTCTAAAATCAAATCTGTTAAACCCATAATACCGTTGAGTGGAGTCCGTAATTCGTGAGTGACATTAGCCATTAGCTCACTTTTCATACGATTCATTTCGGCAAAACGGCTATTTTGATGTTTTACTTCTTCAAACAAAATCTCGTTAGCCACGGTATGAGAAAGCCAGTTACCTAAAAGAGACAAAAGATCACGATCTTCCGTATCATAAGGTCCTGAAAGTTTACGGCCAAAATTAAGCAAACCAATCCATTCTCCCTTAACCATTAAAGGCACGACACCAGCGGCTGAAAGTTGAGTAAAATAGGTAATCCCTGAAGAACGAACATCTAAATAATGGCTTTGTGAAACCACTTCATCCTTAAAAACAGGGTTAGCCACTTGCCTCAAGAAAGAGAGAAATTCGTATTCTTGTAAGATCGATAACTGGAGAGGTTTTTCTCCCACCCATTTCTGAAGTTCGAAAAGACCGTCATCTTTATGAAATAAAAAAAGGGAGCCGTTATGAGCCCCCAAAAGATTAAGAATCGTTTTGAAAAGGTCGCCAATTTTCTCAGACCCCCGCATAGCCTCCATTTGAAAAATGAGGGTGCGAAATATGTCTTCGAAACAATAACGCGGCTTTTGTTTCTTCTTAAACCACATTTAATTTTTATATTTCACTTTTCTATCGGGTTCATAGGACCCACTGGAAGAGGATGATTTGCCTTTGGCTGCTTTTTCAGCGGCTTCTTTGGTCCCATACATCGTGTCGGAAACGTCAACCTCAGTGGAAGAACCCGCCGAGGATACTGTAGAATTACTTGGATTAGGAACCATAGTTCCCGCAGTAGGAACCTGATCTTTATAGTCAAGCAAATTGCGGGTATGATTAGCAATGGATTGACGAATCAACTTACGTTGAGTAGGGCCATAATTATTTTCGATAAATAAATTACGCTCCTCAACTTTTCGACGCAGAATCGCCATATAATCTTCTTTGTCACGAATAATATAAGGCGTGATGAAAACAATAATATTTGTCTTCAGTTTTTGAGTGGATTTATTTTTAAATAAGCTCCCTACAATGGGAATATCGCCTAATATAGGAACTTTATTAGTTCCAACATTAAGATGATCATCAATCAATCCACCAATCACAATTGTTTGTTTATTTTTAGCCACCACAACCGTATCAACTTTGCGCTTTGTTAAAGTTGGTCCTAAAAGTGGATCTCCACCAGGAACGACGTTACTAACTTCTTGATCAATTTTAAGACGTACATTTTCACTTTCCGAAATTTGCGGGGTAATTTTAAGAATAATACCAACATCTTCACGCGTTACGCTGGTCGTGGAAACACCACTGGTCGTAATGGTACCTGAAGGCGTAGGCACTTCTTGGCCCACTTGAATTTGGGCCTCTTCGTTATCTAAAGTTAAAATACTTGGGGTAGATAAAACATTAGAATCGGTGTCAGTTTGAAGTGCGTTAATAATTGCACTCACTGCAGGAACCGAGACCGTACTCCCATCAGCGGTTGTAAAATCAATACTTTTATCCGAAATGACCCCTCCAGCCAAACCACCAGCTGCTGATGATAAGCTGCTGATTGCGGTACTTGCCAAAGGTAACACTGCCCCAAAGCCTGTCATATCACTTCCAAAAAGCTGGAAGACAGATCCTAGGTTTCCAGAAAAACCAGTTGTCTTGGTTTTATTCACCGATAATTCCATGACAATAGCTTCTAAATAAACCTGACGACGCGCAATATCGAGCTTACTTAATACTTGGTCGACAAGAGTTTGGTAGTCTTTAGGAGAAGCGGTAATCAACAAAGAATTAGTCCCTTCATCAGCTGTGACCTTAACCTCACCCGTTAATTCCAGAGAACCTGAAGACGGTGCACTCGATGAGGAAGAGGATGATTTAGAATCGTCTGATGTTGACTTAGCCGCAGATGAGGATGACGACGATGACTTTTTAGATTTGGATGACGAAGAACTGTTACCCGACACTAAAGAAGATAAAACCTCCGACATCTCTTTAGCATTAGCGTACTTCATGTAATAAACATGAATACTTCCCTGCGCCCCAGCAATGGATGTGTCTAGTTGAGAAATAAGAGCTTTAACCTTAATAATAGAACGTTTCGTTCCCAAAATAATCACAGAATTTGTACGTTCATCCGCAATGACTTTAGAAACAGAAGGAGTATCTTCCAATTCCGTTTCTCCTGCACCTTTAGTAGATCGGCGCGCCGTAGTACGCGTAGAGGATGATTTAGAAGAATCCTGCTCGAAGAGTTGCAATATTTTATCAGTAATATCGCTGGCATCCGCATATTGAATAGGAATGATCTCAATCACTTCTTGAGGGCCTTCTTGATCCAATTCACGAATAATATTCATGATACGCCCAATATTGGAGCCCGTATCTGTAATAATCAAAGAGTTAGTCGCAGGGTAAGCAAACAAATTCCCTTCTTTGGAAACCAAAGTTTTAATAACTGAAGAAATATCATTGGCAGAAATGTTTCTTACTTGAAGAATACGTGTAATAAATTTATCCGTATTGGGAGAAGATTCTTTATAAATATCGACAGGCTCAGTAATCGCATCCTTAGTTTGAACAATTTTAACAAGCCCTGCCGGTGTGGTCACCGTGGTGTAACCCATCACCTCTAAAGCGGATAAAAAAGCCTGATAAGCCATATCTTTGCTCATCGGCTTTTCTGAAATAATGGTAATTTTACCTTTAATTTTATCATCGATTAAAAAGTTAGTACCGGTAGCTTTAGAAATTTGTTTGATGATGTCGGTAATATCCGCATCTGTAGCATTCAAATAAACTTGATCATCCCCTACGGCTACATCTTCTGGTGCGGAAGCTCCCCCCCCTGGGATTAAAACAGCTGCCGGATCCGGCCCGTTTGCTTGAGCTGCTGGAATATTTGGGGAGGTAGGCGGCACAGGGTTTTGTGGAGGAGCCACTTGCGGCGTAGGCGAAGCCGGCTCAGGTGTACCATACTTATCATTGGCTCCTGCAAAGGGCTTGGGGGTCAAGGCTACTGTCTTGGTAGGCTCCATTTGCGCTGTCGCCCCGGATTCATCCGTAACCTGATCTGCAGGTGGTACACCTTCCAGTGTTTGAGCTAAAGAAAAAGAACTTCCCGAAAGTAATGCCACTAAAAAAAGCCAGAAACGGAAATGAAACATTCTTTTTATTTTAAAGGAATCGTAAGTCATTTATCGAATTTCATACTCCATGCTTTGAGGAGCACCTTGCCGCTCCACATCTAGAGTAATTTGGTTTTCGTTTTTTAACTGATTAAAAAGTTCTAGTCCTTTTTTAATATCCAAATCGTTTCCATTAATCTTCTTTAAAATATCTCCACGCTTTAAACCCAACTTGGCAAACAAACTTCCTGGTTTAACCGACAACAATTTTAAACCATCCGGATTTCCATCTTTAAAGTGCGGCACGGCTCTCACTTGGGTATAGAGCTTATCCAAATTCGCTACCGCTTCATCAATTTCCGCACGATCAATAACAAATTTTCCTTCCGCTGTTTGTTCTATTTTAGTCGGAGCATTTTCTGCGACTGGCTCAAGAACTGGAGGGGTCACCCCCGGTGTTGTAGGGCGCGTCAACGAGACTTTGCCCTTCGTAAAATCCTCCAACATCACATATTCCGGCCGTCCTTTATTTGTAAACTCAACACGATCATACAAAATACGTGTAATTTTAGTATCGGGTGCAAACTGCTTTTTATCATTCACTGTATACACATCTTGTTTATTAGCCCCTGCCGAAATCGAGCAACTAGAGCGACCATCTAATCCCAAACCAACCGAAAAAGTAGATAAAAGCTTAATCGGCAAAGTTGTTAAAACCGGCTCCCCTCCATTAGAAGGGGTTGATTGTTGCTCCGGCACTTGCGCTGGAAGATTCCCTGGTGTTGCCACCCCAACGGCACGCGAATCAAAAACATTCCTTTCAAGAATTGGCTTGTAAGCCTCTTCTTCAACAGGCTTATCTTTCAAAGTCGTTTTGCTTCCACCAGACTTTAAAGGAGGCATAGCCAGTTGGTCTTGAAACTTGATAGCCACCAAACTGGCTGTCATGCTCGCCAAAAAATAAGAACAGGCAATCACTGCCACCAAACTGATTAGCCACATGTACTTTTTGAGATAGAAGCTCAAAGGTCATTATTAATAGGGTTAGGAACCACTACTGAAGAGAAAGAATGCAACAAACCCCTTCACGCACTGTCCCTAAAAAAACATACACAGGCGTTACGGGAACGAATGGGAAATCGTTAGTTCGTAAAACGTAACAGAAGAAGAATACGAAAGCAAATGAAATTAAAGCAACTTTCCATATTCTTGTAAACTTTTTACTTCCAACGACTGTTGAGAGAGATCACGGATACCACATACTGCAGCTTGAGCTGCTGCCACAGTTGTAAAATAAGGAATACCTTCCATCAACGCAGAACGACGGATAGAAAAAGAATCCGCCGCCGTCTTCTGCCCTTGAGGGGTATTCACTACCATCACAATCTCCCCTTTTTGCTTGATGCGATCGACTATATGAGGTGAACCTTCCGACACTTTACGAATCACTTGAACTTTCAGCCCTTGTTTTTCAAAAAAATCAGCAGTGCCTTGGGTGGCGACTACTTCAAAACCCATTTTGAGCAGTTGATCCGCAACGGACAAAACATCTTTTTTATCATGATCACGCACGCTGATAAAAGCGGTCCCTTTTCGTGGTAAATGAGTTCCAGCAGCCATCTCGGCCTTGGCAAAAGCCATACCGAAGGAAGGATCAATACCCATCACTTCACCGGTGGATTTCATTTCAGGACCTAAAAGAGGATCCACTCCAGGGAATTTAGTAAATGGAAAAACCGCTTCTTTCACAGAACGATACGGAGGTATCACTTCCTTTTGAAATCCCAGTTCTTGGAGAGTTTTACCCGTCATGATTTTTGTCGCTAATTTTGCCAAAGGAATACCTGTTGCTTTAGAAACAAAAGGAACAGTTCGCGATGCCCGTGGATTTACTTCTAGGATATACACCGTTTCATCTTTAACGGCATATTGCACATTCATCAACCCCTTCACTTGAAGAGCTAAAGCCAATTCACGGCTTTGACGATGAATTTCCTTCAACACTGTCTCCGATAGAGTGTGGGGGGGTAAACAACAAGCACTGTCGCCAGAATGGATACCCGCATGTTCGATATGTTCCATGACTCCGGCCACAACCACATCTTTTCCATCAGCCAAACAATCCACATCGACTTCAATAGCTCCTTGAAGATACTGATCGATGAGCACAGGCTTGCTTTCAGAAACCGTGATGGCTCGTTGCATATAATCCCGCAAATTATCTTCATCATACACAATTTCCATGGCACGCCCCCCTAAAACATAAGAAGGACGCAACAAAACCGGATAACCAACCTGGTTGGCCATCACCACAGCTTGGTCGAGAGAAGTCGCCAAGCCATTGCGGGGCTGACGTAAATCCAAGTGTTTAAGAAGTTCGGCAAAACGTTTTCTATCTTCCGCAATGTCAATGGAGTCGGGAGAGGTTCCAATGATAGGGGCACCCCATTCATGAAGAGGAAGCGCCAGTTTTAGAGGGGTTTGCCCTCCAAACTGAACAATCACACCATCAGGCTTTTCTTCTTGAAGAATACGAATAACATCTTCTTTGGTCAAAGGCTCAAAATACAAGCGGTCGGAGGTATCATAATCGGTAGAAACCGTTTCAGGATTACAATTGACCATAATGCTTTCAATACCCTCTTCTTCCAATGCAAAACTGGCATGAACACAGCAATAATCAAATTCAATCCCTTGACCAATACGGTTAGGACCACCACCCAAAATCACCACTTTTCTATTTTTAGTAGGTTGAGCTTCATTTTCAGTTTCGTAAGAAGAGTAAAGATAAGGGGTATGAGCTTCAAATTCCGCACCGCAAGTATCCACTCTTTTATAGACAGGAACAATACCCTGCGATTCACGATACTCTCGTACTTCATCTTCCGTTTTATTCATCAGCTGACCCAAGCGACGATCAGAAAATCCCCATTGTTTGGCCTTGAGAAGAAGCGAAGCATAACTCCCCCTCACTCCCCCTCTTAAATTAAGAGGGGGACGGGGGGCGTTACTCAATTTCTTAATCTCCCCTTCCATCTCAATAATCTGCTCAATATGCTTTAAAAACCAATGATCTACATAAGTAGCTTTAAAGATTTGCTCTAAACTCCATTTTTCTCGAAACGCTTGAGCTATCCACCATAAACGATCGGAACGTGGAACTTGAAGATGACTTAAAAGCTCAGCCTTTCTCTTAGCTGGAGATTTCTCTTTAAGAGTTTTTTCCTCAAAACCATAGGTACTTGTCTCTAGCGAACGAATGGCTTTTTGGAAAGACTCCTTAAAAGTACGCCCAATAGCCATGACCTCACCTACCGATTTCATTTGAGTTGTTAAACGACTGTCAGCTTGAGGGAATTTTTCAAAAGTAAAACGGGGAATTTTGGTCACCACATAATCGATAGTCGGCTCAAAAGAGGCTGGGGTTACTTTAGTGATGTCGTTTTTAATTTCATCCAAGGTGTAACCAACTGCTAATTTCGTGGCAAATTTAGCTATAGGGAAACCTGTGGCCTTGGAAGCCAATGCCGAACTACGCGAAACACGCGGGTTCATCTCGATAATCATCATCTCCCCATTTTTGGGATTAATACCAAACTGAATATTGGATCCGCCCGTATCCACCCCTATTTCGCGGATAATTTTGATGGCTGCATCACGCATCAGTTGATACTCACGATCGGTCAACGTTTGCGCCGGAGCCACAGTAATACTATCCCCGGTATGCACACCCATCGGATCAAAATTTTCGATAGAACAAACAATAACAACATTGTCATTCTTATCGCGCATCACTTCTAACTCGTATTCCTTCCAACCTAAAATAGATTGCTCAATAAGAAGCTGAGAAACGGGCGAACATTCTAAACCCCAAGCCACATATTCTTTATACTCCTTCATATTCCTGGCGATATTGCCACCTGTCCCGCCCAAGGTGAATGCAGGGCGAATAATAGCCGGGAAACCAATTTTTTTAACCACGGCCATGGCTTCTTTCATATTGTGGGCCAAAGCACTTTTGGGAACATTCAAACCTATTTTAATCATGGCTTGCTTGAACAAATCACGATCTTCGGCTTTTTCAATGGCAGGAAGTTGAGCACCGATAAGTTCCACTCCAAATTTTTTAAGTGTTCCATTCTTGGCCAAAGCCACCGCCGTATTAAGAGCTGTTTGTCCACCCAAAGTCGGGAGAATGGCATCGGGACGTTCTTTTTCAATAATTTTAGCTACCACTTCCGGCGTAATAGGCTCAACGTAGGTTGCATCCGCCAAATTAGGATCGGTCATAATGGTGGCCGGATTGGAATTCACCAAAACAACTTGGTACCCTTCTTCTTTCAGCGCTTTTACCCCTTGGGTTCCGGAATAATCAAACTCACAAGCCTGCCCGATAATGATGGGGCCGGCACCGATAATCATAATTTTCTTTAAGTCAGTTCTTTTGGGCATTTTGTCGACTGTCATCGCGAGCAACCAACGGGAGCGTGGCGATCCATGATGGATTGCCGCGCCCCTTCAGGGCTCGCAATGGCGATTAAGCATCCATCAAGTGGATGAAACGTTGGAACAAATAATGAGAATCATGCGGACCGGGAGCCGCTTCCGGATGATACTGAACCGAAAAAGCTGGCAATGTCTTATGGGCAATCCCTTCAACCGTCTGATCATTCAAGTTGATGTGTGTCACCTCAACATCGTGAGGAAGACGACTATCATCGACAGCAAAACCATGATTTTGAGCCGTGATCTCCACCTTACGTGTGGTCAAATCCATCACGGGTTGATTACCCCCATGATGCCCAAACTTAAGCTTATACGTCTTCGCTCCTAGGGCTAAACCCAAAATTTGATGTCCCAGGCAAATACCAAAAATTGGTTTTTTACCGAGTAACTTTTTTACATTTTCAATAGCATAAGTACAGACTGCTGGATCGCCAGGGCCATTGGAAAGAAAAACACCATCCGGCTTTTCCTTTAATACTTTTTCGGCAGGATAGTTTGCTGGAACTACCTTCACACGACACCCATGATCCACCAACATTCTTAAAATATTGTGTTTAATACCAAAATCGTAAGCGATCACAGAATACGTTTTTTTCTTTCCTCGTGAACCTTTTCCAATTTTAGTTGATGGTTGAGGGGCAGCATTCTTAACAATCTTTGGAGTCCCCTTCGCCCATCGATAAGGTGTTTTACAGCTGACCATTTTGGCAAAATCCATTCCTTCCATACTAGGAAGCTGTGCCGCTCGACGTATAAACGGATCAAACTTTTTAATTGCACCAACAGTAATCAAGGCCGGCATCGCTCCCTTTTCACGAATATGGCGAACCAAGGCTCGTGTATCCACACCTTCTAAGGCTGGAATTTTTGATTTTTTTAGATAAGAAGATAAACTGCCTTTAGAACGAAAATTACTCACTATCGGGGAACATTCCTTCACAATAAATCCGGACAAAAATATTTTTTTAGACTCCATATCAACCGGATTAACTCCATAATTACCAATTTGCGGATAAGTCATCACCACAATTTGGCCTTGATATGAAGGGTCGGTTAAAATTTCTTGGTATCCGGTAAGGGATGTATTGAAAACGACTTCTCCGGAAGAAGATCCTTCGTAACCAAAAGAGGTTCCGCTAAAAATAGTTCCATCCTGCAAGATAAGATGCGCTGGTTTCATGACTGGTAAACAACCTTTCCTGCCACGAGCGTGGCTTTAACAACACCTTTTAATTTCCATCCTTCAAAGGGAC
This sequence comes from uncultured Nitrospiraceae bacterium, assembly GCA_964592255.1. Taxonomy (GTDB): domain Bacteria; phylum UBA10199; class UBA10199; order UBA10199; family SBBF01; genus CAZQCI01. The sequence continues at coordinate 13,910 of CAZQCI010000022.1, read as the reverse complement.
AATTGTGTGACTTAGAATAGAACTTTTTAGAATCCACTGCCCATGTCGCCTCTGGATTAAAAATCACAACATCGGCAACCGCTCCTTTTTCTAAAGATCCTTTTTGAATCCCCACCACCTCTGCCGGCCGAAATGTAAGGGCACTTATCAATTTAGAAAGAGGAATTTTTCGTTTTACTGCCTCCGTCCAACACACACCTAAGGCAGTTTCCAGACCAATGACCCCGCAAGCCGCTTCAGCAAAATCCACTTCTTTATCAATCATTCCATGGGGAGCGTGATCGGTGGCAATGGCATCAATCACTCCGTCGGCTAAACCTTTCCACAAGGCTTCAATATCCGCTTGCGTGCGTAGAGGCGGCGCCATTTTGGCATGAGTATCGTAACCACACACTGCTGCTTCCGTCAGTGTTAAATGATGAGGAGTTACTTCAGCCGTTACTTTAAGCCCCTCCTCTTTGGCACGACGCACCAGATTAACCCCTTCTGCCGTCGTGATATGGGCTAAATGCAGCGCTGCACCTGTGAGTTTGGATAAATAAAGATCGCGGGCAATGATAATGTCTTCTGCTTCGTGAGGAATACCGGCTAGTCCCATCTTGGTGGATAAAAAACCTTCGTTCATTACTCCACGCCCTGCAAGAACAGGATCCACCGCGTGAGAAATAATAGGTAGCTCAAAACTTTTGGCATATTCCATCGCTAAGCGCATCATCATGGAACTGGCCACCGTGATACCATCATCAGAAAAAGCTACACAACCGGCTCGTTTTAAATCACCCATCGGAGAAAGCTGTTGTCCTTTTAAACCCATGGTCACCGCACCAATGGGGTAAACGTTAACAAGCCCTACTTCTTTAGCCTGCTTTAAAATATTTTTAGTAACAGAAGCATTATCATTCACCGGTTCTGTATTGGCCATGCAACAGACAGAAGTAAAACCACCGGCTGCAGCAGCTTGAGTTCCGGTTTGAATTGTTTCCTTATACTCAAAACCAGGTTCACGTAGATGCACATGAAGATCCACAAATCCTGGAGCCACAACACAACCTTCTGCATCGATAATGTGATCGGCCGAAATTTTCTGACCCGGCTTGACAACATCTAAAACCTGATCTTTTTCGATCAAGACATCAAACAAACCGTCACGTTTATTTTTTGGATCAATTAACTTTCCATTTTTAATCAATAATTTCATTTTTTACTCTTCTTATCACGATTCTCTTGATACAGCGCCTCACTTAAATGATGAAGCAAACAAACTTAACAACACAACTATTCTTTATATCCCGCCAGTAAATACATCACAGCCATACGGGCTGCGACACCATTGGTAACTTGTTTTAGAATGACTGAATGAGGTCCATCCGCCACTTCCGGACTCATCTCAATACCCCGGTTAACAGGTCCTGGATGCATAACCACCACATCTTCTTTTGCATTTTTCAACACTTCCGCATTTAATCCATAAAACCTTGCATATTCTTTAGGCGATGAAAATGGGGTTTCCGCCATACGTTCCTTTTGCACCCGTAACATCATAATCACGTCAGCAGATTTAATACCTTCCTTCAGGTCGTAACAAACATCCACGCCAAACTCTTTAATAAACCGCGGAATCATGGTTGCCGGGCCAACTACTTTCACTTTGGCTCCCATTTTAGTAAAACCAAAAATATTGGACCGCGCTACACGACTATTGGCGATATCCCCCACAATGGCTACCTTCAAGCCACTGATCTTACCTTTCACATCCATCACCGTGAGAAGATCGAGAAGAGCCTGGGTTGGATGTTCGTGAGATCCATCACCGGCATTGATAATAGAAGCTTTAAGTTTTTGGCTTAAGAAATAAGGAACTCCTGAAGCGTGATGACGACACACAATAATGTTTGCCCCTAAGGCTTCCAGATTGCGCGCCGTATCTAAAAGAGTTTCGCCTTTGGCAGTGGAAGAACCAGTACTACTAATAGTAATCAGATCGGCTGAAAGACGTTTGGCAGCAATTTCAAAAGAAACACGTGTTCGGGTGGAGTTTTCAAAAAAAAGATTCACCACCGTTTTTCCTCGAAGCGCCGGAACTTTTTTAATTTCTCGACCGGCCACTTCTTGAAAACCTTTGGCCGTTTCTAAAATCAATTCAATCTCACCGGCAGTAAGGTCTTCTAAACTTAAAAGGTCTTTTCGTTTCAGTTGCATTTTTTATTGAGCGAACCCCTCTTAACCTCCCCTTATTCTCAAGGTAAGGAACTAAATTCCCCCTCTTAATATAAGAGGGGGCTAGGGGGAGTTATTTCATCCACGTCCCTCCAAATCCACACGATCCTCTCCTTCATCTGTATCTGAAAACCTCACATGCACCACATCCCCCACCTTGGTTTGAACATGCAAACCAACAATATCAGCTTGAATGGGCAGCTCACGCCCTCCACGATCGACCATAACAATCAATCCAATGGCGTCCGGACGACCTAAATCAAACAAAGCATCCAAGGCACAACGCACCGTGCGTCCGGTATAGAGAACGTCATCCACCAAAAAAACCACCTTTTCATCGAGAGAAAAAGGAATATTGCTTTGCTTAACGATAGGATGGTCGGACAACTTGGATAAATCGTCACGATACAGGGTGATATCAAGAGTTCCTACAGGTACATCCACACCTTTGTCTTTTTTAAGCTGTGCGGCAATACGATGGGCCAAAGGCACCCCACGGGTTGTAATACCTACCAAAACAATTTTTTCGAGAGAGGCTTTTTCTTCCAAAATCTCACGGGCCATTTTTTGAATGGCTGTTTTCATTTCTTGATTATCGACGATCGTTTTCATTTCAAGACGAAAAAAAACCTCCCTAGGCCTCGAATGCCGGGAGGTTTTTGATTATTAAATCCTTCAACCCTTTTCGTTTTTTCATTTTATATAAACCCTCAGAGCAAAATTTCGCAAGTCTTATAGGATTCGATTGATGAAGTCAAGAGGGATAGAAAAATAATCTAAAAAGAAGCCGCCACAGTGCTTACCGAAGCCGAAGTGGGTGCGAGTGCAAGAGATTGCTGTCCTTCACGGGATAATGAATCTAACGATGCTACTGTGACAGAGTCTTCTTTCAATACTTTTTTCCACTGCGGATGACTTCTTAAAGCCTCAACTAAATCACCGATACCTCCAAACTTGAACACATCTTCCAACTGCTGTTGCTCACCACGATCCAAGGAAATGAAAATGTCCTGCAAAAGCTCCACAGATACACCTTCCTTCAAGTAAGGAGAAAGACCCAAAGCGATGTCGTACCAATTATCCAGACTCATTGATAAAGAACGAGAATCTTCCTGAAGACCTTGTGGAACGCTAAGAGCAACGGTTGAAATAATTGGACCTGATTCAGAATGAGTGTGAGTCGACTGTGATCCAGTTGGGTCATTAACTCCACTAGGATTAGAGCGGCCAGGGCCTGTCTTTAATTCTTTAATTAAATCTGGAATTGAAAAATCAGCTACCTGTTCTCCTAATACGGTTTCCCAGTGGGCATCATAAAACTCTACGGGATGTGGGTTATTCCCCACATCTGGTAAACCACTACGGGCGTGAGTTAATTCATGCGTCAGTCCAGAAAGAATGTTTTCCACAAAACTCTGGAAGGCCTCTTCTTGCGCGTCTCCTTCCGGCATGTTTAAAATAGTCGTTAATTTTTGAGTGTGCTCTTTCAGCCAATCCCCATAAGGCCATGCTAGAATGTTATTGTGAGTATCGTAGAGTGCTTGAGCTCCTAAAGTGTGTGTAAAAGTAGAAATACGAACTTGGAGACCTGACTCATGCCTATAACAACTCAAAAGTTTTTCCACTAACTCAATAAAAGACTGAATACCTGGCTTATCAGCCAACTCTTCTGCAGAGTAATATCGATTGAGAGATAAATCATCGCGAGAAACTAAAGCAGAACCTTTCTGAGTTGCTTTATTTAAATCTTGAGCCAAACTAAGACGAGTCAAAATACTCTTGGGTAAAAAAGGAGAAAGAGATCTAAGCCGAGCTGACTCTGCCTCATCCCCTGCAAAAGCTGCTTTTAAGATACGATGTAGTTCATTAATACTGATGCGACGCCCTGTGGTGGGATCTGGTATAAATTTAATATCAACCATTAAAGCCATGAGCTTGGCTTCTCTATCTGGGCCTGTGTATTCATTGTAGTTGATGCGATAATCGCCGCGATTAAGTTTTTGCGCATCGGTTTCAAAAGGGGGCTCCGCGGCAGAGGCCGACACATGCCGTTCAGCATATTCATAAAGTGCATACAAATAATCTTGAGGTAACCCAATTAAATCGGCGGAGTCGTTGGGGTTTAAGACACGATTGCAAAAACCCCTAATTAAAAGACCTGGGAGAATTTCAGATAAATCATCTAAAACCTGATCATGATTAATAAACTGGTCGCGTGTTGGAGCCACACGAAAGTATCGATGATCCAAATTAACATAAACCCCTACTCCTTGATAAAAAGCACGAATGGCTTCCGGGACTTTTTGTAGAAAAAAATCCGGTAACGGCATTAACTTTAACCCCCCTAAAAGAACGGCTTCTTCTTGGCCCAAATATAAATCAATGTCTCCTAAATTATCGGTTTCAACACTTAAAATAGGGTCACAACCTTTGTTTAAATTGGCATCGTCCAGATTAATTTCCAAATCTTCTTTTTTAATATAAGCTGCTAAATCTTCCAAACAAGCGGTTTGCTGAGCTATTTCCCAATCTAATAAGGTAGGCGTAGAAACACGCTCAACCAAAGTTCCATAAAACCCTTCATCATTTTTGATCCATCGCTTATGAACCAAAATATCTACAACCTTCCCCTCTTTGATCACCGGAGTTTTTTGTACTTCCAGAATATAGGCAGCTCCTTTTTTAGCCGTTTTAATAGAAACGGTTTCGGCATCTAATAAGCTGGAAGAAAACCCCATTTGGAATAAGCCACGGTCGCTATCGGAGCGAACAGTCTCTTGTTCACGAACCAAAAGGCGGGTAATGACTT
>CAZQCI010000022.1:350-8874 GCA_964592255.1 uncultured Nitrospiraceae bacterium | reverse complement strand
ACGGAAGGTGTCGGCGATCCGATCGAACTCCGGTTCGGTCATGCCGACGTAATCACGAAAACGGGTAATGACACGTTTGCCATCCTGAACAATATGCACATCAACTTTTCTTTCAGCAGGAGAAAGCGAACTGGCGGCTCTATTGACGGCATTCCAGCTATTTTGCAATAGTTCACGCAACCAAATAGAACGCTTAGCATTTTGAAGGTGCGTCACCGCATTTCTAATTTGATTACTGACGTAGCCTGGGGGCGGCTCTTTTTTATTCGCGATAGTAAAATCATCAAAACGCACTAGTCCTTTTTCCCGTTGCTCTAATAATAACCAAGACAAAGGATAGGCTGTATCGTCTGCACCAAACGGTTGAACAAGACTTGTTCCAGGAGACGTTTCTTTTTGTGATTGAAAATAAATTTCTAAAGACCTGTGAGTATTGCTACCCTCTCCATATAATTCAAGATCTCGCCAATCAATAGAATCATACACCCTTTTTAAACGGGAAAAAAACACCTCTTCGTCCATCCCTTCTACAAAATATTTCCCCGTCAACTCAAGAATATTGGCTATGCGCTCCTCCGGCTCGCTCGCAACAAAACGTTCAAAGGCACGACCTGTAACAGCCGTGGTAATTTTAGGGCTCCAAAGATTAAAATAGCGACTGTCGATTAATCTATTAAAACCATCTTCACTCAAAAAATAAACACTCCCTATATTTCCAAGCAAAGAGGCTCCTTTATCTTGCAAACGTTTAATCCGGTCCTGAAAATCGGGATCCAATAATTTTTTTAGATCAGCCAAAGAAACACTCCGAAGTCCATCGTGCAAACCCATGACAAATCTCACGCTCTGTTCGCCTAACCTACCCCTGCCTTGCAAATACCAAACATCAGTTGAGAAAAGGGGCTCTAGCGTCCGAGTTGATAAATCAAAAAGAGCGACAACATATTCCCCCTCACTCTTTTGACCTGTGACAAAAGCAAACCCATCACCAATGCTATAAATTTCGTCCATTTCTACAAAAGAACTATCCGTAATGGAGATGAGACCTGTCTCTGGAGTCCAAAGTTCAAGATGGGACAAATAAATAGAATCACGGGCTTGCAAAAGTACGGCCTGGCCTGCATCTTTCAGAATCTCCAGACGATCGTAAGAAATAGAAGAACCTTTTGGAGAGATGTGCCGTGCCATATTGTCCTGCAAATCCCATAAGCATAAATCCATAGACTCACTAAGCTGATGTGATTTAGAAAATAACACCTGGGTATCTGATAGAGGAGCATACTCAATATTATAATAAGGCCCTATTCTTGTAAGCCTACTTTGGCTACGATCCCAACACAGTAGCACTAAGCTATCCTCCCCTTCATGTGGCACCTCACAACAAAAAAGAAGCAAATTTGTACCTATGCTTTGACTTCTAATATGTAATCTTCCTAGTAGGCCCTTTAATTCTTCAGCCTCCGGAGGAAGGGAGCCTATAATTTCTTCCTTCTCTTTTTCATAATCAACACGATAGGGAGAGGAATGAAACGGCACTAATAGTTGATCAAACTCTAAACCATTATCTCTTATAAACTGACCAATTTGCCGTAAATCATTAACTTGAGAGTTTGTACCGACAGCTACTTGTTCAATTGGACCGGAGTTCCGCAACCTTCTGCCTTTAGCCACTGTGTAATAAGGATGTTCGGAAATTTCTGCTGTTGAATTAAGAACTGCGGCACGAGACTGAGGGAATGCTTTTCTCTCATAAGCTTCTTGTGAAAGATACAGCACTCCCGAATCACGATCATAGTAAGATGATCGCAATCCGTTTAATTCGGGGCTTATCAAAATCCGCATCGCCATTGAATCGCCCATGCCATTATAAGCACTACGAGGACGTAAATCTTGAGACGCTGCATGAGCAAAATGACTAAAGTTACCCATGGAATAAATATGAGGATTAACGCGATTGTCAAAGCCGGCTTCTTTAAAATAACCCCGGTCCGGATATAAACGCATCCCTTCAAACTGTTTCTCTACAGTTTGAGCCATCATATCCTTTAAACTATGGGGTTCATCAATAGTGGCGGAACTGTGATTTCGGCCGTCACGCTCTATGGCTTCGGCCCAAATACCGAGTGTATTCAAAAAAGGAAGAGATGTAGAAATTACTTCCGGATCCATCATCTTTCTGAAAAGATCTTTAACATCATCATCCACATGGACCGTCTGTCGGGTTTGGACTAATTCTGTTGATAAAGGAAGTGTAATGACCACTTCCCCATCATAAGTATTACTGCCTTCAAGGGCTGCATGCCGTTCAATGGTGAGAACATCTCCTACTTTAACAACTAAACCACGACGCCCTTTTGTTTGAGACGAAGGTACAAACTCAATAAGTGCTTCTTTTCCATCCCCATACGCCACTTGATAAGTTTGCTCAGGCTGGGGGCGCACCCTAGTACCACCATTAATAATTAACGGCCTGTCACAATAATCCAAATTGTCATCCACTTCTTTTAAAACATCGGCTTTAGAAATAGATGACGACCACACACGCACTCGTGTTCCGGATCGCTCCCCCATCACCGTCGTAAAATCATTATCTAAAACTGGTTCTAAACTATACCGGATATCTCCATCTTCAACCCAATACAAAGCACGGACAGCTCCATTCATTCCTTCTTGCCGGCTCACAACTTCAACGACGGCATTGGGGATCAAATGCTCCCGCCAATTGCCACGTCCATTCCAACGAGGATCAACCAAATAACGAAAAGCTGTGTTAAATCCTATACCAAATCGACCTGTTTTTCCTTCACGCTCTCCGGACAAACGAGAAATAAGCAAATGAGTTGCCATATTTCCTGCACTCATGCCTGATCCCCAATCCCAAATTTCTAAAAAACCATCTTCAACAGTAACCGCAACCGGACTATCGGGAGAAGAATAATCAAAACCATTCACAACCCCTTCAACAACAAATCGATGAGGCTCTCCTCCTTGAAAAATGGAAGATGTGATACTGGAACGAGAAATAGGGTTTGTACGCCGAGATTCTAAACCAGCACGTAAAACATCCCACGCATCTTTTGATATTAAATCAGAAGGCTGAAACGAATAGTCCGGATGCAGAGCTTTATAATCAAGAGCCGCTAAAACCAAGCCTTGAACTTCTTCCAAAACAAAACTGTAAGTTTGATCTGCTGGATTTGGCGTAGAAGGAATAACACGTCTGCCATCTAAAAAATGAACCCATGCTGCCGCTGCACTCGAACTAACAGGGCCACTTCCTGCTACCTCCTCTTTGGCAGAATTAGTAACATCTTGAGGCTCACCAATGGAAGACGCCGGAACAACAGGTGCTTTGGGGTCAACAATACCAGCCATAAAAATAAGTCATCCTTTTGAAATGATGACTCTTTATCGACTGTAAGAACGAAAAGTTGCCTTAAATAAAAGAGATTTTTCCAATATTTTGGCTCTATTAAAAATAATTAAAAAAATTGACAACATTTTTACACTACTTCCGATAAACCAATTATTTTTGTCATCCATTTTTCATGAAAGGACCTTATGGCCCCCAATATTTCTGCTTTAGCCGGAGTTGGTGTTTATAATAATCAAACAGAACAAAAAATCGATTTTGCTCAAGAAGAACTTATTTTAGGACTACCCCCCGCTTCAGGCGAACACGTTGGAGGAGGTGTTAGAGTCATCAATGTACAAGACTGGGCTAAAGAACAGGGAAAAATCATTATCGCACCCAATGTCAGTTACAAGCTAACCATTCCCAAAACAGCTTTTTCTGTTATTGGCGTCGCAGGCTTAGCCATGAAGACCCAACTCCTTCCCGAGCCGACAGCCCCTACTCTAAAAGTGGTTCCAGGAGTGAACGTAGAATATAAAGGAGATCACGCTATATTTGTAGGTGGGGTTTTCGCAATCATTCCGATTTATCCAGAAGACAATAAAGGCGTAGCAACAAGGGATGTATTAACAATCCCCCTCTCCGACACACTCGCTCTGCAAGGTGCCGCTGAAGCCATCCGCACACCGGCCACGGATGAAACTTCAGTGTCAGTTGTTGGTGGATTTAAATTTAACTTATAATATTGTTAATTTATTTTGTCGCCGCAGAAGTTTTACCTGTTATATCGATTACCACATCGCCTGCTCCACCTATTTCTGGATCATAGCCATAAAAATCGATATTGTAATTTAACCTATTATTTTCTCTTCCTGCTGTGGAAATAACAATGGCCGTATTTTTTAATTTTACAGCTGTCTCCAAATCTGCCTCACCTACACTAGGACCGGCTTGTTGGCTATTATCCTCTAGTAAAGCATGTTGATGATATTTAATAAATTGGTAAGGAGCCAAAGGATCAAAGTCATGAGCCTCACCATCTCCTAAAACCAATAATTGGCCTTTATGAAGGGACATCGCTCCCGTTTCCGGGTCAAAATGAAAAGTCCCTGCAAATTCTGTTTTCTTGTTGTCCACATCTTCTAAAAGATGAGTGGTCATATCAGTCTGCAACTCCGGAGTTATACCCTGTCGCAATAAAATCATCCGTAATTTCAAAACTGTATTAATATAATACCACGTTGTTCGCTGATCCGTGTAACGATTACTATCTGTTCTTACAAGAGCAGGCTTGTCATAAACAAGTGTTTCTCCATAACCTTTGTCTTCTTTAAGTTGTTTCAAAACATCACGGACTTTTTCGGATGTTTCATACAACACATACATTTGATAAACTTCTGGAGTATTAACAAGAGGGTACCCCCCCGCTGGATTACAAAAACTGTTAAAACCTTCCCATCCTGCTTCCGGTAAAGGATAATACAAACCCCATAAGGCCGAAGACAAATGGTGTCTTTGATCAATATTAGCCACCTGAACATGCCGATTAAAATCATCCCAATTTTTACTAAAATTAGGATCGAGTAATTGCGCTTTTTTTTCAGGTTCCCGAAGATAAATTGCTACCAAGGTGCGAACATCTAGAGCATCCGGATTCAATTGAGGTAAATGACCACATACTTCCTTAAAAAAATTGCTAAACTCGGGACTTTTAAGAGCCTCACGCTCTTCTTGAAAGGACGCATAATAAAACAACTCACTTATGGAGATCGGTTTTGGAATATAAGGAGAAAGAGCATTAATACATTCCTCCACACTCACCTCTGGAGGCCAAGAAGCAGCATAAACAATTCTGGAGCCTGAATTGGCCTCGATTTTATTTTGATCAGCAAAAAAACCAATATTGTTTAAAATAGGTTCATAAGAATCCATACCTATAATTTGAGGGTACTGTGCAGCCAGGGAAATTAAATCTAAAGCCTGATATTGATTCTGCAGCAATCCTCTTTCTTTGAAAGAAGAAACCAATTTAAAATCAGCGTCATTCAAACTGATACAAGTAAAAAAAAGAGGAAGCCGTACCGCAGGGTCGGAGGGTAAAGACTGGAAAAAATCCAGATGCGCCATTGCCTTATTATAGGCTTCCTCTGTCAACAGAACCTGATCAGACACATAAAAAATCAGCGTTCTAGCTTCTTCATAAGAAAGATCGAGTCTTTTCGCATATTCGTTAAAATATTTTTGGTAAAATTTATTTTTATAAATTGATTCATTTTTAAGAAGAGTGTCTCTATCCAATAGGCTCAAGCCAGCAAATGGGCTGGGGCCTAAGGGAAAATCCCGGCACAAATTCCCATAAAAAACATTCCACTTCTGTATATCTTCATCCGATATCGCATCACTACTCCATAAATTATAAATAGGAGGATTCGCATCGAGAGCCCGATTAAGCGTTTCAAGTGGGACACCATCGGCAAACGCTGAAAAATAATAAATATTCTGTAAGGGGTCAGTTACTTTTTGCAACAGTTTTGTAATAAATAATTGAACAGAGGGATCTTGGATCTTATCCAAAAAACTCAAATCAACAGATAATCTAATCTTAACTAAGGTTTTATTTGGGTTGCACTGCTTAAAAATATCTAAGGCCCCACTGGACTCGTAATCTTTTAGCTTCTCCACAATCTTAATAAGATTCCAAGAATGGGCTGCTGAAAAATCAAACCCTATGCCACCATACAAAGAAAGCGCATCAAAAAATCCAGGGTATTTTTTTTCTCCCTCAACCAAATCCCTCAAATTTTCCTTGAAACTAAAAGCTTCTGGAACTGTTGGATATAATTGACGCAAGCTGCCTACATGTTGGGTGAGTATAGTTTTTTCTTCTGCCGATAAAGGAACAAATCTTTCGATCTCGCGGATTGGGTTATTAGGAACATAATCCGGAAACAATGTTTTAATAAAAACAATTGTTTCAACATAAGGTTGCAACTGGCTTGGATCTAATTTCAAAAGCTGTTCTAGTTCTACATCTTTTATACCCATATTTAATAATTGATGTACCACTTCTTGTTGAACCGAACTCCACGAAGAAATATCCGGCAGAACCAATTCCTTAGAGACAAGAACAAGAAGGGTGTCTTGTTCCGGACTATTCTGTTCCAAGTCAGCATAGGGTTTGATTAATTGAGGATCAGCCCAGGACCATTCCGTTTGCAATTGAGAAGCCGCATAAACTAAACTTTTAAGACTAAGGCGGCTAATCCCATAATCGTCATGAAGTTTAGCAAAAATGGAATTGTATTTTCCTTCGGCAATTCCGGAGAGAAAAATATAATCTGCTGATTCCAAGTTTTCGTTGAAGATTGAGGGAGAATAGTTGGTCTGAATGCCCGTATGAGTTGCCAAATCATCTAAACCCATTTTAATTTTATGCCCAAAAGACCCGTAATCTTGTCCCCCTTCTGAGGGCGGGGCAAAGATAGAAATCTGATTCCAATTAAACGGATGGGCCGCCACGTCGGCTAAAAAATCGCGGCCGCCTTCCATCGCTTCAATCAAAGCCACTTCTTCCTGGCTTAAAAGTCCCCCTTCGTTTTCTGGACTTTGCAACGCATCAAGCACAGTAACCAGGTCTTGGTTATTAGGGGTGTAATGAGAAAGAAATTCCTCTTTTTCCGCATCGGTAATTTGATTGGTTTTATCCCCTTCTCTGGAAGAAAAGAGTTTTTCAAACGGATTAGCTGTGATTCCTTTTAAACCCATGTCCATTTCTCAGCAAAATAAAGGCCAAAACCTCAATAGTTCTGCATCTCTTAAATTTAACTTCCTAAGATACTATCGTTTTTCCATAAATAATTTGACACTTTTTTGATAAAATTATCATATCGATAAAATATGAACTACCTTGTCGACATTGAAGACGTATTATTTAATCTCAACGAATTTTTAAAAACTAATGAGCTTTCCCAAAGGCCTCGGTACTCGGACCAGAGCCAGGAGATTTACCAGCTCGTCGTCGAGGAATCTTTAAAATTTGCTCAAAAAGTGATGGCCCCCCTTAATGACACGGGGGATCGAGAAGGCTGCAAACTGGTTGATGGCGTAGTCCACACTCCCAAAGGCTTCAAGGAAGCTTTTAAGGCTTATGCGGATAATGGTTATATTGCGATGGATGTGGCTCCAACTTATGGCGGGCAAAATCTTCCTTTTATTATTTCTTTGGCAACCAACGAATTTTTCATGGGCGCTAATTATGCGTTAAACATGTACCCTGCACTCACTCGCGGCGCCGCTCATGTGATTGAGGTATTTGGTGATTCTCAGCTCACCAACATGTTTTGTGCAAAAATGTATCAAGGCCAGTTTGCCGGAACCATGTGCCTGACTGAACCGTGGGCTGGAAGTTCTTTAGGAGACATCAGAACGACAGCTTCTCCCCAAAGCGACGGCACTTTCTTAATTAAAGGAAGTAAGATGTTTATTTCCGGCGGGGATCATGACTTTACTCCAAACATCATCCATCTTGTTCTTGCACGCGTTGAAGGCGATACCCCTGGCACCAAAGGTATTTCATTGTTTGTTGTCCCTAAAATAAAAGTAAATCCAGATGGAAGTTTGGGGGAAGACAATGACGTCAGCTGTGTGGCTGTGGAACATAAATTGGGTATTAAAGGACAAGCGACATGTGCTTTAAATTTTGGAGAAAACAATCGCTGTGTTGGTTTCTTAGTCGGCAAGCAAAAAGAAGGGTTAAACCAAATGTTTCAGTTGATGAATGAAGCCCGTATTTTTGTGGGGCTACAAGGTTTGGCCATTCCCGCAACGGCCACACAACATGCGATAAATTATGCCAAAGAACGGGAGCAAAAAGGACGAGCCATTATTAACTACCCCGACGTCAGACGTAATTTGATGCATTGCAAATCCACTGTAGAAGGGCTTCGCGCCCTCCTCTACAAAACTGCTTACTTAGCCGATATTGCAAGAGCCTCCGAGAATGATGAAGAAAAAGAAAAAGCCCAAAACCGGGTGGAGTTATTCACCCCCATCTGTAAGGCCTATTGCTCGGATCAAGGGTTTAAAGTCACAGAAACTGTCCTTCAAGTTTTTGGAGGGTATGGCTATATCTGCGATTATCCCGCCGAACAATATTTGCGCGACACAAAA
>CAZQCI010000022.1:0-340 GCA_964592255.1 uncultured Nitrospiraceae bacterium | reverse complement strand
GGCATCCAAGCGCTTGACTTGATTGCCCGCAAACTTTCCATGAAAGGCGGTCTGTTATTCCAAGAGTTACATGCAGACCTGACAGATTTTATCGAAAAAAATCGTACACACACCCTACTCTCTCACGAAATAGAACTTCTATCCCAAGCACTCGATACAATATCCGCCTTAGCCATGAGCCTTGCCGAATGGGGGCTTAAAGGGGATTTTCAAAAACCTCAATGGATTGCTACACCCTTTTTGGAAATATGTGGAGACATCATCGTCTCTCAATTGTTATTGGAACAAGCCGTGATTGCCGACACACAAATTAAAGCAGGCCAGGACAAAAAATTTTATC
>CAZQCI010000021.1:6691-27661 GCA_964592255.1 uncultured Nitrospiraceae bacterium | reverse complement strand
GCCTCCCCCTCCCATACGAGGAGCAGCAGAAGCACTTCCCATTTCAGGTGGGGTTGTTACGGATTGGAAAGCGGGTCGGTTAGTTGTATCGCTAGCGGTAGGAGCGCCACCATTGGTGCCGGACGATGCAGCACCTGTTCCTCCTGTTCCACGACCTCTACCTGTTGTTGTTGCTGAAGCAGCTCCACCAGCAGGATCCGGGGCATCTCCTTGGGTATTGGCACTTCCTTTAGGAGCTGCGGGTTTCTTAGAAGCTTTGGTTGCTTTAGCAGCTGCCGGTTTCTTAGCAGCTTGCGGCACTGCCTTTCCGCTAGTAATTACTAACTCCAATTGCTTAACCAATTTGGCTGATTCTGGGTTTTTCGTACCAGCAGCAACCACTTTAGTTTTTTCTTCATTAATCACACCTTGTAAAGCAGTGTGCCAATAATCGGCTTGTTGCAATTGATTAACACCCACATCAGCAGCCAACATAGCTTTTGCTGCAAGGGTCCCTTTAGGGCCCACCTTCCTGGCAATCACACGGTCAATCACTTCTGGCGCCAGCCCTGTTTTTTCGGAGGCTTTTTCGAGAACTGCTTTATATAAATCATCAGGGGTTTGACCAGGCTTGCGGGCAACACCTAATTGTTCATGGCCATCAACTTTAGCCATACTATCCAATAATGGCTTACACGCTGCAGTATGGCTCACTTCTAAACCTGCTTGGACGGCTTTCAACTCAGCCAGCAAACCTGCTCTGTCTGCATCCGCTTTAGCGTCTCCTAACATAGACACTAAAGCGCCTCTAACACTCTCCAAAGGTTCAACCCATTGTGGGTCAGCCAAACCAGTTGTAGCCAAGCCGAGTAACACACGTGCCTGTTCGGCAGGAGCTTTGGGTTTTTTTCCTTCTAGGGTTAATTTTTGTTCAACCAAAAAATCAAGAACCCGGTCACTTAAATCAAGACGCTCACCCACTACCTGGCTTAAAGCCGGTTTCCATTTGGGATCCGCCAATCCTGTTTTAGCTAAATCCACTAAAACTGATTCAGAAGAAGGCGCTGCCGGCATTCTCCCCGGCATACCTGGAGATTTTGGATTTGCTACCGTTTCAGCAACAACAGCTTCCACAACCTCGGCAGGCACACCAACCTTTTTTGAAACGGCTTCTACTAAAGGTTGTTTCCAATCGTCATGACCTAACCCTTGCGATGATAAGTCAACTAAGGCTTTAGCCATAAGTGAAGGGCTAGTTGGGTCTCCTTTGGCCTTCACAATATGTTGAGTCACCATATCTTTGGTGACATCTTCCGGCAGCCCCACTTTATTGGCAACGGCTACTTGAAGATCTGGAAGATAATCGGTAAAACCGTTTACAGCCAAATCTACAGCAAGGGCGGCTCTTGCTTCGTTCGGGTTAGCGGAAGCAACCACAGCCCGTTTACGGTTGGCTTCCACCACAGCCTTTGTCGTATCAACATCAAGACCGACCTTAGTCGCTGCGGCTTCTTGTACACGGTTAGCAAACCCTTCCAAACTTTCACCGGGAACTCTTGGAATATCCAACTGGGCAAGAGCCCCTGGCAATGCGGTTTCTAGCGTAACTCGAGTTTTTTCAATTGTAACGGTATCTTCAGGATTTACATCTAGCGCAGGATCAAACCCTCCTTTGGAGGCTAGGGTTCGCAGTTCCACAAAGGCTTTCGATTTATCGGTAACAGGCACCTCCGGCTGTCCAACCTTTTTTTGCAAGCCCTCCATTTTAGATCTTAATCGCTCAAGACGGGTTTCTACCGCAGCCCATGTTTCACCTGGTTTAGGTTGGTCAAAATCGGCAGGTAAATCAATGCTCTCACCACTCCATTCAAAACTGCCAAAAGACTTCCGTATTTCTTTAGCAAGATACTCACTTTGCCGTCTGGAAGCATCTTCTCCATGCTCACGGGCTTTCATAAATTCATCGACTGTTCCAACCTCTCCTTTACAATCAAAGAGTACCCGGACTTTAGCTTCAGCCTGTTCGATCTGAATAGGAGTTTGATTTGTCCGGTTATCAACAAGCTGAGCTTTTAAACGACGGAGAGCATCTTTAAGTTTGCTAATACGGGTTAAGGCGTGACTGAAATCCTCAGTATAACTTCCATCAGACTGCTTGCCTTGTCTGCCAATAGTTTCTTCTATATCCTTGGGTATGTGCAACGAAGCCGAATCATAACCTGATTGGTTAAGAGCCTTAATATCTTTCTTAATTTCAATGATCTCATCTTGCAACACCTTCATCTGTGCTTCAGTATTTTTAGATTGAATAAATTCGTTAACATCCCCTTTGTCGATGTTAGTTTTACCTTGTAACACCGCAAAATCGGCCAACTCTCCCAAAGAATCGATGCTACCACGGGTACCCGATTTACTAGTTAACAGATGGGCTTTATCAATTAATTCTTCAACTGCCGCATCTGTAATTGTTACTCCTCTCTCTTTTTGAATCCCAGCGGCACGTGCCCGACCTGCCTCTCTTAATTCCGCATCGGTCAACCGCGGCATACTGTATTCGTCAAAACGATCATACAGTGGTTTGTTTTTCTTACGGATATATTCCGCCCCTTCCGGAGTTGTAACAACAATCAGGAAAATTTCTTTATTTTCCAATGGGACCAACAAGCCTTCAGCAACCGGTGAAACGCTTGATTCCGAATGCTTACCAACATCGACAACCGCTTGAACTTCATCAATAAAACCAATGATGTTAGGGTCCTTGAGTCGTTCCACTAATTCCGTAGTCGCTCTGGGGACCGCATCAGTTCCTTTGCCGGCTCCTTGGATACTATTAGGAAGGATTTCACGAACAATTTTCCCGTCCAAAGCAGGAATCTGGCCGGTAGCAATTTGATAAACGATATTACGAATCATGGCAGATTTTCCGCTACCAGGTTCCGCAACAATTAAAATACTCTTCACGGTACCTCGAGGGGCACTCGCACGCTGAATAATTGCCTTTTGCAGGTCTTCACGTCCAATATACTTAGGCGGCTTCTTTTTTTCAGGTTTAAACAATGCTTTAGTTGCTCGTGCTGCAGCTCTTGCCTTTACTCCTACAAATATTTTCCCTTGTGTTAATTTGGAACGGTAATCGGCGGTTAAATCTTTTGTACCAATAGCATCCGTTGTCATCTTCTGCTTAAGACTACTTCCGATAGCCCTCAAAGCAGGTCCAAAAACTTGAGTAGCAAGCGTGAGCCCTGCTCCAGTAATGACCACTTGTTTAAGCGTGCCAATATTGAAAACTTCATTGGGGGCTTCAACAGGAACCACTTCCAAATACACCAGAGCTTGACCTTCTGTCCTTACATCTTGTCTGATATAAGAATACGGAAGACGGACAGTTTGAAATTGAGAATCTGAGTGTTCATTAACATAATCGTAAATTAATTTTCTATCTTCTTCACTCTTAGGCAAAGTATAAGCTTGTGAACCCTGCACATAGCTTGACATCTCATAGGAGCTAGGCACTTGCCCCAAAGGTCTAGCAAAAACCTTCCCTCCCTGTAGAACAAGGATATTGACTGTATTTTTAGCTGGATCAAAATCAGGTAAAGGTTGAATAGGAATGTGAGGATCATCAGGCACATCTTGCGCCCCGATCGCTGGCGCATTTCCCGAAGAGCTTCCAGAGGCAGCTGTACCCGCTGCGTCACCACCAGCATCTGGCGTTGGCGGTGAACCCACTTCTGTCTTAGGAGCGTCTTTGAGCTTGGGTAATTCTGTTTCTAAATGTCCTAAAAAATCAGCAAATTGTCTGTAAGACTGATCTGAACTTTTTTTAGCTTTGGCGCGCCATTGAGAACCATAATACTTTGTTATTTTAGTAGCAAAATCTTTCCAACCTGGATCTTGTGCCACATAATAAGATTGAAATTTCTGACCATCTGGAGTCTGTAGTTCCCCTTTCCTTAAATAACCACCACCAGGCCCTGTATTTTGATCAAGGTTTTTCTCACAATCTGGAACAAGAGCCTCTGGTATTGGCAAAGGAATAACTGATACTGGTTTAGAAGGGTCACCCATAACATGATCATTCAAAACAAGGATTCCTTTAAGTAAAAGGAACGGTCCGTCTTGATGACCTTATTAAGATATTAAAAAATACTAAAACAAAATTTCGATACCTCATTATCGTCAAAAAAAAGTAAAAGTTGCGTGATGTAGCAAAAAAGAAAAACCTGAAGGAAAAGCCCTGATGCGGTGCGTTAGGGGTGGGTTTTATATTGAAATTAAAAATCTGGTCCTTTATAGTCACGAAATGATGATCGATATTCCAAATTCTCCGGACAAAATTTCAAAAGAAATTCTTAAGGAAATGCTGGCGAAGGTATAGGTACTGTGAAGTGAGTCCAACTTTATTTAAACATAAAAATTTCCGTTTTTTCTTTTTTTCCAGGGAAGAATCCCGAATTCATGTTCATGTTACTTGCCCTGGATGGAGAAGCAAAATTTTGGATTGAACCAATTGTTACTCTGGCAAATCATACCGGTTTATCATCAACAACACTGAATGAATTGCAGAAAATTATTGAACAAAGGAAACATGAAATCACAAAAGCTTGGAAAAAATATTTTGGAAATTGAAGTTCTTTCCATTTCCAATAACGGTGTCTGGTTATTGGTAAAAGATCAAGAATATTTCATGGACTTTAAATATTTTCCATGGTTTCGTGATTCGTGCATATCCCATGTTTTGAATGTTGAATTGATTCACGGCCATCATTTATATTGGCCGGATTTGGATATCGACTTAGAATTAAACTCCTTGGCCCAACCTGAAAATTATCCTCTCGTGGCATCATAACATCTTAAAATAGAAATTGCATGTCCAGAAACACCCTACTTTTAGTTGCCACACGGCCAGAATGGGGAGAATTAAAAAAAATTCTTCCTTTCAACAAACAAAGCGCCAGCCCATTACCTTTTTTTACTTGTGACTATAAAGGAAGCTCCCTTGCGCTTGCCCAAATTGGCATCGGCCATATACGGGCGGCGGTTCAGTTTGAAAAATTATTAAAGCTGGAAGAAATTGCTCACGTGATTCACATCGGGTTTTCAGGGGCGCTTACAGAACAATTCAAAACCGGGGAAATTTTTATGCCCCAAACCATCATCAACTCAGAAAACCGTATTCTAAATTTAGAACACAACAAAATGGCCACTCACCTTAACTGGGCTACGGGCACCCTTTTTACATCCGATACAGTTTTATCCACACCCACACAAAAAAAAGAGGCCGCAGAAAAACATAAGGCCCAAGCTGTTGATATGGAAAGTTTTCCTATAGCCGAAATATGTGAAAATAAAAAAATACCTTACCTGTCATTACGGGCTATCTGGGACCCGCTGGATTGGAATTTATCCCTCATGGAGTCCGCTCACCCTACAACCCCAGAAGGAGAAGTAAAGACTTTGTCCGTCCTTAAAACCGCCGTCTTTAACCCAAAACTCTTGATGAGTCTTCCTAAATACCAATCAGCCACGCATATGGCAGGAAAGAGTTTGGCTCAGGCGGTGATGGGTTTGATAGCCTAAAAAACTGACGGTTCGACAAGCTCACCGTGCCCACTTTTAGAATATGGTGAGCCTGTCGAACCATAAGTCATTTCTTTTTTTCCGGAAACTCATCTAAAAATTTGGCTACTTTAGGGGAGACAACATATTGGCAATAACTTTGATGTGGATTATTTAAAAAATAATTTTGATGATAATCTTCGGCAGGATAAAAAACAGGGCTGGGAGAAATTTCGGTCACAATTTCTTGTTTCCACAAACCACTTTTGCGTATTTCTTCCTTTACTTCCAGAGCTATCTTTTTCTGTTCCTCATCTTTATAAAAAATAACGGAACGATATTGGGACCCAACATCATGACCTTGGCGATTGAGCGTTGTTGGGTCGTGAAGATGAAAAAATATCTCTAAAATATCGTGTAAAGAAATGATGGACGTATTGAAAGTCAACAACACCACTTCCGCATGGCCGGTGGAACCGGTGCATACTTGTTGATACGTGGGGTTAGGGTTTTGGCCACCCGCATATCCGGATACCACACGCTCAACACCCTTCACTTGTTGATAAACAGCCTCCAAGCACCAAAAACAGCCGCCGCCTAAAAGAATAGTTTGTAAATTTTCGTTCATAAAAATATCTCCTCCCTTTAGTATAAGGGGATGTCAGGAGGGGCTACTCAATTTAAATAACTCCCCCTGCCCCCTCTTATTTTAAGAGGGGGATATTAAATTCATTTAAGGGGATTTCATAAATGACTGAATAATTCCAGCAACTCATCAACCGACATTGTCTCGGCACGCTGCTTGTCTTCCAACAACATTTTCAATGTGTCAATGCCCTCCCGGCCTTTCATAGCAGACAAAATAGTTTTTCTTCTTTTTTGAAAAAGGTGAGCAACAAAATTAAAAAACCTTTCTCGATGATCTTCATCCACCAAAGGCTTTTGACGCAATTTAAAATGCACAAAACTGGAAGTCACTTTCGGACGGGGCCTAAAAACCGTCGGGGGCAAATCAAATAATATCTCCGCTTGCGCATAAACTTGTGTCCATACCGTAAGCAGACTGTAATCTTTTGTGGAAGGTTTTGCCACTAAACGGATAGCCACCTCTTTTTGAAACATAAGATAGAAATCGGAAAAAAAAGAGGAAGATTTAAATAGTTTAATTAAAATAGGGGACGCAACATTATAAGGAAGATTACCAACAGCAATAAAGGTTTTACCCTGTGGAATAATCGTGGATAAATCGAGATCAAGAAAATCGGCATTATGGAGGGTGATGTTATGGCAATCCAGAGCCATGGATTGCCGCGCCGCTTGCGCTCCTTGCAATAACTCATAAAGGCTCTTATCTTTTTCTACCAAAACAAGATTGTGAGCAAATTCGGATAAATGCCCAGTCAACGCTCCACGTCCTGGACCAATTTCCAAAATATTCTTATTTGATTCAGCTTGGATATAACGGATGATTTTGCGAATGCTGTTGGGGTCGGACAGAAAATTTTGTCCCAAACTTTTTTTGGCAAATACTTCAGACATGATCTTTTCTTTTCTTGTCGTGGAGAGGTATCACATTAGGAGAATGAGAAATACGATAAAAACGTTTTTTTAATACAGGGTACCCAAAACGCACCAAGTAGAAACTAAGCACTGCCAAAACTAATCCTAAAATAACCGAACCAACCCACATGGGAACTAATACCGACCGACTTAAATGAAAAAGATCTTTTAATGATTCGGGTTGAAGAGCACGGACACGATGTTCGTGCAAAAAAAGAACGCCAACACGATAATCATAATAAAAAATAGGAAAAATGGTTAACGGATTATTAATCCAAGTCCCTAAAACGGCGGCAATTTTATTTTTTCCAAAAAAGGCTGCCAAAACAAGAGCTAAAACCGTATGAAGCCCCATCGATGGGGTCACACCAATAAAAACACCCAAGGCAAAACCCTGCGCGACTTCTTCGGTTGTTGCATGAGAACTCAGTAAACGATGATAATATTTTTTAACTGTTTTAAGAAGCATGCAAAGATCTTTTGCTTATTCATATACTTCCCAAGAGTGGGCCACAAGATAAATTCTTCTTTTCATAAAAATAACAGATCGAACGTTAAGGGGCTTGAATGGCTAAAGGAAGAGAAGAAAAGGCATTGCACGAGAGTGGAGAGTACTGACCTTGAGCCAACTGTTGAGCACCGACATAGGCGATCATGGCTCCGTTGTCCGTGCACATCTTGAAAGAAGGAATCAAGCAAGGAATAGAAAATTTTAAAGCCAACTCTTGGGCTTGGCTGCGCAACAAGGAGTTAGCAGCTACACCTCCAGCAATGACAAAAGCCTTACATGACTTTTCGCACAGCGCTTGTTCCGCTTTTTCCAAAAGACTCCCTACAACTTCATGTTGAAAAGAGGCGGCGAGGTTTTTGATGAAGTCACTGGCCAGGCCTTGCCCCTCTCCCACAAGGGGAGAGGGGATTGATAATTCTTTTTTCACTACCAACGAAACCGCTGTCTTCAAGCCGCTGAAACTGAAATAATAAGGGCCTTTCTTGACTTTGGCGCGAGTAAATTTAAAAGCATCTGCTCGACCCGTACGGGCTAGCTTGTCAATCACAGGACCACCCGGAAAACCTAAACCTAAAAGTTTAGCAACCTTGTCATAGGCTTCTCCAGCGGCATCATCCACTGTTTCACCCAAACATGTAATGCTATCGAAATTTTCGACATAATAGAGGGCTGTATGACCACCTGAAACCACCAAACCCAAAAAAGGATATGTTTCTTCATGCTCTAAAAAAGGGGAAAAAAGATGTCCTTTAAGATGATGCACCGTCGTCAATGGAACTTTCAAAGAGTACGCTAGAGATTTTGCGTAAGACAATCCCACCAGCAAACACCCAATCAACCCCGGCATGGCAGTGACCGCAATCCCTGAAATATCTTTAAGGGTCACCCCTGCCTGAGTTAACGCAGCATTCAAAACCGTTTCTAAATTTTCTAAATGAGAACGCGAAGCCAATTCTGGTACAACACCACCGAAGGGAGCATGCAATTTAATTTGGGAGGAAATAACATTAGAAAGCAGTTTCTTTTTTCCTTGCAGCACAGCAACTGACGTTTCATCGCAAGATGTGTCAAAGCCTAAAATGATGGGTTCTTGATTCATTGAAAAACGTTACTTCATAAAGTTTTCCCAACGAGATCCCTTGGGATAATACGGGGTCCATTATAAAACTATAAATGGATCCCGGCTAAAACCTGCCGGGATGACCTATATATAGATTAGGAGAAATGACCCAATGAGCCCCCTACTTCACTGACTTTTGCTCTTCGGCTTCACGAGCCTTAATTGCAAGCAATTCGTCAATTTTGCGGATTTTATCGCGGGCGGCTACAGCTTCAAGGGATGTGGGATACTTGGTCACAATTTTGGAGAGAAAAGCCTTAGAATCATCAAAAGACTGCATTTCAAAAAAAGCATAACCTTGTTTCAACAAAGAAGCGGCCGCCTTTTCACCGGTGGGAAATTTTTGAATCACTTTTTGAAATTCATTAACAGCGGTTGGGTAATCTTTCATGGAATAATAACTTTGCCCAATCCAATACTGAGCATTTTCAAACAAGGGGCTCTTAGGATATGATGTTAAAAATTGTTGCAACGATTGAACAGCCCCTTTGAAGTCTTCGGCATTAATTTGAGAAAGTCCTTTTTGATACTCACCAAATTCTTTCAATGTTGAAGCCTGAGCTGGCTTAAGTAAACCTGCCGTTTTAATTTCTTCCAACTGCTTGAAAATTTGATTCATCTTATCTTCAAGCACATCAAGACGTTTTTGGTTGTCTTGGATAATTTTATTTTGATCTTCGTTTTCGTGTAAACTTTGATCGACCCGACCATTTAAACCTTGAAAATCGGTGACTACTTCTTGAACTTGACTGAGGGCTGTCGCTAAATTTTTAGCTTGAGCATCACTCACACGCTTAATTTCCGCCAATTGACTTTCAACATCAGAAGAAGAAGGTGCCGCTTGGGTCTTAATAGGAGCCAGTAAAACAAGGAAGGAAAGAATAAGAGTGAAAAAATATGAAGTCATATAGTTAGACAAGTTCTCCATGTCCCTAAAGACAATTATTTCACAAATTCATCACGACGGTTCTGCCACCAGCAAGACTCGTCATGGCAAGAAGCCACTGGTCGCTCTTCGCCATAACTGATGGTATTTAAACGATTAGGATCAATTCCTAAGTTGATAAGATAATTTTTAGCGGTACGTGCACGACGATCCCCCAAGGCCATGTTATATTCGTTAGTGCCCCGTTCATCACAGTGACCTTCAATCACAACACGGACACCTGAATTGGTTTTAAGAAAATCTCCATTCCCTTGAAGAATAGATTGCTGATCGTCACGAAGATTTGATTTGTCGAAGTCGAAATAAACAGTTTTAAGCCCTTTAATTTGGCTACCTATTCCCCCACCACCGGAGCTGGAAGGACCTCGTTTATTTTGGCAACCGGCTAAAATGGCTAAACAACCCAACAAAACAAGAGACATTAGCTTGCGGCTGTTCATAGTGACTCCTCCTTAATTGAGAATTGATACTTAACTATTTCTACCGGTTAACAGTAACGTTACACTTTGAAAAACCACTTAAAAAGGCCTTAATCTTGGAAATCAAACCAAGAAACCGTTAAGGACAAAGTTTGTCTAACAACGTTTTACGACGACAAAAGGTTCAAAATGTAAACTACCCATTACTGACGAACAAATTCGTCACGACGATTTTTATACCAAGCAGCTTCGTCATGTCCTTTATCCAAGGGACGTTCTTCACCGTAGCTAACAGTCTTGATGCGTTTTGAAGAAATACCTTTATTGATGAGATATTTCTCAGCGGTAGCGGCACGACGGTCACCTAAAGCAATGTTATATTCATTGGTGCCACGTTCATCGCAATTGCCTTCAACAACAATTTTAAGATCATCGTGCTTCTTTAAATATTGAGCGTTAGCATCCATAACCTTGATCATGTCAGGGCGAAGAGAAGCACTGTCAAAGTCAAAATGGACACGATTTAAACCACTAATGGTGGAAGGGCCTTTTTTGTTTTGGCAAGCAACACCAGAAACTAATAAAAGAGCTAAAACAACAAAAGATAATTTCGATTTCATTAATCCTCCTGAATTTTTTGGAATGGTAAAAGTAATAACAATTCCGCGCATTAGTATTAGAATAGACGCATCAAGTCAAGCGCTTATCGCTTGGAATTAAAAAAAAAATCTGTTAAATAAGATTTCTTCCATGAAACAAACACTACTTATTTCACAATCCAAATTGGCACATAATCTGTTCAAAACTGTGGCTGCCAGCATTCCTGTCATGTTAGAATGCACAGAAAACCCAGAGGACGCCAATCTTTTACCAAAGACTGGACGCCTTTTTTCTACCATTGTATTTGATTGGCAAGCTCTGGAAGGAAAAAATTTGGATGACGTACTGGAACCTTTTAAAAAACATCGCCGCCTACAAGAGGCTGTAAAAATTTTGATCCACCCTAGGGATAAAAATATTCCACAGGACAAACTAAAACGTTTGGGCATTACACGCTTTCATGCCAAACCGTTTTTAACGGAAGAAATTGTTAAAATTCTTTTATGAAAAGCACGAATCATCGAATTTCCCCACGTAAAAACATTAAAACCCGTGTCGTTTTCGAAGATGAACTGGGTGAAGAACTACTTTACTTTCTTTCAACCGACATCAGTCTTTCAGGTATTTTTATCGAGTCAGATATTCCGTTAAACGAGCAGTCGAAAGTATTTTTAAAATTTTCGCTCTATGAAGGAGACCCTCCTATTCGTGTAACCGGCGAAATTGCGCGCATCATGGGAGAACGGCGGGGTCCTGGACGCCGCCCCAAAAAACAAAGGATCGGCATCGGCATCCGTTTTGTTGGTTTATCTCTTAAAGACCTTAAAAGAATTGATAAATTCATTCATTCATGACGCCTTCTTCCCACCCTCGTGCTTCATTAAAACACCCTGATTTTCGGCTTTATTTAACAGCCCGCTTCATGGCTTTAGCGGCTCATCAAATGATGGCCGTAGGAGTCGCTCAATATGTTTATCAAATCACACATAACCCGTTGCACTTAGGTTATATTGGTTTGGCCATTTTTATTCCTAAATTTGCTCTCACCTTACCGGCAGGACATGTCGCCGATCGATTCAACCGTAAACGAGTAGTTTTTTGGAGCCGTCTTGTAGAATTTTTAGGGGTGCTTGGTATTTTTCTCTATGCTCTTTTTGAATTACAAGCCTTGCCACTTTTATATGGGCTTCTTTTTTTGGTGGGTTGCGGCTACGCCTTTGACGGCCCCGCAAATCAAGCCGTAGTTACTCAACTGGTACCGCCCGAAGACTTTGGAAATGCCGTTACGTGGAACTCCTCCGTTATGCAAATCGCCTTTATCGTAGGCCCCGCATTAGCTGGATGGTTTTATATTTTGTGGGATAAAGCTTTGGCTGTTTTCTTAACAATTGTCATTCTACGCTTGGCTTCTACAGTCCTCATCTTAGGCATCAAAGCCAAAACGGAAGCCTTGGAAACATCCCAAACCTCTTGGCACACCGCCATGGCAGGCATCCGCTATGTGTTTAATACAAAAATAATTTTAGGCGTTATTTCTCTCGATTTATTTGCTGTGTTGTTCGGGGGGGCTGTCGCTTTGCTTCCCGTATATGCCAATGACATTCTTCACGTAGGGGCTCAAGGGTTAGGGTGGCTCAGAACAGCTCCTTCATTAGGTGCTGCTCTTATGGCCATAACAATTGCACATCGTCCTCCGATGAAAAAAGCGGGCATGAGTCTTTTCGGCTGTGTGGCTCTTTTTGGGTTATGTACTATTTTCTTTGGCCTTTCAAAAAATTTCATTTTGTCCATGATTCTACTCGTTATCCTAGGAGCCTCCGACATGGTGAGTGTTGTAATACGTAACATCATCGTCCAAACCAAAACTCCACCTCATATGCGAGGGCGGGTTAGTGCCGTTAACTTGATTTTTATTGGTGCTTCCAACGAATTGGGAGAATTTGAATCGGGCCTAACAGCCGCATGGTTCGGTACCATTCCAGCAGTAGTCCTGGGAGGTGTAGGCACATTAGCCGTTGTTGGTTTATGGATGTGGAAATTTCCTGAAATTAGAAAACTAAAAAATTTAATATCTTAAATACTGGCCTCATACTGGCATATGGGTCACGGGTGGCTCTCTATAAACCTGCTACCCAATTGTCTTGTATTCAATGCGCACCACTTCCAGCTCGCGAGGACCTTTGGGGGATTTAAAATTAACTAAATCACCGACACGGGCTTTCATCAAAGCCAAAGCTAAAGGAGACACCCAACTAATGTGGTTTTTGGAAAAATCAATTTCATCCACACCAACGATGGAATAAGTCTTCTCCTCCCCTTCTTCATCACATACTGTAACGGTGGCGCCGAAAAAAATTTGATCGGATTTTTTTTGGGCAGGGTCCACCACTTCGGCACTTTCCAAGCGTTTGGTTAAAAATCGAATGCGCCGATCAATTTCGCGCAAACGTCTTTTACCGTAAATATAGTCGGCATTTTCAGAACGATCTCCATTACTAGCAGCCCACGATACTGTGGCCGTAACGGTGGGACGCTCTTTATTAAGAAGATGTTGCAGTTCATCCCGCAGTTTTTGAAAACCCGCAGGTGTCATATAATTTTTACTGCCCGCAGGAATTTTGGGCTGAGGGATATCCTCGTCGTCACCATTGGCATTGCCATCAGAAGATTGGTTTTCGTTGATAAAAGCTTTGCTCATACTTAAAAATTAATGAGTAACCCCTCCTGCCCTCCCCTTATCATTAAGGGGAGAAAGTTAGGGGGAGTACCCTTCTTATTTTTATTTTTCCAAGCCTGATAATAAAGATGTCGGTTTTTTAGCGCCAATAAAATCCAAACGAACTTCCGCCCGCGTGGCAACAACATACAAAAGATTACGTTCATCATCTTTAAGCGAAGAATAATTCTCCTCCGTAGGTTCCACAACCAACACATTGCGAAATTCTAAACCTTTCACTTGATGAGCGTTGGTCACCACGACCCCTGGCACGAATGAAAAATGATCACGATGCCCTAGACGCACAGAAGTGGCTCCTATTTTTCGTAACGACTCCACTAAATCAGACGCTTCTTGAGGAAGCCTACAGATGACGGCCGAAAAAGAATTGGGATTTTCGCTAATGCGTTCGTCAATCCAACGTTTTATCTCATGCGGCAACATTCCAGGAGCTGCATTTTTAATAAAAACTGGCTCAGGCCCATGGCGCAAGGCCTTAGCTCCTTCGGGCAATGAATCTTTACGGATGGAGGCCGCGACATTCATAATTTCTTCCGTCGTGCGATGAGATACCGTAAGAGCTAAAGGAGTGGTATCTTCAAAACCAGCATCGCGCAGTATTTCTTCCCAACTATCAAAATTACGGCCGACAACAATTTTTTGCGCCACGTCACCGACAATAGTCACAGTTCTATCGACATCCAGGGCATTGAGAAGTGCTCGTATTTCCATCAAACCAAAATCTTGCGCTTCATCAATCACAATATGATCACATAAGGCCAACAGGCCTTGTTTTTTGGCCGGATAATATCCATGATGGGCATAAATGAGATGCAACAGAAGGGTATCATCTTGCAAATGACATACTTTAAGATGAGCTTGGTTCTTAAGTTCCGCACTGATCTTCTGCCAACGAGATTGATCCCCATAGGCCGAAAAAGTCGGTTGGGCAGATGCATACTCAAAAAAACGAAATAAATCTTCCACCCAACCTGACAAACCTGTTTGAGTCGAAGGTTGATTTGAAATTTTTCTTTCGGGATAGGCTTCAATATATTTTTGCATCAAGAGTAAACAAGCGGAAGAGGATTTGAATTGTTCCAAATCGCGGCTGTGTTTAAAAGTACCGTGAGGACGAGGCCCTACTAAATCGTCGACAAGAGCCACCACCCATTGCTGATAAGTTCTGATGGCCACCCCTTGAATATCCAATTCTGGAAGTGTTGTTTCGATATAAGCCTTAAGAGAACGGTTGAACATAACCACCAAACACTTTTCAGGACGCGCGGCACTATTGTCTTCGTGTAGCAACCAAGCCAGCCGATGCAAAGCCACCGTGGTTTTACCACTACCGGCAATCCCTTGGATCATCATCGGTTTTTTAGGGTCTCTTGTGATTAAAGCAAATTGATCGGGAGTAATCAGGGACAAAATGGGCGGTAAATGACCGTCCCGACGATGAGTACGGGAAGCGGGCTCGTTTTCTTGGGTAACCACCCACTTTCCTTCTTGATTCACCAAAGTATGTGTGGCTGTTTCCACCACCTGTAGATTATCCCGTTTTCCTTGATAAGAACGTCGTAGTTTGATGATACCGGCACGGTCACGCCCTTGAATATGCTCTTCAAAATCGTCGCCTTCTTTATAATCATAATACAGTTTACTAATGGGAGCCTTACGCCAGTCGATAATGCGTTGATCGGGAAAACTGGCGGTTCCCAGGCGAAACTCCACATCGCGTCCCAGCTCTTCTGTAATCACACGGGCAAAATAAGGCTGTTTGATCAGGCTGACTAATTCTTTAGATTTATCTTTGCGCAAACTGGTTAAACCGTGCGCAACGGCTTCATCACTGGCTAAGGCCGCTTTATCTTCATCACGGTGAGCCGCTACAATTTCGGAAGTGAGTTCACGAGCCAGTTTTTTATCCTTTTGCCAATCCGCATGCGTTTGAGTCAGCTCCCGTACAATCGCTTCGTGAGCCTGTTTCCAACGGGAGCTTTCTTCTTCGCCTATTTTTTGAATTTCTGTTTCTTCAGTCATGTTAAAACCTTAAATGAAAAACTCGGGAGCAATCTCCCGAGTTTGATCCTGAGAAAAACAATCTAATTTTCGGCCCCAAGAGGCCAACTTTTTCGAAGGATAAAAGGAGCCTTCTTAGTCTATTATCACCAAAAAAGGCAATGAGAATAAGTAGCCCAAATACGTCATGGTGGACTATTTTTATTGGGCTCCTTTGTAAGCGGGACCCCGTGGCAAGCCACGGGTAAACGCCTCAAACATGCGTGACATGTTTTACACGGGATGTTATGGATTAAAAATGAAATTAGGAATTATCGGAACAGGCAATATGGCAGAAGCACTGATCTCTGGAATGGTTGGCAAGAAAGTGCTACCAGCTTCACATATCAGCGGTTTTGATTTGAATATTTCCAAACTGCGAAGCATCCAAAAAAAATACCGTATTCATGTCACTTCGTCTTTAGTGGAACTCATTCAAAAAAACGACCTCATTCTTTTAGCTGTTAAGCCCCAACAAATGGGAGAGTTGTTAGACACTATCAAACCTCACCTGAGTCAGAAGCATATTTTACTTTCAATTGCAGCAGGGCTAGACACCCATTTCATTTCCAAAAAAACGGGAGGAAAAATTCCCATTATCCGCTTAATGCCCAATACCCCTGCCCTCATTGGTTGGGGAGCTACAGCTTTCTTCGCAAATAAGCGCTGCAGTCAAAAACAAATTCAATTTACAAAAAAATTATTTGAAGCTGTAGGCTTAGTCATCCGAGTAAAACAAGAAGAGTTGTTAGATGCCGTTACAGCACTATCAGGTAGTGGTCCGGCTTTTGCTTACCGTTTTATCGATGAATTAGCCCAAGGTGGAAAAGAAGGCGGACTCGATTTTGATACGGCATTAACTTTAGCAATTCAAACGGTAGCTGGGGCGGCACTCATGCTTGCAAAAACGGGAGAACACCCCCAAGATTTAGTGGCAAAAGTGACTTCAAAAGGGGGCACGACTTTAGCGGGGCTAAAAATATTGCAACAAAGAAAATTTGGCGTTATCGTGCGTGCTTGTTTACAGGCTGCCCGTAAACGGGCTAAAGAATTAAGATTATGTCTTTACTAGGAAACTTACTCATTGCTTTAGCAAAAGTATTAAATCTTATCGGCAACCTCTATACTTTTATCGTGGCTGGCGCCGTAATTGTATCGTGGGTTAGACCAGACCCTTACAATCCTATTGTTGTTTTTTTATACCAAGCCACAGACCCGATCTTTAGGAGAGTTCGTCGATTTATGCCGCGTTTTTTATTTGCGTCTTCAATTGATTGGACCCCTCTGATCGTTGTCATCGTCATCATTTTTATCCAAACCATCTTAGTCGGCACGCTCGAAGATTTAGGGCATAACTTACGCGTTGATCGTCCAGCCCCTT
Source organism: uncultured Nitrospiraceae bacterium (assembly GCA_964592255.1). Lineage (GTDB taxonomy): Bacteria > UBA10199 > UBA10199 > UBA10199 > SBBF01 > CAZQCI01. The sequence continues at coordinate 10,809 of CAZQCI010000021.1, read as the reverse complement.
AAGCATCAATCCAGCAACAAGCCACTCTCCATCAGCATCTGGTGACTTTTCTCCCCAACAGAGAAATCTCCTTGATATTTCGGTCATTTATACTAGACTCGTCGCTTTCATCACACGTGTCTTGGTATCTTTGCCCATCTTTAATTATGGTTGACCGCATCGATAAAACAGACCGTTTTGAATACTGGCAAGTGGCCTCATCGGCGGAAGCCCATAAAGACAGGGGCCAAGGAGGAGACGCCAACGAGGAAAACAAACAAAGCAGCCGGGATGGGTTTGCCTCTTTGGGGGAAGCTACGGACTGGCGGCTCTTATTTGATAAAAGCAAACTTTGGAAACGGAATATCCAAGTGTCACGTGACGAAGTTAAAAAAGTGGTATTCCGTAAAATTAATTTAAAAACCGATCCTTCGCTTTTGCGTGTGGATGTAGAACTTAATGGTGGGGAAACCATCAGCCCGGCTTTTTTATCGATTTCAAGAAGTGTCGGGCTAAAAATAAAAAATCTTCAGGCAGGAGACACTATTCCGGACGATCTTATTTTTCAAAAGGATATTCTCTCCATCACAACGCCTCTTAATCCCAGCTTATTTGTGGAGCAAGAAGGGCTGAATGAAAAGAAGATCCCCCCCACCATCCAGTTGGAAGAAGTGGACCCAACCCAGGAATTGACAATTAAGAGCCGGGAGGTCCAAAAAAATCTTCAAAAGATTAGAGAGCATTTGAAGCCCGAAATGGCCATGATATACGCCGTCTTGATTGTAACACTTCTGTTTACAATAGCGGGCTTCATCCTCATCCGATCCATCAAGTAGAATTAAAAAAAATTATGTCCACTTTTGAACCCAAACCGTTCGGCAAATATTTTTTAATCGACAAGCTTGCTATTGGCGGCATGGCGGAAATTTATAAAGCCAAAACGTTCGGCGTGGATGGTTTCGAAAAATTATTAGCCATCAAAAAAATTCTTCCTCACTGCTCCGCGGATAAAGAATTTATCGCCATGCTCACCGATGAAGCCAAACTCGTAGTACGGCTATCACACACTAATATCGTACAAATTTATGATTTAGGAAAAGTAGGAGACGATTACTACATTTCGATGGAATATATCGAAGGCGTCAATCTGCGTGAGCTGATCAACCGTGGGAAAGAACTTAAAAAGCAAATCCCCATTCCTATCTGTCTCTACATTATTTCGGAAGTGTGCAAAGGTCTTGATTACGCCCATAGCAAGCGTGATGAAAATTCACGACCTTTGCATATCGTCCACCGTGACATTAGCCCGCAAAACGTTTTAATTTCGTTTGAAGGCGAAACCAAAATTGTGGACTTCGGAATTGCGAAAGCCGCTATGAACATGTCCCAGACTTCCGCCGGTATTCTTAAGGGCAAAGTCACTTACATGTCTCCGGAACAAGCCTTAGGAAAAGTGATAGATCATCGCACCGATCTTTTCTCTACAGGAATTATTCTCTACGAACTTCTTACCGGCAACCGCTTGTTTCAGGGAGAAACCCAGTTTCATGTACTTAAACAAATTCAAACAGCCCAAATCACGGTGGAAACACTACCGGCAGATATCCCTCCGGATATCCGTCACGTCTTAGCCAAAGCGTTAGCTGCTAATCCAAAAACCCGCTACGAAACAGCCGGTGATTTTCAAATTGCGCTGACTAAAATTCTTTATTCCCAGTACAGTGATTTTTCTCCCAAACAATTATCAACTTTAGTTCGGGAATGGTTTGGCCCCGAATTATTAATGAAGAAAAAACATGCGGAAGAACAGGCTAGTTTAGATACCGCATCTCGAGCGCACCTCACCGCGGCCCCTCAAGAAAGCATCGTCCATAGAGAGCCCACACCACAAAAACTCCCTTCGCACTTAATGGACACAACCAAACCGGAAGAATCGGCCCCTCAATTTAAGCATGCGTTAAATAAGTTAGATAAAAAATATACCGCTATCGACAAAAACTATAAAAAAACCATGGGGAAAAAGAAAAGTTTCCTGCCATGGCTTCTCGTCATATTAGCTATCGTTGCAGGAGGATGGGCGTATCATTATTTCCATAAACCCTCCCCTACCACACCTCCTGCAGAGGGCGTGATTCAATTGCATTCTGAACCGGATGGGGCTTCTGTCTCTATTAACGGGGAAGATAGTGGCAAAAAAACCCCCACTACTTTGGATCATTTGCTCATCGATAAACCTTATATTTTGCACTTAGATAAAGAAGGTTTTTCGCCTTGGGAACAAAAAATCACTCTCACTCAAGACAACATTCAAACACCTTTGGAAATCAATGCGGTCCTTCCTGAAATTATCACAAAAACAAGTTTAATGATTACCTCCAAACCTGAAGGCATCAACGTTTCGGTCGATGGTATTCTACAGGAACAAAAAACACCTTTGACTTTAGAACATTTAGAAAAAGATAAAACTCTCACCCTCACTTTTTCTTTAGATGGCTATAAACCATTAGAGAAAAAAGTCACTTTATCGGAAGAAGGCACCAATACTGTTGATGTGACATTAGAAGCGCTTACTGGTTTGGAAATAACGTCAGACCCGAATGGAGCACAAATTTGGCTGAATGGAAAAGACACGGGGATGACAACCCCAGCAACGTTTAACAACCTTGATTTTCCAGCAACCTATCAAATTGAATTACGTAAAAGTAATTTTCTCAACTGGACTAAAACCTTAGAGCTTAAAAAAGAAGGGATCATTAAATTAAAAGCCATTATGGACGTTGCCCCTGAAGTCACGGCTACAACTATCGAAATTAAATCAAATGTTGAAGGCGCGGATGTTTTAATTAACGGTCGTTCTGTAGGAGAAACTCCCTATACTTTTGAAGGAACTCCTGGAGATATTCGCGTTCGACTTGAGAAAAAAGGATACCAAAGCGTTGAGAAAAAAATCAGTATCAAACAAGGAGTCAGTCGGGTGGTTGTTCTAAAAATGGATCCTGAAAAAACAAATGCCTCGACACCAACGCCAACACCCACACCTGTTAAAGATCCATCCACTTTACCGGAACCAGTTAAAAATCCTGATAATAAGGGTTTAGCCGGGATTCGTATCGATTCAAATCCCCGAGGCGCTTCGGTTGTTTTTGACGGTAAAAAATCGGGCATTACTCCCATCTTGATCAAGTCTGTCGAGAAAGGCACAACCCACACCATTGTTATCAGTGCGCCTGGGTATCAAAATTGGACACGCTCTGTTGAGTTAAAACAAAATTACATGGAAATCACAGCAACGCTACAAAGATAAGAGGAGAAAACATGACTGAAAAATTCAACGAATTTGAAACGAAAACAGCCTTGCTGCCAGCGGAAGAAACACGCGATTTAATTTCGCTCCGTAAATGTCAGTTAGCCGTCACTGAAGGTCCTAGCCCAAAAATTAAATATGAGCTGGGAAAGAAAAAAATTATTCGCATCGGCAAAAAGAACGATAATGAAATTATTGTCAATGATAAGACCGTGTCGAGAAATCATGTGGAAATAGAAACCACATCCGATAGTTTTTTATTACGTGACCTCAATTCAACTAATGGCACCTTCATTAATGGGACTCGGGTTAAGGAAGCGTTTCTCTCACCAGGAGACGTCATTACCATCGGAAATACACAGCTCACCTACCAGGCTTTTGATGAAAAAGTACAAATGGAGCCTTCCAAAAATAACTTCTTTGGCGAAATGGTCGGCAAGGGCAAAAAAATGCGGCAAATCTTCGGCGTATTGGAACGTATCTCGCCCACTCTAGCCACGGTTATTATTGAAGGAGAAACAGGCACTGGAAAAGAACTGGTAGCCCGTGCTGTTCATTCCAATTCGTTGCGTAAAGATAAACCCTTCATTGTTTTTGACTGTTCCGCTATTGCTGCCAACTTGATTGAATCAGAGTTATTTGGGCATATGAAAGGCTCGTTTACTGGAGCTGTTAAAGATCGCAAAGGTGCTTTTGAAGAAGCCAATACTGGAACCATTTTCTTGGATGAAATTGGAGAGCTTACTCTCGATCTACAACCAAAATTACTCCGAGCCTTAGAACAACGTGAAATCAAGCGAGTAGGCTCTACACAGTCCATTCAATTGGATGTTCG
>CAZQCI010000021.1:0-6681 GCA_964592255.1 uncultured Nitrospiraceae bacterium | reverse complement strand
GCAACTAACCGTAATCTAAAAAAAGAAGTCGCTGAAGGCCGTTTTCGAGAAGATCTCTACTACCGACTTTCCGTGGTAAAAATCCAACTTCCCCCATTACGCGAACGCTCGGAAGATATTCCTTTAATTGTTGAAAAAATACTCTCTCAAGCGCGCTACAATAAAAAGCCCGACGGCAGCTTCTTCGTTTCTAAAGTGGAAGACGATGCTTTAAAAATTTTATCCCGCTACCAATGGCCAGGTAACGTTCGGGAGTTGAACAATGTTTTGGAACGCGCCATATCTTTTGCTGAAAATGGTATACTCAGCGGAGCCAACCTCCAATTTGTCTTTAACGAAGAAGGTAACACGGATGAGCAAACTGTGCGTACCAGTGTAGATAACAGCTTGCCTTTCAAAGAGGCGAAACAAAAAGTAGTGGAATCTTTTGAAAGTGATTATCTTCGGGATCTTCTGGAACGCAATAACAACAATGTCTCCAAAGCGGCCCGAGAAGCCAAAATCGACCGTAAGCATTTACGCAATCTTTTGGTGAAATACGGTATCATCGACGGAGGTCTTCCCGACGATGAAGAAGAAGGATAACTATTTTTTGGTAGGTCGCACCAGTTTAAGAGGGCTAATAGCAGGCCGTTTTGGTTTATTTAATTCGCCTCGTGCTTCCATGGCTTTCAATTCTTTATCTCGAGCCATAGACCTTTTAATCGCAACCACTAAAGAACGTGCTCGATTTGAAAATTTATTTTTACCTTCTTGATCCAAAAGAATGGCTTCTCTAAAATCTTCAGCGGCTCGACGGTAATTTTTCATTCTTAGATAAATTTCTCCTCTATTGACATAAGCATTTACATTTTTGGAGTCCAATTTTAAGACTTGGCCATATTGAAATAGCGCATCTACAAACAATTTAAGCTTTTGATAGGCACCACCAAGAGCTAAGTGATGAAAATAGTTTTTATGATCAATGAAGGTAAGAATTTCAAAAATTTTTCGTGCTTCTTTATAACGCCCGTTCCTCAATTTAACAAAACCCATTTCAGAAATTTGTTGAATTTTTTTAGGATCGAGTTTGACTAATTCCGAAAAACTAATTTGGCGCGTTGAAAATGCATGAAGCATTTCGGTGACATATTTCACCTTCTTCGGATGCGGAGACAAGAGTTTACTCTTGCCCGCCTGTTTTTTCGACTCCGTTGAACGAATAGAATCGAAAGATTTATCGTTTTCAGACATAAAAATGAGGTAGTAACGTGTTTTAGTTTTTTGATCGGATTGAAAAAAAACAAAACATACCCTACCAAAAATGAAAGAAAAATTAAGAATTACTCTTAATGTTGCGCGCAATACCCAGAAAAGCCTCTTCTATAGATTTAAGCAACTGCGAATACATGTCCACTATATTTCCCCATGCATCTTCAAAGTTTTGGATCATCCCCACATAAATTTGTCGATAGGCTGATATCTGATCAACCTGCGCTGAAAATTCTTCGGGGGTTAATTCCCCGGATTCCAATGCCTCTTGTAGATCGGCAATTTGTTGATCGATTTCAGCCAATCCATTCAAAACATAATTTTCTCCCGATCTAATACCTTCTTCGGTATTAATGAGATAATCCCACATATCCCCACTCATTCCACTTTCATCAGCCATATCACGGGCAGCCTCGTCAGTATATTCGGTGGAACCTGTGGTAGTATAAGAGGTAGTGCCTCCTGCAAACACCACTTCCTCATCACTATCATTGTCATCGTCATCATCTACATCAGAAGAAGTGGAACTGGTTGTGGAAGTGGTTGCCGTTGAACTACTGGAAGTATAAGCAACGGCCGATTCTTCTTCAGCTTCATAGGAAGAAGCCGTCGTACGGGCATAGGATGCTCGGCGGGTAGAGCTCTCATTAAGATTCACGAAATCAATTTCTGCAGCTCCACTTTGCAGAATAGTTGGATCCAAAATCTCCGTCAGTTGCAAATAAGCCAACTTCCAATAAGCCTGAAAACCTGGATCGTTTAATATTTCTGGGTTGTGAACTTTACCATCGAGAAATGAAGTATAAACATGAGGATCAATGCCCTTAGTTCTACAATGATCCTCAACATAAGACTTGAGTTCACTGATCTGCTGTTGATTCTCAATGCCGGAATTAGCTCCGATCATACATTAGTCCTCACTTAAACTTTCACCATGCCCTTGTTTGATCAAGTGATCGCGAAAGGCTTGAGCCCTTCGGCTCCAAAGATTTTTGCCAGTATCATCCAAAGCAATGGCTTGTCCAAAATCTTCAAGTGCGCCCTTATAATCCTGTTGATGCAGTCGACACTCTCCACGATTGGTCAATGTCCCTATTTCTTTAGGGTTAAGAGAAAGAGAAATCGTGTACTCTTCCAAAGCCTGATCATACAGCTTCTGCTTCTGATAAATAGCCCCGAGGGCAGAACGATAATACCAATTGATATGATCGATAATGGAAAGACCCTTAAAAAGAGATTCCGCTACACGATAATCCCCCATTTGATATTTGCTATAAGCGATACGAGCTAACTCTTTAAGCATGTTCTTGGGATAGCCTTTAATTTCTGCCCAAGTCATCTCACCAGCGATAAATTTCTTAAATTTTTGTAAATTCTCTTCTTTTTTTTCTTGGGGAATTTTATCCAAATACTCGTGCAGGCGGCGTGTCAGATCCGGATTATCTTTAAAAAAATTTTCTACAGATCCTTTGGGCTTTACATCCTTAGCTGGCTTCTTAGACAAAGGATTGTTTTTTTTTCCAGATAAATTGGATTTAGATGATGGCGTCATTGGTAAAGAAAATAAGGAAATAGGGTTTTCCAACCCAGGAAAACTGGCTCTTAAAGTATCACTTACTTTTTCAGGTGACAACATCATTAAAGCCCCAACCCTTTACCCCCTTTATATATTTTGCGTCTGGCCTTCAATGGTTCTGGAAGTCTTGGCCGACAGATCGGAAGACAAACTAATCACTTGATCTAAGGCATCTTGTGTATTTTGCAAAAATTGACCCATTTCTTGAAGCACAGTGCTCACCACGCCCATTTTCTGAGACAAGGCTTGTGATTCATATTGAGCCGAAAGACTTTCGGGATTAATATTACTCATATCATCCAAAATTTCTTCCATTTGATCACTGGAATCTTGCATCACATCTAAGGCAGCTTCTTGAACCTGCTGCATTTGAGGGGCTAAAGAATAAGCCACATAAAGCAAAAGAGCTAAACCCGGGTTCCCCATACTCATGAACAAACTTAAGGAATCAGACAAGCTCATCTCATTAGCCAATGCAGAAGCCGTACCCGAAGGATCTGAAGAACCATAACCTGACAATTCATCCGCAGCCTGTTCCAACAAGGTCATATCTTCGGGATCGGTAGGAACATCATCGGACGACCCCCAAGTTAACCAATTCATGATACTAGCTAAATCACCTTCATTATAAGTTCCATCATTGTTACCGTACAGATCTCCCAATTGCTCCAAATTACCAACTACTTCTTCCGTCCAAAGCCAGGGATAATCTTCCGGGCTACCTACCAACATCATCATGAATTCAGGTAACTGTCCGGTACCTTGCACGTAGGCAGCAATTAAATCTTCAATATCAAAATGGGAGTCATCTCCCGCTTGAATCGCCTCTGCAATGGCATCATAATTAACACTGCCATCACTATTCGTGTAATATTCGTAAATATCTTGGACTTCTTCGTTAGTAGTATAACTGGTGATATCGGTTGCCATAGTGATCCCTTCGTGAATACCCTTTCATGGTACCCTACTTAAAGATGATAAGCAAATGCTATGCCATGTAATAAAATAATTACTTTTAAAATTATAAATAAAATCAGATACTTATTAAGTGATCTATTTATCAATTTGACTGTTTGAGGGGTATAACCCTCGATTTTCATTTTGAAAATTGGGGTTTATCCCCCTAACGGCCACCAAAAAGTTGAGACAGAGTGTAGACGGATTGAACCATTTGATTCATGACGGAACCCATTTGGGTCACAATGGCTAAAAGAGAAATATACAAAATTAAAGGAGCGGCATAACCACGGATAGCGTGGCCTAATTCAAAAACATTAATCTGTGGAGCCATTTTATTGGCAATGCCTAAAACCATATCCACCAAAAAGCAGGCAATGAGAACAGGGGCAGAAAGTTGCATGGCAATCAGCAGCACATCCCCCGATAATTTAATCATTGTCTCCAAAAAAGCAGATAATCCGGGTTCAAAATGAGGCAAACTTAAAATAGGCACTGTTTGAAAACTCAGTGCAAAAGCTTTTAAAAAAAGACGATGGCCTCCAACTGAAATAAAGAAAGCGATAGCCAACCAGAAGTTATAAAGTCCAAAAATAGATACTTGGCCCAACTGCGGTAAAAAAAGTTCGGCGTTTCCCCCACCACGCTGGTTATCCACCACTTTACCTGCCCCTTCGATGGCAAAAAATACCATCACCGTAACCAGAGAAATGGTAAATCCAAAAAATATTTCTTTAAAGTAGAGAGCAAAAATCAAACCTTTATCGGCAGGTAAACTTCCTTCCGAAGCGGGCACGACAAGAGGATAAAGAAAAAGAGCGAGGATAATAGACATGGCGAGCCGAATTCTACCCGGCACAACACGAGAGCCTAAAAAAGGATTAAACAACAGCATGACAAACACACGGGTAAAAATAAGCCCCCAACAAATGAAGGAATAATAAAAATCGATATGAATACCCAGTGCTTCGGCAATAGCTGTCATAAAAAATTACTTCAGCAAATCTGGAAAGGTGGTGAGAAGAGTTTTGGTGAAAACAACCAACTGGGACATACCTAAAGGTCCGAAGACCACCAACACCAAAACTACAGCTACCATTTTAGGAACAAAAGTTAACGTTTGCTCTTGGATTTGAGTTGTAGCTTGAAGCAAACTGACCAAAAGGCCCACCACCATCGCGGCTAAAACCGGGGGCGCGGCTAAAATCAATACTAAGAAAAGAGCCTGCTTGGCTACAGCTACAGAATAGGCTTCCATTATTTAACATATCCGAGCACCAAACCTTTGGTGATCAGATACCATCCATCCACCATGACAAAAAGTAGCAACTTAAACGGCAATGCCACCGTCACGGGGGAAACCATAAACATTCCCATCGACAATAAAATATTAGAAACAACCATGTCCAAAACCAGAAAAGGCAGAAAGAGAATAAATCCTATTTGAAAGGCTTCGGCTAATTCCGAAATAACAAAAGCAGGAATGATGACCATAAAATCATTCTCTCCTAATCCCTCGGCACGATCTGTCTTGCTACGCAATTGTTTAGCCAAATTGTAAAATAAGCTGCGGTCTTTGGTACTCGCATGTTTCAACAAAAAATCGCGCATCGGTTCTTTGCCCGCTTCCAAGGCTTTTCGCAGAACATCTACAGAAGCAACTGACAAGACAGGCTGGTTATTATCGGCGGTATGAATAACATCCGAAGCCTTGTTATAAACTTCTTGGCCAACTGGCATCATGATATAAATGGTTAGAATGAGTGCCAAACCAGTGATAATTTGGTTGGGTGGAATTTGCTGTGTCCCCAAGGCGGTCCGGATGAGAGAAAAGACCACCGAAATTTTAACAAACGAAGTGGTCATCATCAAAATAAAAGGAGCCAAAGACAAAATCACCAAGATCAACATGATGATGATCGGTTTGGAAATCGGCTCTCCGGCAACTCCCGGCGTCATTTGGGCTATAAAAGGAAAAAAAGCGATCATAGGTTAATCGTCCTTTTCAAGATCCATAAGTTTACTGATGTGATGATCTGTTACTCCCACCAAAATTGATTTTTTCCCCACTTGAACTACATAAAGAGCTTTACGGGCTTCCAAACCCAAGCGTTCCACCACTTTGATGCGCGAGCTGGGCTGAAAATGCCGTCCATACAAACGAGGAAAAATATATTTAAGAAACCAAAAAGCCAAGCCCACCACAATCACCATAGCCAAAACGGTTTTGGCAAAAAGCCAGCCAAAAGAAAGCCCAGGGCTATTGATTGAAGTATCTAATGCTTGTGCTAAAAAAGGGAAAAAATTCATATAAAAAATCAACCAACCAACTGCTTGATTTGAATACCAAGCTTGCCTTCCACCAAAACTAATTCACCTCGGGCAACCAATTTTCCATTGGCCACCAAATCGATAGCATCTTGAGGTAATTTTTTCAGCTCGATAATTTCACCTTGTTTAAGCGCGATCAAATCTTTAAGCGTCATGGAGCGTTTTCCTAAAACTGCTAACACTTGAACCGGCATATCTTCAGCCAAATTTTTAAGATTATCTTGAAAACGAACAGGATCATCCGGTTCAGCTGCACGAGCCATAGGAGGGGCTTTGCGCGCCGGGGGTGGAGCCGACAAATTAGGGTTTATTAAAGGAGCACCCGACGGCATCGCTCCAGGAGTAGCGGGCTTTTGAGGCCTAGGGGGCATAGGAGCAGCAGCCTGTTTTGGTGCACCTGGAGCAGCACTTGGAGGAGGTGAAGCTGGTTTAGGAACCGGCACTTCTAAATCTTTAGGCTCCAAGCCCAACTCACGGAGTAAATCTTCATCAATGGGATTATTGTCAGCCATGATTTCCTTTATTCATGAAATACGCGATCAATTTTTATTCGACACGTTTGGTCA
>CAZQCI010000020.1:14154-29693 GCA_964592255.1 uncultured Nitrospiraceae bacterium | reverse complement strand
TCCAACTTTAAAACCAAAAATAAAAATTTTCGCTATCATCAGTCTTTTAATAACACTCATCTACATCGGCATTATCGGGCATACACTCTACCAAAGCTTTGTTCCCCAAAACAGCGTGATGGAAACACCCTCCATCACTACGGCACCGCCTTCCGAGCCCGTACAAGATAGAAAACCAGAACCCATTTTGGAACAACCAACTCAACCCTCCCCTAACCCCAATGATATGCTGGAAGAAAACAAACGTTTAAAAATAGAACACGAACAATAGCGCCAACAAACTCACCAATTACAAAATCCAGTTCCACTGAATTAATAATTTACCTTACGCGATTAGTTCTTCAAAATTGTCATCCCCACGAAAACGGGAATCCAGAAGTTCTTGAAAAGACTGGATTCCCGCTTCCGCGAGGAGGAGGCCAGGGGAGTTATTCAAATTAAAATGAAATCACATATTCTCCAAAGTGCCCCACATCAGGACCAACCAAGGTCTATTTAACCAGATGGACCCCGGGTCGAGCCCGGGGTGACATTGCCGCTCCACTACCTCATCATCGCACAAGTTGACACTGGCTTAATTTTCGGGTTATCTCAGCGCATGTCAGCCCCTTCCAAAAAACTCAAATTTGAAACGGCCATGGAAAAATTGGACAAAATGATCCACGCTCTTGAAGAAGGGGATTTACCTCTAGAAGAATCGTTAAAAACTTTTGAAGAAGGAATGGAACTCATCCGTTTTTGCGAAGAAAAATTAGGAGAAGCCGAAGGCAAAGTGGAAATTTTAACCAGCAATAAAAATAACTTGAAGGAAGAAAATCATGACGACTAAATCAGCCTTCGACCTTCAAGCCTATTTTAGAGATTGCCAAAGCCTTATCGAATCGGCGCTTGAAAATTCACTTCCTAAAAAAGAAGTCTATCCCCCCAAAATTCACGAAGCCATGCGTTACTCTCTTATGGCCGGTGGCAAACGTATACGCCCTATTCTGTGCCTGGCCGGATCAGAAGCCTGCGGCGGGGGCCGTAGAGCTGTACTCCCTGTGGCATGCGCTTTAGAAATGATCCACACGTTTTCGCTCATTCACGATGACCTGCCTGCGATGGATGACGACAACCTACGCCGGGGGCTGCCTACAAACCATAAAGTATTTGGTGAAGCCATAGCCATCTTAGCCGGAGATGGCTTAGTCGCCCAAGCCTTTGTAGTTTTAGGACAAATGGGTAACACCTGTGACAACCCTCAAAAATTATTGGAAGTCATTCGAGACATTGCTCTAGCCACTGGATCCGTAGGCATGGTGGGTGGCCAGGTCGTGGACATGGAGTCAGCGGGGTCTACGACCCACGGGTCAACGCCTCAAGGGAAAAAGATTGACCTTAAAACATTGCAGCAATTGCATCGGTTAAAAACAGGATGCCTCATCACGGCCTCTGTAGTGAGTGGAGCTAAGCTGGCCACCTCATCAGTTGAAAAAATCATCAGCTTAGAACGTTACGGCGAATCTATCGGACTGGCTTTTCAAATTGCTGATGATATTTTGGATATTGAAGGTGGAGCAGAAATTGGAAAAGACATCGGCAGTGATGTGGATAACAATAAATCAACCTACCCGGCTCTTTTAGGTTTAGACGGTGCTAAACAAGCCGCTCAAAATTGTAAAAATGAAGCCCTGGGTGCCTTACGCGATTTTGGTCCTGAAGCCGATCCGCTGAGGGCCATTGCCGAATATATTGTGGATAGAAAAAAATGAAGCAGACAACTCTTACTCTTAAATCTGAAAAACCACTAGAGCTGATCGACATCACAGAGCGTATTCAAGAATTTTGCGCCCATCAAAAAACCCAGGATGGTCTTTTGGTGGTTTCGTGCCTGCATACAACAGGAGCCGTGTGCATCAACGAAAAATGCCAAGAATTAGAAAAAGACTTTCAAACGTTTCTTCAAAAAATGGCCCCGGCTGGAAAAAATTATCATCACGATCACTCAGCCGTTGATGGACGTCCCAACGCTCACAGCCATTTACTGAAATATTTTATGAACTCCTCCGAAACATTGGTTGTCTCCGGAGGCAAACTACAATTGGGAACATGGCAGTCTATTTTTTTCATAGAACTGGATGGCCCCAGGCCTAAAAGAGAAGTCCAACTTACTTTTTTGGGACATTAATGGACCTGAGCTTGCCACAGCGTGGCTTCTCGAACCATGAGGCTACCTCTTCAACAGGCTTAAGGTATCCTTTTTATCCATGCTTACACCCGAAGACATCCCCGGTTTTTTCGCCAAACTTTCAGAGTTAAAACAACAAAACTACCTTCTCTTCGACTATTTATTTGAAACCTCCATCGACCCCAAACTCGCTTGCGCCCAATTATGTTCGGAACAAAGTACGGCTCAATGGAGCCGACCTGGAGTAGCAGAAGATTTACGAAAAAAATTTGGAGCTAAAACAGTATCTTTGGAAATTTTATCCGAATCCACCACACCACGCTTTACTTCACGGCCCATTCAAGCCGCGCGTTTTTTTCAATGTAAAGCGCAAATCGCCCACCCTTACGCCAATTTCGGGGACCGTATCCCCAATTTACTCAGCGCCCTAGCTGGTGAAGGCGCTTTTTATTGCCCAGGGGTAGAAACACTTAAAATTACGGATATTCATTTTCCTGTACCGTTTCTTAAAAAATTCCAAGGCCCGCAATTTGGAATCAAAGGATTGCGCCAAATGTTAAAAGTAAAAAACAGGCCTTTCTTTCTAGGGGTGGTCAAACCCAATATAGGTCTTAATCCTACTGAATTTGCGGAACTTGCTTTTGAAAGTTGGATGGGAGGCCTCGACATCGCCAAGGATGATGAAATGCTGGCAGACATCGATTGGTCTCCTTTGGAAAAACGAGTACGCACATGTGCGACTCGCCGAAAACAAGCAGAAAAGCTAACTCAACAACCAAAAATGTTTTTAACCAATATTACCGATGAAGTAGACCGTATTCCCTTACTCTACCGTCAAGCGGTCAAAGCGGGAACGAGTGCCGTCATGATCAACGGTTTTTTTACCGGCATGAGCAGTTTACGGGCGATCCGAAAAATTTCCAAAATTCCTCTCTTCGGACATTTTACAGGACAAGCCCTTTACGACCGTATGCCGCATTTTGGAATTGAAAGCGTGGTCTTTGTTAAACTGCAACGCTTGGCTGGCTGTGACGCCATCATCATGCCAGGTTTCGGTGAGCGGATGTTTATGACGGATGAAGCCGTGATTAAAAATATCAACGCCTGCCTAGAACCTATGGGTCCTATCAAAGCAGCTCTTCCAATTCCCGGTGGCAGCGACTCTGCTGTTACGCTTAAACCCACTTTCGATAAAATAGGGCATACCGACTTTGGCTTCATCTGTGGTCGTGGGGTTTACAATCATCCCCAAGGCCCACGCGGGGGCGCTAAAAGTCTGCATCAGGCCTGGGCTTTAATAATGAGGGAAGGAATCAATTCCAATTTCTGAAAATCCGTATCAGCCGTAAGGAGAAACGTTCCTGTTTCTAAAACACTTGCTGCAATCCACAAGTCGCTTGTACTGATCGGAGTTCCTTTTTTTCTAAGATGATTAATGATAATGGAATAACGCTCGGAGGTTTCGTTAGTTATTGGAAAAACCGTAACAACAGTGCGATTTAAAAAGTCAGAAAGTTCAGCCCGATTTTGACGAGCATAATTTCCCCGATCAAACCCTGACAACAACTCCCCCACTACAACAGGATTCAAACAAACTTGGTCAGCCTGACGAATGACTTCAAGAGCATCTTCATTTTTTCTTTTGAAAGCAGAATAGGCTGAGGTATCCAAAAAAATCTTTTTCATTTCCAAAGTTCCTCATCAATTTTTCTGTGATGTTGAATAGATTTTGAAAAATCACGAGCTCTTTTTTCATCCCAGGTACCGGCTAAATCCATCAATTCAGCGCACGCCCCTTCCCGGGATTTTTCAGCCGGAGGTAAAAGTCGCTCCAATAACACCTGGTTTAAACTCATTTTTTTAGCCTTCGCCTCTTTTTTGAAAGACTGTATCAGTTCAAAAGGCAAGCCCCGTAGGGTCATTTGAAATAGTTTTTGATTCAAATTATGATTCATAATGAGTCTATTTTAGATTCTAATTTCAAAAATGTCAACTAGACAACCCTCACTTTCAAATCTCCTTGAAGTAATTTAATTTTTAATTCATCACCCGATTTTACATGATCAGAGGATCGAAGGGGTCTTTTTCCGTCTAGCGGATAAACAATACTATACCCGCGCTTTAAGATTTCTAAAGGAGACACGGCAGATAAATGTTGGGACAAGCCTTTAAGCTCCAAACGTTTGTTGTGAAGAAAATGGTGAAGAATTTTGGCTAAACGTTCGGAAACATCATCCAGTTTAAGCCGCAAATCTTCCAGCACGCGACGTGGATGTTTTAACCGTTTTTTAAGAAAGTCCAGGCGTTCACGAAGCAAAGAAAAGTAACGCCACGATAATTGCTCCAGCCTAAGTCTCACTTCTTGAATGTGAAGTAAAAGAGCTTCCCGCTCCGGCACTACCAGTTCGGCCGCAGCCGAAGGCGTTGGCGCACGCAAATCAGCCACAAAATCAGCCAAGGTAAAATCGGTCTCATGCCCCACAGCGGAAACAATAGGAAGACGTGACGCAAAAATAGCCCGCACAACCATCTCTTCGTTAAAAGCCCATAAGTCCTCCATCGATCCCCCGCCTCGACCAACAATGATCACGTCGATGTCATCTCGCTCATTCATCGCTAAAATAGCGGCAGCAATTTCAGGGGCCGCTGTCTCTCCTTGCACAGTAACCGGATGGACGAGAATGGACAGCCCCGGATGACGTCGCTTTAAAATAGTCAACATATCATGAAGCGCCGCCCCTTTGGCAGACGTGATAATGCCAACTTTTTCCGGAAGATAAGGAAGAGGTTTTTTATGCTCAGGGTCAAATAATCCTTCCCCTTCCAACCGTTTTTTCAATTGATCGAAAGCCAATTGAAGAGCCCCCAAACCTTTGGGCTCCATAGTATCGATGAGAATTTGATATTGCCCACGCGGTTCGTAAACTGTAACGCGTCCGTGGACAAGAATTTCCAAACCATCTTCCGGCTCAAAACGAATTTTATAATTGGTATTACGAAACATCACCGCCGCAATTTGCGCCCCGGCATCTTTGAGAGTGAAATAAAAATGACCAGAAGTAGCTTTTTTAAAATTGGAGATTTCCCCAGAAATCCAAAGGGAGCTGAAGCTATCTTCCAACAACCCCTTCAAATCACGGGTCACCTCGGAGACGGTGTAGATGGATTGGGATTCTAATTGCTGTATAGGATGCATGAAAGTTTACCCTTCGACTCCATCCCTTCGGGATTCCGCTCAGGGTATCCATGTCTTTTCAATGGACATGGTGAGCTTGTCAAACCATCTTTTTCACTTCATCAAAAATTTCCTTCTCTACTTTTTTTCCATAAAGCTTGTTGATTTCACGAATCCCCATCGGCGAGGTCGTATTGATCTCGGTGACATAAGGCCCAATAAAATCAAGTCCTACAAAATGAAGGCCGTCACTCATAAAAGAAGGCGCTAAGTTTTCCACAATTCTTTTTTCATGAGGCGTCATCACTGCTTTCACCCAACGGGCCCCGCGATGCATATTCCCACGAAAATCCCCACCGGAAGGAACCCGCAGAAAAGACCCCAACGGTTTACCATTAAAAAGCAATACCCGTTTATCCCCACGAGAGGCTTGGGGTAAAAAGGCTTGGAGTAAAATGTACTGAGAAAAATTATGAGTAGCCATTTCTAACAAACTATTTTGAGAAGGGTTTTTTGATTCAAGAATAAAAATACCGGAACCCCCACTAGCATTCAGGGGTTTAACCACCACTTTTTTGTGTTGTTTGACAAAAAGCTTTAAATCGTCTTGAGAAAAAGAAACTAAAGTCGGCGGACTAATACCTGTAAATTGAAGAGGATAAATTTTTTCATTGGCTTTTTTAATTCCGGAAGGACGATTAATTAAAATAGGCCTACATGATTTTTGTTCTAACACTTCTAAAAGGCTTAAGTGATTTAAAAACACTTCATCAACAGGAGGATCTTTACGCAAAAATAAAATATCTAATTCCTGCAAAGAAATTTTTTGAGGCTGTGAAAGCCGATAAGAAAAAGCCTGGCCCCGTTTTTTAATTTTAACGTTACACATACGGGCCGACACACCGTTATTCTGCAAACTTAAATCGTTGAGTTCACACACCAACACCGCAAAACCTCGGCGCTGCGCTTCGTTCATCATGAAAAAAGTGGTTTCAGCAAAAGGATTAAAGGAATGAATAGGATCGGCAATAAAGCCGACTTTAGTTTTTGTAGACGGCATGAAAACTTTATATCGGATTCAGAATTTTCACGCTACTTTCTTTTTCAACCGTTAACTCCCCATCGATCCGGTAGGAGCCATAAGAGGATGGAGTAGACATCTGCACCAAATCTCCACGCCGGAGGAGAGAAAAATCACGGTTGGGCGTATGTGCATTTTTATCCAAACGGGTGGCATGGGCCCTCCCTTTGGGGCCACACAAGACGACTTCTTTCTTGCCTTTAGAAGGCATCATATTACTAATCAGCCGCCATGTATCCTCTTTGATTTTTTTCCGCTCTTGGGTGGATAACAAAAGATACGAACATGCCAACCAATCTTTTTTGTTACCAATCAATTTATCAACCTTGCCAATAAAATCCGGACGTTTCCAACTAAAATAAAAATGGCACCAATCCCTTAAATTCACTTTGTTTAAAGGGCATATCTCTTGGTGTAAACAGGGAGAATGAACATGAATCAGCTTCTTATTCACCGCTACTTCGTCACGCACAAATTGTAAATCACGGGAACTGGTTTTAAGTGCCGGTTCAATGATGATGATTTTTCCATGCTTGGGATCCAAATGTTCTTTGATGAGATATTCAATAAACTGCGCCTGCTCTTCACGCGTGTTAAATTCATTGAGTACATTACTGACAATAATAAGATGATAACGAAACCCTCTTAAAAATCGTCCCAAACTTTCACGACGCATATCAAAATGCTTAACGGAACATAAGGAACTAAAGCCTTTGACCTTTTTTTCCAACGCCTGAGTGTAGGCCCGGTGTAAGTTTGTAGCGTCTTTAATAATAGGATAACTTTGATCGATAAGAGTCGCATCCAAGCAGGCTTCTTTAATTTTTTTGTCGCGAATGGCCTGGGAGTAAAAATCCATTAACCCCAAAAATCCAGTACCCGGCCCACAACCTAAATCGAGAACACGCACCTTACCTTGCGTAATTTGAGCAGGCTCAAGTTCTTGCATAATGCGCACCACCTTGAGCATGTTCACCGGTAAAAAATAAAGAAGATAGCCCGACCGCAAAACAGGATTATTAAAATAATTGGCGGCTAAAGAATTTCTGTCAGAAGTAAACGCGTCGGAGAGTAAACCCGCACCTTTGGAAAAATATTGGATATCCTTATCATTAAATTGAGACGTACGTACGGAAGCCCGCGGATCAGAAAGATAAACTTCCTTCAAATAACGTAAAAGAACTTCTTTAAAATCGTCAGAAAATTGGAGCATCTTTTTGTTGTAACAAAATTACTCCTGAAGGGCAAACTTCAATAATAGTTGAATAGAACCAGGATAGTAAGGGTATGGCGCACTGCGTCGAAGTGTAGCGAGAGACTCTTCATCCAAAATAGACTCTCCAGAAGAACGCGCTACATGGGCCTGAGCTAAAGAGCCATCGGGATTAATCTGAAAAACAACTTCCACCTCCCCTTCTACATGCCTCCTTTTAGCCTGTAGCGGATATTGTTTGGCTCTTAAAATTTTTTGCCGAATTTTTTCCAAAATGGTGGGGTCCCCTCCTATTACGGGTGCATCGCCTTCACCCTTCCCTCCCGCAGGTGTTGGCGACTGTCCCTGGCCGGAAGAAGTTCCTTGTTTTTCTCCAAAAACTGGCTGGCGGACTTGTTGAGAACTTTTTTTTGCAGAAGGCTCCCCCATCTTCTCCAAAGAGCCTTGTGTCGATGGGGATGATGGTCCCCCTGGAATCCCTGGCAACAAATGGACCGTTATTTGCTCCTGCCCTCCTCCCCACTGTGTTTGAGGAAAATGCCACGAAAACAGAAAAGGCAGAATCACTAAACAATGAAGCAAAACCGAGATAAAAAGATAAAAACGGACATGGTAAGCCTGTCGAACCATACAAATTTCATCAGATCATAAAAAAAGTTTTGCTATCCGGTTGCTTTATGGGCGTTGTCCGTATACCAAATACGGTTTCAATATTTTTAGAATTAAGAATATCTTGAGTGTTTCCCTGCAAAACTAATCTGCCTTCCTTAAGAAAAATAATTTTTTTACAATAACGAGAGGCCATATTGATATCGTGCACCACGCAAAGAATGGTTATTTTTTCCTGGCCATTTAACACCGATAGAAACTCAAATAATTCCACCTGATGTTTTAAATCCAAATGACTGGCGGGTTCATCCAAAAGCAGCACTTTAGTTTTTTGTGCTAAAGCACGGGCCAATAACACGCGCTGTTTTTCCCCTCCGGACAGAGTCTGAATGTTCTGCCGAGCAAATTGCCAACAATCAGTACGCTCCATAGCCGTTCGAGCCATATGATAATCTTCAATGGATTCAAAACTGAAACCATTGTGATAAGGATGCCGTCCCATAAGCACCACTTCAAGGGCCGTAAATGGAAATGAAAAATGGGCGTCTTGAGGGACTACGGCTATTTTTTTAGCCAAACCCCTGGGCAATAAACGATCTACCAAAAGAAGTTCCACGGAAGCGCTACCGGAAAAACCGCGAAGCGCGCCACTTAAGGCTCGGATGAGTGTTGTTTTTCCGGAACCATTCGGTCCCAAAAGAGCCACAAATTCACCAGCAGCCACATCCAAGGATATGTCATCCAAAATAGTTTTATTGCCTAATCGATAAGTAAGATTTCTTGTTTGCAACATAAAAAATTTGGTCGTCACCCCGCACTCGATGCGGGGTCCAAGTTTACTTTAAAAATGGACCCCTATTTTTTCCAAAGAAATTCTTTTAGAGCATCATTGCTGGAATGACGTTTTTAAAATATTTATTCTCGCTCCTGCTTTTTCATCAAATAAACAAAAAGAGGTCCACCTATGAGAGCTGTCACTACACCCACAGGTAATTGGGTTTGAAGGGAGGCTCCCGAAAAAAGAGTTTTGGATAAAAAATCGCACGATACCAAAAAAATACCTCCACCTAACGCAGACGCGGGCAATACCAAACGATGGTCAGAACCGAAGAAAAGCCGCACCACGTGGGGCACAAATAAACCCACAAAACCAATCAATCCACTTAAAGAAACCGCTGCCCCCACCATGATGGAAGAAGATAGAAAAATAAGTTTACGATGACGATCGACTGAAAGACCTAATTGAGTGGCTGGCTCCTCTCCTAAAGAAATCACATTCATGTGGGAGACTTGGCTGATTAAAATAAGAAAACCGATAAGAATGAGAGCCCCCACCCAGAGCACAGGTTCAAGCGGCTGGGCATCCAGAGAACCCATCAATAAATACAAAATTTGATGGGCTTCCCCAAGAGAAACTAAAGAATTAATAAGAAGAATCAGCGCAAAAGCAAACGCGTTAAACATCACACCCGTCAATAATAAGGAATACGCCGGGAGACTCCCCTGCACTTGAGCCAAACGATAGATAAGAAAAACTGAACCTAATGCAAATACAAAAGCCATCAACGGCACATAATGAAACGACAAATGCAGCGCCACCCCCAACACACCTCCCAAGGCTGCCCCACCGGAAACACCTAAAATATAAGGATCCGCCAAAGGGTTACGCAATAAAGACTGAAACGCCACACCGCTTGAAGAAAGAGCCATACCAACAAACACAGACAACAAAAGCCGAGGCAACCGCGCATGCCAAAAAATATCCGCTAAAGCCGATTGAGGATCTGACAACAAAAGAGACGGATGAATAAAAGGAGAACCGGCACAAGAAAAAAGAAGCACAACAAAAACAAGGCACAAAAAAAGAGAAAAATTGATAAGAAGCCAACGTCTCAATGAAAGAACTTGATGCATGGTAGTCAATACCTCAATGATTCAACGCCTCAACCAACTTTTTCACCCCATCCACCAAACGGGGAGAGGCTCTAAAATCACCCATATCTAAAAAATAGACCCGACCATTTTTAACAGCCGGGATAGAACTATATTGCTGATACCATTCTAAAGAGCGTTGGGCATCGTTTTTTTCACTCCCCATGGTCATATCGATAATCACCGTCGGGGCACTTTTAATCATTTGTTCCACACTATAATTAGGGTAACGAAGACGAGAATCCCTTGCTACATTATCAAGCTGGAGATACTGCAACACATCATCCAAAAAATTATTCCCCCCTACCACCACCAAAGGACGCACCCCCACAATCATGAGTACTTTTTCATTGGCCCGGGGTTGTAACTTGTTTTTCAAGGCTTCTAAGCCAGATTGAAGTTCCTTGACTAAATTCTCACCTTGATCGGCAACACCCAAATCACGACCCAAACTTTTAATAGATTGCATCACATCACTTAAACGACCAAAAGGATACAAAGAAACCTTCAATCCCTGTTCCTGTAAAAAATTTACTTCTTTCTTATTATTATTTTCGATGGAGTTAAGAACCAAGTCAGGAGCTAAAGCCATCACCTTTTCCACATCCACATGAACATAGTCCGCTACTTTGGTTATTTTTTTAGCCTTCTCCGGATAATCACAATAAGTAGTATCCCCAACAACTTTATCTCCCAAACCTAAGGCAAAAACAATTTCTGTCATATTAGGTTTAAGAGAAACAATGCCACCTTGCGCAAAAACTAAGGAGGGAGAAAAAATAAAAAATAGAAATAAAAAGAATTTCATAAAATATCGTCATGGCCAGGCAGACCACAGGCCCGACGTGCCCAACCAAAACTTTGGATTGCTTCACTCCCGCTAGTTGTTCGCAATAACATCATTGTTCATAAATCATAACTCACACGCCCAAAAAAGCTACGCCCCGGGAGAGGAAAACCCACAACATCGACAACTTGATTATCCGTTAAATTTTTTCCTTCAAAAGAAAACGTCCAATGTTGGAAAGGTTGATAAGAAATACCACTATCTAAAAGAACGCGCGAAGTCACCACCCGCGTATTGAGTGGATCTAAATACATCTTATCCTGCCAATTCAAGCCAACGGTTGCATTCCATTTTTTAAAATCAAAGGTAAAACGAGAATTAAACTCTTGGTGGGGACGCCCCGGAAGAAAGCGTTGAGTCGTCAAATCGCGGGGATCTTGGTACGTATAATTCATCTGCCATAATAATTTTTTCCACAAAGTAAGGCTGGCCGCCGTTTCCAAACCCCGAACCCGACTTGAACCGATATTTTCCGCCCTGGCAAAACCCCCTTTTTGCTCAAACAAAATCAAATCGTCCGTCTTATGCTCGAAATAAGAAACTTCAAGACTTCCCTTTTGTTTGGCAATCACTCCTTTGAATTTAAGGCCCGCATCCCAATTCCAACTTTTTTCAGGATCCAGAAAAGGATTTCCCACCACCCCACCTTGGTCACCAAACAACTCAGCAAATGTAGGAAAGCGATGGCCACGAGAAACATTACCCATCGCTGTCAGCCACGGAAATAAAACACCTTTAGCCCCTAGTTTTCCTGCTAGGGCATGATGTGTTTGGGAATCTTTAAATGTAGCCGGAGTTAAAAAAGAAGGATCATCATTATTAATTTGGTTCAACACATGCACCGAACTGATTTGCGGACTTAAAAAAAGACGATGATCCAACAAATCTATTTCATCCCCCAAAGCAAACCACAAGGTATGCCGCCGACTCATCGCCCCTACGGAAGGAGAAACCAAATAATTTTTAGGCAAATACGTTTCTAATTGGTAAGACCAAACCGTACTCAACAAATGATGGTTCCCCAAAGCATAGCGCCAAGTAGTTTGATTACCAAATAAACGGGTCACATCATCGTTATCTTGTCTACCTCCTAAGCCAATTTCCCCTTTCAGGTCGGCATATTGATTTTTTAAAAACCGAAAAGTCATTACATGTTCCCAAGACAGGTTAGGGGTAAAAAAAGAATCCCGCGCAATTTTAAAAGCAGTAAAATAAGAGGTTGTATCTAAATTAGCCGTTTGAGATTGATTGGCAGCCAAGCCCGGAACACCACTATCTTTTCTAAAAAAATGTTGAATCCACTCGACATGGGTTTTTTCATCAAAATCGTAGGTTAATTTTAAAAAAGGATGAATTTTTTGAGAGGCATTATTTTGTCGATGAGTCACTTGATCATCCGCTTTATTAACAGGAGTTCCATTGTCATCCAAAAAAGAAAAATCACCATCGGTACGACTGTAGGAATTAGAAATAAAAAAACCAAATCGGTTTTTTTTGTGTGAATACGAAACAGAATTTTTAACCGTATTAAAACTACCATAACCGACAGAGGCCGTAAGATGCTCCCCTTTTTTCAACACTCCTGAATTGAGCAAAATACTTCCAGCCACAGGAGAGGCTCCTAAAGCCAAAGGCGAAGAACCCCGATAAATTTCGATGGAATCGATGGAATCTAAATCCAAAATAGAAAGATCCACGTCGTTGGAAGCCGCCGTATTCAAGGGAATGCCATCTAAAAAAATCCCCACTTGGTCAGATGCGGAACCACGAATGGAAATGGAGGTAAAATCTTCCAACCCCCCAAAGCGTGTCGTATGAATACTCGGCTGTTGCTCCAATACTTCCGACAAGGTTGACGCATGCCGCTGATAAGACTTTGTATGAATCACAGTACTGGAGGCCGTCACATCCTTAGTTTCCGAATCTGCGGTATCGGTGACGGTAATAGGTTCAAGCTTGGAGCTATCGGCATGCGAGACAAGCGGCAACAACCAAAAAATAATTAAGAAAATAAAAAAATGCATATCGTCGTCGCGAGGTCCAACGGACCGTGGCGATCCAGAATCATGGATTGCTTCTCCACCTACAGGTGGATCGCAATGACAGTTAGGATATTCTTCAAGAAATAAGTGTTAATCGAGCCCCAGAGCTTTTTTGTCAACCATCATTGTAAAGCAGCAGGTATTTTGAGGAAGAACCTTGCGGAAGCCGGCACCTACGGAACGCATTTCCATCACTTGTCCGGTAAAATGACGTGCGGCAATACCGAGAATATCAGTATCACGGGTAAAAATACGAATATCGAATTTAGTCCCTTCTGGGCTGACGGAGGGAGGAACAAATTCTTGTACGAGGGTATCCGACGGCAGTCCGCGCAATTTAGTGATACTAATTTTATCACCGCGGTAAACACCTTTAGCCCCTGCACGATCGGCCGGCTTAAAAACCCAATTGGACTTATCGGCCGCCCATGCGTCAACACT
This sequence comes from uncultured Nitrospiraceae bacterium, assembly GCA_964592255.1. Lineage (GTDB taxonomy): Bacteria > UBA10199 > UBA10199 > UBA10199 > SBBF01 > CAZQCI01. The sequence continues at coordinate 16,186 of CAZQCI010000020.1, read as the reverse complement.
TCGCTCAGAAAAAAGATGAGCCTCCGGTACCAACGGATGTTTCAGACGTAACAAATTACGCTTATCCGCTACCCGCACATAGGCTGCGGGATGAGGACTAAGCACAACGCTTCCTTGAAGTGCGGCCTCGCGAATTTTTTGATGCGAAGGATTTTGGAGACGAAAATCAACCAAGCGATTGTAAACAAAATCGATTTTTTTCTGGCACCAAGAAAGATTGTGTCCGTCCCATTCTAATTCTTCGGGCGAGACCACACACGTAGAGATACCAACTTCTTCGAGAAGAACGGCAAAGGCTTTCATTTCAGGAAACAGCAATTGAGATGTCACATCATCATCCACAATGGCCACATGGACGGGCTTACCAACACGGCCGGCCAAATAAAATTCCTGAAGAAGCGCATTAATAAACAAACGTTTAACAATGTCGGCTTCTCCGCAGTCACTTTCCAGATGAAATACCGTAGCCAGTCCACCCGCATTGGTATTGATTTCAATCAAGCGTGGACCTTGTGGCGTCAGATGAAAATCAAAACCCAACATAAAGCGTCCATAAGGAATAGGTTGCGATAACAAAGGATCCGCCCTATCCGCTGTTAAAACAGGATCTTGAAAATACCAGGATTTATCTTTGATAAATTTTTCAATCTGAGCCCAATCCGTTTGGCTTAATTCATCCAAACCGGCTTTAACAGGAAGCCCATATTGAGGGAAAACAGAAAGCATGGACCTACTATACTCGTAATAAAGGAGCTATGTCCATTGCTGCCGCAGGCATAACCACGGCTCCTGGAAATTGAAGAACTTGCTTCCGTAAGGGGACTTGATCACCCGGCTTGACATGTTGGAGACCAAGCAGTCGATTAACTGCCGTATCAAAATTTTCTTGGGTCATGTCTCCTGCCTCGGCGACCAGAACAATCTTCTTTAATTCTTCCTTGTGAGTAGGATCCATATCACTCAGCCATGCCTGATCTACATCGTACCCAAACCGATTGAGTACTTCAATAATCCGACTATCCCCATTATCAGAAGGTACGGTTTCTGCTTGAGTCACTACTTGTGGAGCTACTACCTCCGGTTGCAGGGCTAGGCTGCCAACAACATAGGTATGGACACCATCCACAAGAATACTATTTTGTGGATCTTGCGGCTCTTGAGTCACCCCATTGGATCTGCGATGAGTTCTCACAGGTTGAACCTCCACCGAACCATTCCCTGTTGCAATGGTACGAGCAGGTGGAAGACCAGCTTCCCGTTGCGCTTGTCTTTCTCTTCGTGCCGCGGCACGGGCTCTTCTTTCTGCGCGGACACCTGCTAAAGAAATAAGTTTTGAAGCTTTTGGGGCATCTGCCTCAACAGAACTTGATAACCCCGATGGATCCAAAGCCATGGAAAGCAAGCGTGTCCTTTCCGTTTCAATTCGATCGGACCACATATCGTAACGAGCCACAGTTTGTTTTAAGTTTTGAAGAAGTGTGAGAAGAGGATCACGCGCTTCCAAAACATCACCAGGATTATCGGCCAATACGATGAGATCCCCCCAAGCCCAAGAATAGTTAGGATCCAACTTCTCATCAGGGCCAACAGATTGAAACATTTCATCGGCTAAATCTAAGGTAGCCTGCTGGTCTTCAGAATCTAAAATTTCAAAATCTGCAAAAGCTGTTTCCAGTTCTAAAAGTTGAGCTTCTAAATCTTGTAAATACATCGGTAATAATTCTATCCACTGATCACGTAATTCCAACAAGCGACGGGCTTCTCGTTCCACACGACTACGAGGTAAATTGCTGGAAGGGCTAAAAGGTGCACTCGCGTTTGCTGTTAGAAAAAAAGGTAAAGCACGAACACCGGCTTGTAATTTTGAAATAAGACCTGCTGTTTTCTCATCGTTTTGAGGATTAAAAGGCAAAGGGATTGACCAATGCCCTTGATCATCGGGCGTCACAATCTCTGTTGGCAACAAAATATCTTCGTCCCCTAATACCCCTGTCACATAATCTAGTAATCTTTGACCTGCTCCCAAACTACC
>CAZQCI010000020.1:0-14144 GCA_964592255.1 uncultured Nitrospiraceae bacterium | reverse complement strand
AAATGAAGGACTGGCCGAGGCAAGCCAGACATCCATTGACCAAGTTCACTATCTGGATCGGTAATATTTAAAGAATAAGTATCTCCCGCACTTCTTAACAAAAGAGAACCACTGGGGGCTTCAAGCAATAAACCCCCATCCGTATTGGCGCGCATTGTATAAATAGTAGAAACACCTTCTTCCGCACCCCAACGAATTTCCAAATAAGAATCTGGAGGAACCTGATGAAATAAGGTTTTCCACGTTAAATCAGAAACAGACTCACCATAAAACCCAACCTTAAACCAAAGATCAGAACCGTCTGCTTTAACCCATTGAGTGATATCTTTCTTACGCACTAGACCAAAATAAACTCGTGTGACAGGGGTAACCAAATTGGGTTTTTGCAGGGCTTGTACTGTTTTAGATACAGGCGGTGGTGTAGTTGGGCTTGCTCCTCTTCCAGTTCTTCCAGGTCTTTTTCCTGTTGTTTGTTTTCCTGCGTCTCTTGGACCTTCTACAGATGGTAACCCTTCTCTCTGAGAAACATCATCTGCAAGGACAGACTGCCCCTCCTCTTGAGGCACAAGTAAGCTAAGTTCCAATTCATCTAACAATTTTTGGTTTGGCTCACTAAACTTGGCTTTTTCACCTCCACTATTATCAAGCCAGACAACATCCGGGCCATTAACACGATAAGTGCTAAAAGGTGCTCGCAAACCAAATGGAAAAAATCTTCTAAAAACAAGAGGCAGCCTTTGTCCTCCGGGAATACCTAAATATATGGGATATTCTCCTTCTCTATCAGTTTCCAAATAAGTTTCAGCAAGCACACCACTGTTTATCTCTCTTCGCCCCTCTTGTTTTAGGCTTGCTACAAGCACTTTTAAAAACTGAATTTGAACAAGTTCAGGATCGTGTTCTGCTACTAATACATTTTGATCGACATCGGAAAACAATTCAAAGTTAGCTGTGTACTGTCCCACAGCAACCTGTGCATTATCCAAAATCTTATTTCTATCAACAGTCATACGCCCCATCACTAATTGTCCTGACCGGTTAAGTGCAAAAATAAGAACCCCACCTTTTCCAGGAGCTAGGCGCACCACAAATTTTTTACGATCATCGTAAAAAACTCCTGGGGCATCATCGGGCAATGCATTAAACCAGGCCGCGGTATAAAATTCGTAATGAGGGACGTAATCTTTAGAAAGTCTTGTCGTTAAAAGGGTAAAAACTTGGGAGGGGTCTTCGACGCCGTCACGACGTGAACGTAAGACCAATCCATCGGCATCTAATGTAAGACGATGCTCCGCATGAGTGTCATGTCGATTTTCAAAACTCCCCTCCTGCCATTGACCATCTCTTTCTCTAGCTAACGCTAATAAATCAAAACTTGGTAAACTCATCAATTCTTGGGTCAGAGCACTATCTTTAATATCGGTTTCCCCGCGCAACAACAGATGAGTCACTCGGTAATAAATTTCTGGATTTTTTTTAGGATCTACTAAACTGAAATAAGCATAACCTACCGCCCGAAATGTACAGATAACAAAAGGAAGCCCCGGTTGAGGGGGGCTTAAAAAAATAAAAGGCCATTTAACTCCATTAGCATTACCATAAAAATAAGAGGGTCCGTTTGCTTGAGCAATGGGAATATACGCCTCCCAAAAACCAGTCGGCATAGAGCGGTAGGGTTTAAAATGGTAAGCTGCAGGCTCTCCTCTTCTCACAGAAGCTGGCTTTATAGTAACCTGGTTTCTATTAACTACAAACCTTGCACCACTAGGCAAGGTGTGGCCCTTAAAAAGGGGTCTCATTTCAATGTTCACTTGATCCCCATCTTGATTGACAGGATAATTTAATCTAAAAACCCCCTCTCCATTAGGTATAAAAACAGGCTGTCTCGAAAAAACTCTTCGGGAGCCTCCGCCCATTAAAGCATGAGATATAACCCCAACAAAATGTTCATCTTTTCCCCGAAGAGTTTTTCTTACTGTACGATAAGCCAGCTCACTGTCTACCATCGCATCATGCCACGCAGCAGAAGTTGATATCGCTGGCCTGGAAAAAACTGTCCCATATAAGCGGCCATCAATTTCGGTAATTATAAAAAATCCAGCATAGTTCTTGGATTCCAAAACCAATATTTTGTGATTTCCTAACCACACCACCCCATCATCAGCAGCAGTCAATTGCCTAAACCCTTCCACAGTTGTCCAATCATACAAAAATTGGGAGGACCGACGGATAACGTCTTGAGACAACGGTGGCCCTTCATGCAACCTCACAGCCAAGGGTCTGGCATCTAAACTTGGGGGGAGAAAACGTGCTCGAAAAGCGGCAATCTCTTCAGGCGGGATTCCACCAGCTTCCAAGTCTTGGGCTACAGCCTCCAGTTGAGCTAGAGGCAATAAAGCGACACGGTCTACCCAAGCCATTTGGCTTAATTCAATGGGGTCAGTCATAATGGGTTAATTGAAGGATTTTATTAATCTTTGAACGTTATCGGAACAGAGTCAAAAAAGTTGCGTTTTTATGTAAAAAAAAAAGCAACCTTTTCATCCAGCAAGCGATAAACAATATTATATAACAAAAATGCGAGTTGAAAATAATCTGTTCGCAATACCAACATGAGGAAAGCGGGCAACTAAGCGCACTCGTCACCCCGATGTAAATCGGGACCCAAGTTAAAGAAAAACGGATCTCGTATAAATACATTATGGGATGACGATTTTTCTTAAAAATTTATGTCTGTTTCAGAAACTACAACCACTCTAGACCGTCTTCTAACATCAAGTATAGACACCGACGCAGAACACCAAACCGAAGCACTAGCGACTCTCACACAATTAGAACAAAAAGACCCGGCCACTTTGGGAACACTCCATCAATAGGAAATACTCAAGGTGTAAGAACAACTCCTCCAGAACCAACCCTTGTAGAGTCTCTTCTTGTCGATGTGCTACGTGCTCATCTTGACACACCACAAAATGCAGAAAACGCTATCAAGGCCTATCACAAAGTTTTAAGGAATAATCCTGAAATAGCACAAACAGTTTTGGATGATTTGTTGAAATCAAAACAAAACGCACAAGCCGTTCATAGGCTTTTAAGAGCCCTACATTACCAAGGTATTGATACCGATAAAACAATAGAGGTTCTCAACTCGTGGCGTGACGTTGAAAACCCTGTTGATGGCATGGCCATTCGACAAACATTATGGGCATTGGGCGACCGTAGCGACCTGGATGAAACAAGAAATTATTATTTTGATCAGCTCATAGGAACCAACCTTCAACTTTTTTATGCTGGCCTACAGGGTCTACAAGCCATGCAAAAATATGCAAATCCTGCCCTGCCTCGATTACGCAAACTATTAACCACCTTAAATCCAACAGAGGATAAGTTTCAAAGATTAAAAGAGACCATTGCTGGCTTAGAAGGCCTGGCTTCTTCACTTGATATACCCGTTGATCCTGTCGCGTTTGAAGTGGAAAAAATTGTACAAAGATTAAAGAGCCCCGGATTAAGAGACAAGCTCATGAGCTTAATGGATTTATCAGTCTTACAGTTAAACAATAGAGTCTTATCAGCAGTATGGAATGAAACAAGAGCATGGGGAAACCTAAGACCTTTAGACAGATCAGCAAGCAAGGCTGACGTTGCCACCACATGGGATAAAAATACCGTAGACGCTTTAATGGCCATTTTGGACAAACCAGGCCCTTTTTTTCCGGGAACAATTCGGAAATTGACTTTGGAATTACTCGCGCATGGTGGGGCTCACGCCCAAGAGTTCTTGCCAACCTTAATCGGTTACGCTGACAACCCTGACACACTTCTAGTTCTGATGCGTTATGCAAATGCACCCACCATAAGGGATATAGAAAATCGCGTAAAGAACAGCAGAAATCCAGGTTCAGCCATCAGCATGGAATTGATGGCTTATACAAGCATCATCTTGCTGAGCACTGTAGAGTACATGATCGACGTTGCCATCGACCCTCAGGACACACGCCGCAAAGCGGCATTGTCTTTTTTAGAAAACCAACACACCTTATTCACCCCAGATCAAAAAAATCGTTTTATTGAGGCAGCATGCACAGAGTCCGATTTATTCTATAAAGCTTGGATGTTAAAAATTTTAGACATGCAATCTGATAGAGAAGAAGAAAAAAATACAGGGGACATGGTTACTGATCCAAGACTGATTCGCCCTGCCGCTTCCATCATTCAAGCAATCCAAACCAAAAAAGGCAGAAAACAATTAGGGTCCAAACTTGATGAAGCCATCTCCACAGTTGTGATGATGTTAGAAAATGCCCCTATTCAAGATTTAAATGAACGTTTGTCACCGGAAGAACGTGAAGCTATAAAAAAATATTGCGAAGAAGAAATAGTAAAAACCGATACAGACTATTCTGCTTCCAGAATCGAAAGAACCATCAAAAGATTACAAGGGAAAGTCTACAGAACAGAGGTGCAACTCAATAGATTCTATATTCTCTTAGCTAAGCTAGGAGAGCCCCAACCTGCCTTAAAACAAATACGGCAGTATCTTAAGGCACCCACAACAGGTAGGGATTTAAGAAATGCAGTGAGCCAAGCCTCTTTTATGGCGTCAAGCATAGGTCCGGCAGCTGTGGTGTTAATCCCGGATTTTCAGCGTGTGTATTGTGATCATAAAGAAAAAACAGAAATTAAATTAATAGCTGCCGCCACGTTGTGGTCTCTTTTTAAACTACCAGCAGCTAATAGTGATGTGGAAGTACCTCCAACAAGTCAACAAGGCTCTCCTACAGCCGCTTCCATACCTTCGAGTCGAAGAGATGAAGCAAGAAGTGCACAGGAGACCTCTTCAAATATTGCAAGAGCTGTTGTGACTGAAGAATCATCTTCGGATCATTTAGCCCAAAATGTAGCAACAAGACTTGCCGAAGCCCTGGGACAAGAGGTCGATTTAACAGACGTGGATGCTGATATTTTGCAAAACATTCAAGAAGCCCTAGAGAATGGAGGCCCACAAGCCGCACGAGACATGTTAGCCCACATCGGGATTCGCCTCTCAACAAACTCGGCCACGAGAACAACACAAACCGCCCCCAACAACAATGCTGCTGTGGAGGCTTTATATGGAGGCGCCCTGACCTTCGCCAGCCCTGCCATGGCTGTGGCGTTTTAGTGTTTTTTAAAACAACTTTTTTGAATACTCTGCGATAATCAGAAAAATACCCTAAAACTTGTTATGGACCCCATTGCTACACTCAACCAGCTCCTCACTCACGACCTCGGCAGTGACACACAAGCCCAAGATGACACCTACAAAGCCTTATTAGCTTTACAATATGATAACTCCGCTCAAACAAATATCTATCTGGAAGATATTGAGGCGCGTTTTCCCAACTTCTACAACAGGATTAAACCTTTTTTTGCAGAAACCCGCCTGTTGTCTGCCTTACAAACACAGGCAATAAGAATGGGAGATACGGCTCCCTCTTGGCCTTCCAAAAATACAACCCTTGAAGAAAAAACCATCGATCTTCTTCGCTACTACATTTTAAAAGGATCCGCAGAAAGAAAAGAAGCTCTCCATTATTATGCCCCTGTTCTCAAGAGGTACCCGGAAATTGCTTCCCAGATTGTGGATGAGCTACTCCCTAACCAACACAATGCCCAAGCCATTTGTGACCTGTTAGAAACCGTAGGTTATCAAGAAGTGGATACCCCAAAAATCATCAATGCTTTCAAAAGTTGGCTCAACTGGAATCAACCCGAATCAGCAGTAGCTATCCGTAGGGCCCTGTGGAAAATGGGAAACCGCGATCATGTTGAAGAAGCACTTGGTTATTATGCGAATTTAATTTCTTCAGCGGAAAGAAGAACTGATTCCCCTAAAGCTATTTTGGCCGCTCTTGATGGCCTGATGGAGATAGAAGAAGCCGCACTCCCTATTCTTCCAAAACTCCAGTTAGCTTTAGAAGAAACACAAGGAGAGCTCGAAGAATTATTGCGTTACAAAATAAAAACTCCCGGCAAAAAAACCGCTCCAGCAGAGGTGGATGCCTTCTTAAAATATCAAGAAAAGTCGACCCGTCTTTTTTCACTCTACGGCAAAACAAGAAAAGCCGTTTGTTTTCTGCAAGCTGTTGCGGCACGTAACTCACATGAACTCTCCACAAAAACCTGGGAGGTGGGAGACATCCCGAAACAACTAAAAAACCCATGGGGCTGGAAAAAACTACAGGCGTTAAGAGAACTGGAGAAACTAACAGATGCTGAAACCCCTAGTGCGGCTACTGGTTTTGATCAAGAAACTATTGACGCACTTATTAGCGTCATAAAAAATCCCGGAACTTTCATTCCTACATTGCGTGGAAACATCCGCCTTAAGGCGATTGCTCTCCTAGGCCGTGCGGGGGCTACGGGGCAAAAAGCTATTCCCGATTTAATACCACACAAACTTACACCTATTGCGTTAAGAGAGGCTCCTTACCTTCCCCTCGTTCACGCTCTGGGACTGGTTGAATGGAGTGTGACAGAAAGTTGGGACGATTTTTTTGCAAGACCCGATATCCGTAAAGCAACCAACACAACACTGAGAACACTCATTGCTTATGCCGACAAAACCAATATCGGGGACTTAATAGAAATGAACCGGGGTTTTGCAGGCAACCCCCGAACAGGGTTTGAAGCCATGTATCTCGCAGCCCACTCTGTACATGCCAAAGGCTTGATCGATCGTAACCTCAGAAAAGCTGAAATCAAAAATGAATCGAAAGAACGAAAGAGCGCTCTCATTTTCCTTTACATACAGGAGACTATTTTAGACGACAATCAACATGCCCGATTAGTGACTACCATTTTGGAGGAGACATACCCTCCTCACCGCTCTCTTCTACTGATGATATTAGGTCGGCAATATTTTTTGAGAAAAAAGAAAGGAGAAGCTCCCTCTCCTGAAACAAGACTCGCATCCATTGCCATTCAAGTATTAAGAGACACTGTTCTTCCCAGTAAAGAGGATGACTATTCCTATACGACGCAAACCCGGCGGGACATGAGCTTAGCTTTTTTAGCGGAATATCCTCATGACAGCCTCCGCACACTTCTATCATCAGAAGATTTTAGTTTTCTGATGGACTATTGCGAGAAATACTGTCGCAAATACATTCGTTCTACCAAACAAGGAAAAACCCGAAGATGGATTGAGAATGTCCTCACAAGCACCGACAACAAGTTAACGACAGAACAGTTTACGGCCTGCACCTTTATCTTGGGCAAGCAAGGGCAAGAAGCGTTTGTCTTGCAACAAGTTCAAGATATTATCGCGGACCAGTTGAGGCTGAACATTCCCGAAACAGATTTGGGTAAACTTCAATATGCCGCCCAGTTAGCCGTCAGCTTAGGCCCTAAAGGAAAGTCTTTAATTCCAAATTTTCAGCAGTTGTACATCCATACCAACACCTTCAAGCAAGATAAAAATAACAGACAAAAACTGGCCATTCAAATCAGGCTACTCGCTGCAGGCACATTACTGCATCTCATTAAAGAAAGTGAAGCGGACGCAAGCTCTCCTGCTACCTCAGAGCCACCTCCAACAAAGGGACAAGAGACTGCGACAACACCTCACCGTTCAACCCCTCCTCCAAGAGGGGGCCAAAACCTTACAAGAACCTTGGTGACTGTAGAATCATCTTCGGATCATTTAGCCCAAAATGTAGCAACAAGACTTGCCGAAGCCCTGAGGGAAGACGTCGATTTAACAGGCGTGGATGTTGATACTGTGCTAAATATTCAAGAAGCCCTAGAGAATGGAAGCCCACAAATCGCACGAGCCATGTTAGCCCGCATCGGGATTCATCTCTCAACAAACGCTGGTACGCCCACAACACAAACAAACCCCAACAACAATGCTGCTGTGGAGGCTTTATATGGAGGAGCCCTTACCTTTGCCAGCCCTGCCATGACTGTGGCGCTTTAAATCTACTCTTTATACTCTGTCATCTATTTTTGACAATTCTGTCACACCCTTGTTGGTCTTATCTGGCAAGCATGCGGCCCATGACATGGATTACTCAACAATTAGAAAAAGCTTTTTTACAACCAGATTTGGAAATAAATTCTACCGCTCAGTACACTATCAATCTTGGTTTAAGAACCATGCATAGTGAAATTACTCCTCCATCCACAGACGTGCTTATAAGAAAATTGATCGATTTTACGGAAGATCATGCTCCGCGTTATCATCGTTTTCTTTTATTAAGCTATGAGGATCGCCGATTACACCTTTTGATAAGACGCATGACTTCAGAAAGCAGAAACCCACCTAAACCAGAACATCGGTTAAAAAATAAAAAATACTTAATAGCCTCCAGTTCAAGAGACATTTTAATCACCTCTCTTTTAACAAATTCAGAATTAAGAAGCAGCCTACTCCCTTATTATTTTTATTTTTCAAAAAGCCATCCACAGGCTTCAAAACAGTTATTGGAATCCATTCCATCAAAAGCAAAATACCTTGAAGTGATTAGTGAACTCATCAATCCACCAGAAAATAAAGAGACGGAAACTGCATTAACAATTCAATCAAGCCAAGAAGCTTTAGACATCATCCTTGCGGCTGATCAGAAAGATGTACGAAATTTGGCTTATCGGATTCTTAAACCTCTCAAAAGACCTTCGCTAGAAAAAGTGAACGCGGCCTATATGTTTTTAGCGCAACATAAAATAGAAACGGCACGGGTGGTTAACAGAATAAAAGAGCAACTCATAAAACAATTAGACGATGCCATAATTTATACTAACCGAGCAGAACTCAATCATGCTTTTCAACTTACATTAATGTTAGGTGATGAAGGTGAAGAATTAATTCCGTTGTATGAACGGCTTTATTTAAACCCTAAAGGACGTAAGCAAGATCAAGACGCAGCATTGGGGCCTGAAATTAAATTCTTAGCTGCAACAGCTCTTTTGTCTTTAACTTATCAAGAGGAGACTTTGGCAACACCCCCTCCTTCTCCCATGCGTGCACAACAACCGCAGCGGCCGGCATTGGCAATACCAAGTGAGCCCAACCAAGCTTTCGCTTCTCCGGAAAGGCTAACTCCTACAGGACAAACAGATACAAGAGACATAAGACAATTTCTCGCGGAAGCCTTAAGCGAGCTCTTCAATAAAAACATAGATCTCACTAATCTAGAAACAGACACGACTGAAAAATTATTAGAAGCCTATCAGAGGGGCAATAAGTCGAACTTAAAAGAATTACTCAAAGAAATAGGCTTTGATAAAGAAGACAACACGACTTCACCTGAAGAGATGGGTCAAAACTCTGTAGACCTCATGATCACAGGGGGCATGTCGGTGACATTACGAGGAGCCTTAGCAATTTAATTCTTTTTAAAAATAATATCTTCATTTTTACCGAGTGTGGCTTGGATGGAATCTCCTTCTTTAAAATTACCAGCAAGAATTTCTAAAGACAAAGGATCTTGAATTAATTTTTGAATAGTCCTCTTCAAGGGACGGGCCCCAAAAGCTGGGTCATAACCGGTACGAGCCAACAGATCGAGCGCTTCAGGTGAAAAAACAAGGGCAAGCTTTCTTTTTTCCAGCAAAGATTGAAGATGTTGAATTTGCACATCAACAATTTTACGGATTTGATCGGCACCCAAAGGATTAAAAAAGACAATATCGTCGATACGATTTAAAAATTCTGGTTTAAACGTATTTTTGAGCATAGCCAAAATTTCTTTTTCCGCTTTTTTTCGATCTCCCGATTCAAGTAAAACTTGAGAGCCAACATTGCTGGTCATGATAATGACGGAATTTTTAAAATCAACGGTGCGACCTTGGCCATCAGTTAAACGTCCGTCGTCCAATATTTGAAGCAAAATATTAAAAACATCCGGATGGGCTTTTTCAATTTCATCCAAAAGAATAACAGCATAAGGGCGGCGACGAACGGCTTCCGTTAGATAGCCGCCTTCTTCGTAACCCACATAACCGGGAGGTGCCCCAATCAAACGTGCTACCGAATGCTTCTCCATAAACTCCGACATATCGATGCGCACCATCGCTTGATCATTATCGAATAAAAATTCTGCCAAGGCCTTGGCCGTTTCAGTTTTTCCAACTCCTGTAGGGCCTAAGAAAATGAAGGATCCAATGGGACGGTTGACATCTTGCAAACCGGCACGTGCCCGACGGACAGCGTTAGCGACTTTAACAATAGCGTGATCCTGCCCCACAACACGCAGTTTAAGGCGCTCTTCCATGTGTAGCAATTTTTTAGCTTCCCCTTCCAACATGCGTGAAACAGGGATCCCCGTCCAACGCGCCACAATTTCGGCAATATCTTCTTCACTCACTTCTTCTTTAAGCATTTTTTGGCCCGATTGAATGTCGGAGAGTTTTTTATTTTCTTCATCCAACTTTTTGGCCAATTCATGCAAACGACCATACTTTAATTCCGCAGCTTTATTCAAATCACCTTGACGTTCCGCTTTTTCGGCCAACAATTTTGTTTGCTCTATGTCTTCCTTAATTTTTCGAATACGGGCAATCCCCTCTTTTTCGTTCTGCCAATGGGCTTTCATGGCACTGGATTTTTCTTTCAATTGCGCCAATTCAGCCTCCAACTTTTTCAAACGATCTTTGGAAGCAGGATCTGACTCTTTAGTAAGTGCTTGTTTTTCAATTTGGAGCTGAGTGATTTTTCGTTCGATCTCGTCGATTTCAGAAGGCAGAGAAGCAATTTCGATGCGAAGTTTGGATGCTGCTTCATCCACTAAATCGATGGCTTTATCTGGCAAAAAACGGTCACTGATGTAGCGATGCGATAAGGTGGCCGCTGCCACAAGAGCGGAGTCTTGAATGCGAACGCCGTGGTGGATTTCATACCGTTCTTTAAGACCACGCAAAATAGCAATGGTATCAGCCACTGTGGGCTCGCCTACCAACACGGGTTGAAAACGACGTTCAAGTGCCGCATCTTTTTCAATATGCTTGCGGTATTCGTCGAGGGTTGTGGCGCCTACGCATTTGAGTTCTCCACGAGCCAGAGCGGGCTTTAACATATTGGAGGCATCCATCGCACCTTCTGCAGAACCTGCACCCACGAGAGTATGTAATTCATCAATAAACAAAATAATCTGCCCGTTGGATTGAGACACTTCTTTAAGCACTGCTTTCAAACGATCTTCAAACTCTCCGCGAAATTTAGCACCGGCAATGAGCGAACCTAAATCGAGGGACACTACTTTTTTATTTTTCAATGTTTCGGGAATATCTCCATGAGCAATCCGAATGGCTAAACCTTCTACAATAGCCGTTTTACCCACTCCCGGCTCACCGATAAGAACAGGATTATTTTTAGTCCGGCGCGACAATACCTGGATCACACGGCGCACCTCTTCATCACGACCAATGACCGGATCCAATTTTCCTTGAGACGCCAAAGCAGTTAAGTCACGGGCGTATTTTTCAAGAGACTGATATTTTTCTTCAGGATTTTGATCGGTGACACGCTGAGAACCCCTTACTTCCACTAAGGCGCGCAATAACGCTTCTCGGGTTACTTTATTTTTTTTGAGAATATCAGCAGCCTTAGTATCAGCAGCCTCTACCATGGCCAACACTAAATGTTCGGTGGACACATAATCATCTTTCAATTGGGCTGCTTCTTTTTCTGCACGATTTAAAAGAAGACGAATTTTAGGGGAAACGTATTCACCAGCGGCTCCAGAAACTTTGGGTAATTTTCCTAATTCGGCTTCGACATCACGCGTGATGCTGGGAAGGGACACCCCCATTTTCTGAAACACCGGAACAATAATGCCGTCTTTCTGATTTAATAAAGCCATCAGCAAATGTTCCACTTCCATTTGTTGATGGGAGCGTTCCAGAGCAGCATTTTGGGCATCACTCAAGGCTTCCTGCGCTTTGGTTGTCAGTTTGTCTGTTCTCATAGATGACTTAATTGATTAACCCCACCTAATCTCCCCTTATGTTAAGGGAAGGAAAAATTTTTCCCCTCTTAGTATAAGAGGGGGCCAGGGAGAGTTACTCAATCCTCATTCTTTCCTAAACACAAAGTAATACATCTGCTGGCCGCGGGCTAAGCCCAAGCGCATCACGCCACCGGAAGGTGTTTTACTCAACACGTCTTCTAAAAATCTCACCCCAGAAATAGAGGCGCCATTCACTTCCAACAATAAGTCTCCCTTGTGAATACCAACCGATTCCGATACACTTCCTCCCTTTACATTCATTACTAAAACACCTTGAACCCGTAGCTGGGCCGCTTCACTCTGGGATAAGTCACGTACGGTCATGCCTAATAATTCCCGGCTCCCTGCAGCAGCCAAAGTAGCTGCTTGTTCTGAAGAACCTAATGTTAAAGTGCGTTCATATTTTTTACCTTGATGAAAAAAAGAAATCGTCACGGAAGAACCCGGTGCCGCATCCGCCACAAGGGTTGGAAGCGCATGGGAATTAACAATATCCGTACCTGCAAAACCTACAATCACATCACCCACGGCTAAACCAGCCTGAGCGGCAGGCCCGCCAGTAATCACATCGGTCACAACAGCGCCCATCGGTTTATCCCACCCTATTTTTTGCGCTTCTTCAGGCGCCATGTCCCGCATAGAAATGCCCAACCAACCACGGGAAATTTTTCCACTGGTAATAAGTTGTGGCACCACTTTCTTGGCAATGTTGATAGGGATGGCAAAACCAATACCTTGGCCCGACGCAATAATAGCAGAGTTAATACCCACTACTTCTCCATTAACGTTGAATAAAGGTCCTCCACTATTTCCTGGATTAATAGACGCATCTGTTTGAATAAAATCGTCATAAGGGCCAGCCCCAATATCACGGGCTTTGGCGGAGACAATGCCCGAAGTCACTGTCTGCCCTAAGCCGAAAGGATTTCCTACGGCCACAACCCAATCTCCCACTTCCAGCGCATTGGAATCTCCTAAAGTCACAAAAGGATACGTTCCCGCTTTAACGGGTTGAATGACGGCAATATCCAATTTTTCATCACGCCCTACGACTTTCGCTTCCAGCTCCTGACCATCTTCTAATTTCACCACAATTTCGTCAGCGCCCTCAATCACATGGTTATTCGTTAAAATATCCCCTTTTTCATTAATGATAAAACCGGTTCCCAAAGAATAAGGTGCCTTCTTAGTGGTTTGTGGAGACTGTTGAAAAAAATTACGATAAAAAGGATCGGAATCCCAAGGATTATAAGATCGAGCTTTTACTTGCTTGGAGGTGGAAATATTTACAACAGCCGGTTTCACCTTTTTGGCCAATTCCGCAAAACTAGATGGAGGCGCAATACTCATGGCTTGAGGCAACACAAGATTGGAGGCTGATTGATGAAATGGTTCAACCGGTTGAGTGTCTCTAAAAAAATAAGCCCCTGCGAGATAGCTCAAGCCCATGACGCTTAAAAAAAGTAAAATTAATTTTTTATTGTTATGCAAATTCATGTCTTAATCCTTTTTTTGTTTTTGTGATAAATCGACATATTGCATACGTAATTCAAAGAGGATTTGTTTTAAAATGATCTCTTCTTCTTGCGTAAGGTTTCCTTTAGTTTTTTGCTCTATAATCCCAAGAATATCAATGGTTTGCTTGGCAGAAGCCAAGTGTGGAGTACTTTTTCCGGTAGCCGGGTGAGGGATAAGCCCCAAACTAATTTGGACGGAAGAAGCCAAGGAGAGAATAAAAGTACTAAAATTAATTTCAAAAGGAGGACCTTCTGATTGAGAGGTATCTTTCTGCGATGATTCTTGTGAAGAAACTGGTGGCTCTTGAGGCGATTCGGAAACCGATTGACGCGCCGTGCCATCCGCATTGAATGCCCGCTTATCGTTGACGTGAATTTTGTCTTCCATAAATGATCCTCATAAAAAAATCTCTTGTTTCAAGAAGGTAGGCATGTTTAGTCACCTTGTCAAGGATAGCAACTTTTCCTAAAAAGAGCCGATAACTTAAATAAGAGGACATATCCCCTATGAAAAAAACGATCGGTTTTATTTTTTATTGTTTTTGTTTGTCCGCGTGCGGTGGGGCTGAAACTTCTTCTTCCGGTTCTGATGGCGGCGATGGTCTTTCTGGTAACTTAACTAATTTAGGAACCC
>CAZQCI010000019.1:18039-30389 GCA_964592255.1 uncultured Nitrospiraceae bacterium | reverse complement strand
CTCCATCAACTAATAATCCGTGGGTTTCTTGAAACTTTTTCAAAGCTTCTGATAAATCTTCATCGAAAAAATTTTCATCCATGGGGTTTTTTTTGGAAGTCAGGTATTTTTCAGCTTCAAGGCGTTTTCGTAGTAAAGGAATTCTAGAATCTTTAGCGCCCATTCTGATCTTTTCTCCTTGAGGAATGATGGGCCAAGGATCTTGTTTTTGGAATCCTTCATAAATTTTGATGGCTTCTTCCATTTTTTTGGCCCCATTTTTTGCGTCAAAGGGCATGGCAAAAGTAAGAGACGAGGTTGTCAATACCATCAAAAAAGCGATGACATGTAAGTAAGCGTTAGAAATTTTCATGCATAAAATATCCTTCACGGATTAAAAAACCGCAAGTATAATTCAACTCTATGAAAAACGATCCTCAATGTATTTTTTGTAAAATAGCTGCTGGCTTAGTGCCTTCTCACAAGGTTTACGAAGATGGCCAATTTATGGCTTTTCTTGATATTCGTCCGGAGGCCCCAGGCCATGTTCAGGTTATTCCCAAAGAACATTTTCGTTGGGTATGGGATGTGCCGGAAATTGGGGATTACATGAAAGCTGCCCAAAAAATTGCCCGGGCCCAACAAAAAACGTTTGGTACTGAGATGATTGTCTCCCGTATTATTGGAGATGAAGTACCTCATGCCCATATTTGGCTGGTACCCCATAAGCATACGCAAAATCAGGATTTGAAAGGGGAGGACTTGGCCAAAAAAATTCGGGAGAGTCTGTCATTGCGAGGAGTGTAGCGAAGCAATCCACAAAAAAATCGCTGGATTGCTTCGCTACGCCACAAGTGGCTTCGCTCGCAATGACAATGGAGTAATTTATCCTGAACTTTTTAAATAAGGTACAATACCTAAAATCGGAATTTTAAATTTCTTTAAAACATCTGGATTCGTTTTTTCAGCAATTGTTTTTAAAGGCGACGTTTCGTTTAAAATGACGCCGGCTACTGGTATTTTGTGGTGCTGGAGATGATGCAGGGTGAGTAAGGTGTGGTTGATGGTGCCTAGTCCTAGGCGAGCTACAATGATGACAGGGGCTCCCAGGTATCGAATTAAATCCACATTAGTTTTTTTGCCCGCTACTGGAACCAAAAGCCCCCCAGCTCCTTCGATTAAAACTAGGTCATATTTTTTTTGAAGTTGTTTGAGACAATTCTTTATTTTGGTAAAAGAAATTTTTTTATTTTCGCGTTCAGCGGCCACCCCTGGAGCCAGCGCTTCTTTAAAAGCATACGGATTAATCCGATTGATGGGGTCATCCATTTTTCCCATTTTTTTAAGATGTTCGGAGTCCGCTCGTTTAAGATGGTGCTGATGGCTACGGCATCCGGACTCCAATGGTTTAAAACCTCCAGCCCTAATTCCTGTGTCATTGAAATTTTTTAACAGTATTCCAGTTACTGTTGTTTTACCGACACCGGTGTCGGTTCCGCAGATGAAAAAAGTTTGATGTTTGATTGGCATATTCATTTTTTAAAAATAAAAAAGTGAAAGCTTATCCACTAAGCTATTCATTTTTTTTTCGACAGTGATTGAGTATTTGTCGGCAAATACCACGGAGCAAGCCTAGCTCATAGTCATCAGGGCGGCATCGTTCAAAAAAAGTGCGTAAGGTTCGCATGATTTTATCGGGATTATTCTTATCCAAAACATTAATGGCCAGCAAGGCTTCCTGCAGATGATTGTAAAAGGCTTCTTTTTTTTCCATTGTTGCCGGGACAAAATCATTTTCGTATTTCGGGGATGGTTTTTTCTCTAATTCTTGAGAGGCAAAAATTTCATACAACACAATCATCACGGCATGTGACAAGTTGAGAGATGGTAATTCTTGGGAAGAGGGAATAGTGATAATTTTTTCGCACAGAAGTAAATCTTCGTTACTCAGCCCCGTATCTTCTGGCCCAAAAACCAAAGCGGTTTTTTGAGTGGCATCAAATATCTCTGCAAATTCCCGAGGCGTTTTCCAATCCATGCGTCCATAGCGTTGTTTTCCGGATGTGCCGATCACTTGATGACAATCAGACACAGCTTCTTTTAAGGTGAGAAAAACTTTTGCAGATTTAACAATGGGTTCCGCCATCATCGCGCGGTCGAGGCATTCCCGATTTAAATGATGGGCTTCTGGATTGACAAGACGCAAGTCGTAGGTTCCCGTATTCATCATGGCTCGGGCAATAGCGCCGATATTTCCAGAACTTTGCACGCCCACCAGCACGACGATGAGGGAATTATTTTTCATGATTTATAATTTTTAAGAAAATTTAAGCCGTCATCATAGCCGATTTTTCCTGCGGCTTTTACTTTCGATGGGTCACGGGTAACGCGCGAAACAGGTAGGCGTTTTGAGGGAGTGATAGTTCGAAAAATAACGCCAGCAGGAGGGGTTTGTAACAAATCGGTAGTTTTGTTGTAAAGAATGGGACGCTCTATAAAAGCTTTATCCATAATTGGGCTATCTGGAAAAGCTAAACGATGGATCCAGCGGGGTGCTCGTTCAGGCTTTTTACGATAATCTTTTTCGCGACTACGGATGACAATAATTTCGTTGCATCCTTCGGCTACGGCCTTAGAGACAGGAATGGATTCTGTCATGCCTCCATCCATATATCGGCGTCCATGGCAGATTGCTTTTTTGCGATAGAGATAAGGCATAGCGCAACTGGCACGTAGAGCATTTAAAATATCATGCTCATGATTATTAAAATAAACGGTTTCCCCGGTAAGATAGTCCATGGCGGTAATGTAGAATTGAACAGGGGATTTTTTAAGTTTTTTAAAATCGATGGGGACTAATCCATTACAAATGTCATCGATTAAAAAATCGATATCGACAATATTTTCTTTTGAAAAAATTTTTCCGAAGCGAACAAAACGTTTGCCGGTAAGATGTTTTTCCAGGATCAAGCGGTTTTTTTCAGGTTCACCTGTAATAAAATTGGCCCCGCAACAAGCGCCTGCAGAGCTTCCGACAACCACGTCAAAGTCCCGGAAGCCTTTTTGATGAAAAGCCAGTAAAACACCAGCTACGTAGGCGGAACGGATACCGCCCCCTTCAATAACAAGGGCTTTTTTCGTCATTTTCTTTCCTTAAAAAAGGGGTATGTTTCTCTAATCTTTTTCATTTTTTCAAGGTGAATAGTTGTAGCGTTTATATTTTGAGATTTTTTCAAATGCAAAAGATTATCTCCCCATGGATCTACTGCAACGGAATCACCCGAATAACGATTTTTTTCTTTTTTCCCCAATCGGTTAACACCCACGACAAAAAATTGGTTTTCAATAGCGCGAGCTTTTAAAAGTGTGAGCCAATGTTCCCGGCGTGATTCGGGCCATTGCGCCGGGACAATCAGAATTTCTGCACCCATTACGGCTAATTTTCGAATCAGTTCCGGAAAGCGGATGTCATAGCAAATCGCCAAGCCTACACGTCCCCAAGGGGTTTGGACGACAACGGGTTTTTGACCTGAAGTATAAACACGATGTTCACCCCCATGGCTGAATAAATGAATTTTGCGGTAAGAAGCCAGAATGCGGCCTTGAGTATTAATAATATAAGCGGTGTTAAAAAATTTTTTTTCGGCAGATTCCAGCTGGGAGAAAACAAGGCCAATACGATGTTCTTGTGCCCATACCTGCATTTCTTGCAAAACCCAGGAATAAAACTCGCTCCATGTTTTGCAGTCTGATTTTACCTTGGGGCTTCCTAGCCACATTTCAGGGAGTACAATCACATCTGGTTTTTTCTTAGCTGCCTTTTTCAGTAAGAGAAGTACTTCTATCCATGTATCCCATGGATCGGAAAAGAGGGGGTATTGGATAAGGCTTAATCGAATAGGTTTCATGGCCCATTCCTTTTATTGTAAAATTTGAAAATAGAAAAGTATGAAAATATACGGTAGTGGATTACTGAAATTTCAAGCAGGTTACTTTCTTTTTAACATGGACCCCGTATAGCTACCTACGGGGTGACGGATTGGAATGCACCCTGATTATTCTCCTTTAAGACGAACATCAACAGCGTAGGCGTGGGCAGTCAGACCTTCCATTTGCGCAAAGCGCGAAGCGGCGGGGCCTAATTTTTTGAAAGCTTTTTCAGAAAATGAAATAACGCTGGTTGCTTTTAGAAAGTCGTTGGCTTGAAGCAAAGAAAAAGCACGAGCCGTTCCATTGGTAGGAAGCACGTGGCTAGGGCCGGCTATGTAGTCCCCGATGGTTTCTGGAGTGTGGGGTCCCACAAAAATAGCACCAGCGTGTTGAATGCGATCGATGTATTTTTCAGCATTTTTAAGAGCCAGCTCCAAATGTTCCGGGGCTACTTCGTTAACCAAGTCAATCCCTTCATCGATAGTGCGTGCTAAAACAATCAGAGCCCGTTTTTGGATAGATTCGCTCGCAATATTTTTTCGTTCCAAACGCAGCAATTGTCGCCGTACTTCCCCTTCTACACGACTGGCGTAGGTGGAATTATCCGTAATCAACAAAGGGGTCGCCATCACATCGTGTTCCGCTTGGGCGAGTAAATCGGCAGCAACATGGGAGGCGGGAACATGCCCATCCGCCAAAATACAAATTTCAGTGGGGCCGGCCAACATGTCGATATCCACTTGGCCAAACACCATTTTCTTAGCCCACGTCACGTAAACATTTCCTGGTCCTACAATTTTTTCTACGGCTGGAATACTTTTGGTGCCGTAAGCCATGGCACCGATTGCTTGGGCACCGCCCACTTTAAAGATACGGTCCACACCTGCTACTTTTGCTGCTGCCAAAACAGTGGAATTATAAGTGCCATTAGGCCATGGGCAACACATGATGATTTCTTTAACCCCGGCTACACGAGCGGGAATAGCTGACATGAGAACGGAAGAAGGGTAGGAGGCTAATCCTCCTGGAACATAAATGCCCACACGGTTGAGAGGTGAAAAACGTAGACCCAACGTGACATCATCTTTTTTTACGTCCCACGATTTGTTGAGATGGTGTTTGGAAAAATCCTCAATCCGACGTGCGGCCAGTTTAAGAATATCCATATCCTTATCCGATACTCGTTTTAAGGCCGCGGCTTTTTCTTTAGAACTGACTTCGACGGTTTTGGTATTAAGACTGTGATGATCCAGCTTATCAGTATATTTAAATACGGCTTCATCTCCAATGCGCTTAATATCATCTAAAATAGTCACTACACTTTTTTGGACGGAATCTGGAACATCTACGTTACGTTTGTAGATTTTTCCAAAATCGTAACGGAAATTTCGGTCAGTTGTACGAAGGATTTTCATGTTTTTGTAAACTTTTCGACAGGCCATAGGGCTTGTCGAACCACGAGTCTGCCTGAAATTAGACAGTTTTCGCAGATTAATCTAAAAATGAGGTGGGATCAATACTTAACTTTAGCTCTTTTGACCTTGGCTCCGAGGGTACGAAACTTCTTTTCGAGGTGCTCGTAGCCTCTATCAAGATGATAAACGCGGTGGATTTCGGTAATATCACTGGCCACTAGCCCCGCTAACACAAGGCAGGCGGAAGCTCTTAAGTCCGTAGCCATAACGGGGGCTCCTGATAAGTTTTTTGTCCCTGTGACAATGGCTAAATTATGGTCCAGACGAATGTCCGCCCCCATACGTTTCAGTTCGCCCACATGCATGAAGCGGTTTTCGAAAATATTTTCAGTAATGGTGCTGACTCCGTTGGCAATGGTCATCATCGATAAAAATTGGGCCTGAAAATCGGTGGCAAAACCAGGGTAGGGATGTGTAGAGATATCGACACTTTTAATGTCAGCTCCTCCACGAACATGAAGGGTTGTTTTTCCTTCTTCAATGATGGCCCCTGTCTCGCGTAACTTAGCCGTGAGTGAAGAAACATGTTCAGGAATGACGTGCGTCAGTTCCACATCTCCATGGGTCATAGCGGCGGCGATCATAAATGTACCGGCTTCAATACGGTCGGGAATAATTCGATGTTCCACCCCTTGCAGGGCTTCTACCCCTTCGATGATAATTTTGTCCGTGCCGGCTCCCGTAATTTTCGCCCCCATTTTAGTGAGCACATCTGCCAGGTCTGGAATTTCAGGTTCGCGTGCGGCATTTTCAATAACTGTTGTTCCTTCAGCCAGAGTTGCTGCCATCATGACGTTTTCAGTTCCGGTGACGGTGATGTCATCAAAAACAATATGGGCCCCTTTTAATTTTTTAGCCGACGCTTCGACATAACCCCCTTCCACTTTAATTTCCGCACCCATGGCCTCAAACGCCTTAAGGTGTCGGTCGATGGGGCGTGCCCCAATGGCACACCCGCCAGGAAGGGAGACGCGGGCTTTTCCAAGCCGAGCCAGCAGGGGCCCCAAGACTACGACAGAGGCCCGCATGGTTCGTACTAAGTCGTAAGGTGCATTAGCGTCTTTAATGGCATCGGCACACAGGCGCATTTCCCCTTTTTTTTCGCGAACGTCGATGCCAAAGCCACGCAGCAATTGAGCCATGGTTTCTACATCATGGAGATCTGGAGTATTTTGAAAACGATTCCACCCATGGCTTAAAATAGAAGCCGCTAAAATCGGCAGCGCCGAATTTTTAGAGCCTGAAATTTTAACCGTGCCTTTTAATTTTTCCCCACCTTGAATGACGATCTTGTCCATTTTTTATGAATCTACTTTTTAGAGAAATCCTGCAATTCTTTTTTGGAGGGGTTTAAAAGGATTATAGGGGATATACCAGGGCGTATGAAAAAGGTGAACGATCTACAAAATTTACTTTTCCAATTTCGGGAATGGTCTCACTGTAAGTTTTGAGTTCCAGTATAGAAGTCCTATTGTTCGAATTTAAACGTAAATTATTAATCAATACAGAAGGAGAAATCAAATCAACTTCAACATAGTTATAAGTTTGCATCAAATCGGGGGCGAAGGAGGCATTTTCAGGATTGCCATCCGTGTTATTGTGGTATGAACCACCATAGGACATTACTTTTTTACCGGACTGTGCTAATTTTTGAATATTATGTTTGCTATTATCTCGAATCATCGGAAATATATCATTAGGTGATGAAAGTCCCATCATAAAATCTGCTGTTTGCACCATGCTTGGACCACCCCCATGGACTTGAATTTTCAAATCGCGGCATTTATTTAAAATGTTGAGAGTGTCTTCTCCACCATCATTTAAGAGTAACAAAGAGATGAGAAGTACTTCAGTGTGTTTCTCATCTAATGAGCCTGTTTCCATAAAATAACTCATTTCATCTTCCGGAATATCAGAGGGTAGAAATTCCAGAACTAAATCATTAAAACCCTTATTTTTCATCATTGGTAAAATTTCATTTACAAATCTTGTGCTCGTAGATGTTGCCGGATTATCCGGTGAATTATGTGTTTCACCAAAGGCCACAATTTGCGGGTCTAAATCCAAAACATTTTCAAGTGCGTCTGCCGTATTTTCATAGGGAGTTACTACTCTGTTTTGTGGATTGTCCGATCCGAAATCAAAAAGAGCATCGTCCATGTTATTTATAATGGAGATAATCGCTTCATCTGGCAATTGTTCGGCAGGTAAAGAATGAGTTATAGAAACAACACGATCACATTCAGCAGGATTATAACGCCAGAGAAGAGGTATGAATTCTTCCATATCCCATGGCAAACTTAAAGGCGAATTAATTAATTTTTCTTTTGTTTTATCATCAAGGGAGGAATAAACTGCTACTACCTCTTGGGGAGATTGGCCTTGTTGTACCGCAGTAGTAAAAAGACTTATATTCGCACGAGACTCTTGTTGTACCATTGTGGTAATTTCTGTTTTGTCTAAAAACTCATCATGGTTTTGATCAAAAGAAGATTCGTAGTTTGTACTATGTGGATTGTATTTTACGCCAAGGTCTCCCATGATTTTTCCTCATTTTTTCTTTAACTAAAAACTCTACACATCCTATTTATCGGTGACTTTTCAATAAAGTTGTCAAATAACCGGTATTTTCTTGAAAAGTGGTAATAGCCTGTTTTTTTTCACTGAAAAGCTTAAAGAATACCATCACTCCCGTGGGATGGAAGTTATAGAGTTGGCAACAAGTTTTTTCAGTGAAAAATTTCCAGAAATTTTTTTGGTTGTAAAATGGGAAAAACAAATTGGCCATTCAGAATTAAAAGATCGTTGTCACCAGTTACAAGGTAATCTGCTTTGGCCGCCAGGGCGCAGTCTATAAGTTTGTCATCATGAATATCCCGGCTCCAACGTTGTGTATCTAAACAAACCCTCAAGTTTTTTTCCTTTCTTGGGCACTGATTTTTTTCAAATCAGATTGTTTAAATTTGCTTTGGGCCGCAATGCGTCGACTGCGTGTCAGCAAAGAACGTAACTCTTGAGCGGAAGGGACTTCCAGTCTTTTGAGGATAATGGTATCCCCGTCGCCCACGACTAAAAACCTGACTCCTTCATCCAGAGACAAAGCATCACGGACACCCTGCGGAATGACTATCTGTCCGCGGGAAGACATGGTGGCAATTTCCATCGATTCCATAAAAAACCTCCTATGAATAAGATAAACTTACTAATAAGCATATCATATCTGAATGATAAAAACAGTGCCACAATTTAATGGACCCCACGTTTAACCACCACAACCCTGTCTTTTCCAGAATAATCTTTGATGAATTTTACCTCATTCCAGTTTTTTTGTGAAAATAAAGCGGGAACGGATAGCCCTTGATCCTCCCCAATTTCCATCACAAGCAGGCCGTTCGGTTTTAGCCAGTGGTGGCTTTGCTCCGAGAAATAACGGTAAAATTTTAATCCATCCGTGTCGCCATCTAGCGCTAGTTTGGGCTCGAAATTTTTTACATTGTCCTCCAAAGTTTCAATCACCTTTGTTGCAATATAGGGAGGGTTGGAAACAATCAGGTCAAACGATGTTTTAAAAATATCCGGTTTAAAAATATCCATTTCCAAAAATTGGATGCGGTTACCTACCTCATGCCGTTCGGCGTTGGCTGCGGCATACTTCAAGGCTTGTGGTGAAATATCAAGAGCGGTTACATGGGATGCAGGAAATTCTTTGGCAAGCGTGACGGCCAAAATTCCGGAGCCGGTGCCGATGTCCAAAATTTTTAAAGATTTTCCCCCCTGCTTCGCCAAGGCTACGCAGGGCGAACTGATTGTTTGCTCCACAATCAGCTCGGTCTCCGGGCGAGGGATGAGAACGCCAGGGCCCACTTTGAAAGAACGGGACCAAAATTCCTTTTCCCCTGTTAAGTAAGCGGTGGGCTCTCCTTTCACCCTCCGTTGAATGAGTGCTTTGAAGCGTGTGAGTTCATCGGAACTCATGGGGCGTTCAAAATTAAGATAAAGAGCTAGCCGTTTTAGTTGTAATAAATGCGATAATAAGACTTCCGCTTCCAAGCGCGCGGAGGCGATATTATTTTTTTGGAAATAATCTGTGGTCCAATTCAGGAGTGAAAGAAGAGTCCAAGATTGCATTTTTTAATGGATCACGGATTAGGCGTTTTTCAAGGCCTCCGCCTGGTAATGGGTTTGAAGCGGATCCAGCAACAGATCAAGTTTGCCATTCATAACGGCGTCCAACTGATAGAGTGTTAATCCAATACGATGATCACTGACTCTGCCTTGTGGAAAATTGTAAGTGCGGATTTTTTCGCTTCGGTCACCGGAGCCGACCATTATTTTGCGTTTAGCGGATTCCGCGGAATCCTGGGCTTGCTGTTTCATATCCAACAATTTGGTGCGCAGCGCCTTCATGGCTTTGGCTTTGTTTTTGTGTTGCGAGCGGTCATCCCGGCAGAATACCACCGTGCCGGTGGGCAGATGAGTGATGCGTACGGCGGATTCCGTTTTGTTGACGTGCTGACCACCGGCGCCGCCCGCCCGCATGACTTCTATTTTTAAATCGCTGTCTAAAATGTCAACATCGACATCTTCCGCTTCCGGCAGAACGGCCACGGTAACGGCGGAAGTATGGACGCGTCCGTTGGCTTCTGTCTCTGGTACGCGTTGTACGCGATGGGTTCCACTTTCATATTTCAGGCGTGAATAAACTTTAGCAGAAGAGTCTCCGCTGATGCTGGCCACAATTTCCTTAAAACCGCCTTTTTCACTTTCACTGGCGGAAACTAGTTCCACCTGCCAGCGGCGTTCCTCCGCGTAGCGGGAATACATCCTAAAAAGCTCTCCAGCAAAAAGGGCCGCCTCATCACCACCGGTTCCAGCACGGATTTCCAAAAAAATATTTTTTTCGTCATTGGGATCTTTGGGAAGAAGCTGAATTTTAAGTTCATTCTCCAGTTTTTGAAGGGCTTCCTCAAGTGAAGGCAATTCCTGCTTAGCCAGGTCACGCAGTTCTTCCTCAGACTCTTCCGCGATGATTTTTTTATTGTCCGTTATTTGTTGCTGCAATTGTTTGAGTGTTTGATAATTTTCTACGATAGGCCTTAGATCCGAGACTTCTTTGGAAATTTTTTGAAATTCTGCCCCTCCTGGAATGCAGTCCGGGTCGCTGAAGCGGGCATTAAGCGCATTGAATTTTTTTTCGACTTCTTCAAGTTTGGTAAACATATACCACTCCGTCCTTAGGACTCCGGGTATAAGTCCCAGTAAACTTCATCGTATGACATACGCTGAAATGAACTGAGACTAAAAAAAATCCCGCCCGAGTTGCCCCGAGCGGGATATTCTCCGATTAAAGCGAACCCACACCAAGGGAGGCTTAAATCAGGAAAATAGCTAACTGATTGTAACGACGCGCGGCCCTTTTTGCTTTTTGCCGATCTCGTCTTTCTTAGCGTATTTTTTATTAAACCGTTCCACACGCCCGGCTGTGTCGATTAACTTTTGTTTACCGGTGTAAAACGGATGACAGTTCGAACAAATTTCAACATGTACTTTTTCAAGCGTTGAAGCCGTATCGATAATGTTGCCGCAGGAACAGGTAACTTTTGTATCGAAATATTGGGGATGAATATTTTCTCTCATTTTGATAAATCTCCTTCTTTAAAAAGCATAGTCGATTAACATAAACCAAAAGGCGAGCTCAAGAAGAAACTTAAAAAAGAGTTATTATTGGCTAAAAAAGTACGTCTAAGGCTTGGGAGACTGAGCTGACGGCTATGATTTCAAGAGAAGAGGAGGAGCTTAAGTTCTTCTTTGTTTTCGGTAGGATACATCGTTTAAACCCTAATTTTTGGGCTTCGTTGACACGGAGGTCAAGCCCATTAATCCCTCTAATTTCCCCAGATAGGCCCACTTCACCTAATAAAAGGGTATCAGCTTGAACGGGCTTGTTTTGAAAACTGGAAACAAGGCTGCCTAAAATGGCCAGGTCGATGGCTGGCTCATTTACTTTAAAACCTCCAGCGGCGTTAACATAAACATCTTGAGCATACAGATTAAGGCCGAGAATTTTTTCCAATACGGCAATGAGCAATACGACACGCCCATTATCAACCCCTAATGTGGTTCGTCGTGGGTTAGGTAATGAAGATTGAGAAACTAGAGCTTGGATTTCAATTAAAAAAGGCCGATTGCCTTCCAACGAAGCGGTAACTACCGATCCCACGCCGCGGGCTGAAGTTTGTGACAAGAAAAGGGAGGAAGGATTGTCCACTTCATTTAAACCTTGGCCCGTCATTTCAAAAACGCCGATTTCGTTGGTGGAACCGTAGCGATTTTTGATGGTTCGTAAAATCCGGTAATGCTGGTTGGAATCGCCTTCAAAATAAAGCACGCAGTCCACCATGTGTTCCAGCACTCGCGGGCCGGCCAAAGATCCTTCTTTGGTAACATGCCCAATCAGGATTGTGGAGATGCCCATTGTTTTGGAAAGATATAAAAGTTTTCCGGCGCACTCGCGTACTTGCGATACCGATCCGGGGGCTGATTCTAAAGTAGGTAAATAAACAGTTTGAATAGAATCGACAACGACGACTTGAGGTTTTGTTTTTTGGATATGATCTAAAATGCGTTCCAAAGAATTTTCTGCAATAATCAGAATATCAGCGCCTTCTGTTTGATTGGTTTTACTGGCCGCAGAAGGAAGTAATCCCAAACGATCTGCCCGCATTTTGATTTGAGCCGCTGATTCCTCGCCCGTTGCATAAAGAACACGGATATTTTTTTTGGATAAACGATCGAGCGCTTGAAGAATGAGTGTTGATTTACCAATACCGGGATCTCCACCTACTAAAATTAATGAGCCTGGTACAATGCCACCACCCAGCACGCGGTCGAGTTCTCCTAAGCCACAAGAAAAGCGCGGAGTATCTACAACACTAATTTCACCCAATCGAACGGGTTTTTCGGTAG
>CAZQCI010000019.1:0-18029 GCA_964592255.1 uncultured Nitrospiraceae bacterium | reverse complement strand
CTCACCAGATTTAGAATTACTGGATGAAAAAGTTTCTTCAGCAAAAGAATTCCATTGGTTGCAATCGGGACATTTCCCCAGCCATTTAGGAGATTGATACCCACACGACTGACAGGCATATACGGTTTTGGCTTTAGCCATACTCCGTTTAAGTATCATGGATTTTTGATTAGGCAAGAATCAAAACCGGTGGATTGGCTCAGTTTAAAATTTTTTGTGAATTTAATTAGGTGTCACCCGGTAGGTAATTATACGGGGTCCATGTTAAAAGAAATTGGGTTCCGGTTTATCCCAAGAGGATCCCTTCGGGAAGATATGCCGGAATGACTCATGTGTTTTTTAAATAGAAATATGATGAAGCAATGGTTGAGTGTGAGGGATGGGATTAGAATCTAAAGACTGGCCAAATCATCATTATTATCTCTTTTATACATTGTGTCTGGTTCAAGGTTAGGAAGATCAATTGTACATACTTGTTCGGATAGGCTCATGGCTTCTATCCAATCGTTTGAGGACTGCTGCAGTATGTCAGAAATTTCAAAATAGTTGGCAACCATATCTGAATTTGGATCCGGCTCTTCATTGGCAAGCCATTCTTGGGTACTTGTTTCAAGGTCGCTTTGATAATCGGCAATCGACGTCGTTATCTTGTAATCGCCGGCATAGGTAGTGGTTAAATTGTTAAAAGTGAGGTCGAATGACGGTGTGTTGGGATTATGATCCTGCCCGTATAAAGTTAATATCCCATAGCCGTTGATGGTTTCTGTATGGCGTAAACTCAAAGAATCTAAAGTGACAAAAGCGGTATCTTGATTAACCCCTTCCTGTCTTTCATAACCATCCATACCTTGGGTGCGGACAGTTTCCATTTTTTGGTCCAAGTTATAATCATCTCTTAATGCCAACATATCTTCCACGAAAGAGTCCGGATCTTTTTCTTCCAAAATTTCACCTAAACGTTGGTAATAACTTTGGCGGCGGTTTTCGTCAGGAAAATTGTAGGAAAATTGAGTTAAACTTCGTTCATGAACATGGCCGGCCACATCTAATTCCAGAATGGCATTGCCTTCTGAGTCACGATAATAGTCACTCAGCATGCGCAGAATGGCAACAGAATCATCATCCAAGACATCTTCACTATCTGGATTTTCTTCCGAAACGGTCACAGTATTAAATATTGGAAAATGCATGAAGGCCATAACCTTGTTACCTGTAGCACGGGCCTTTTCTAAATGACGGGCTAAGGCCAAAAAATTATCTCCACCTGGGCCGTAACCGTTAAGGTGAGTGCTATTGGCAGCATGGGAGATAGCCTTGAGTAGACCTTTGCCATCCGAAAGACTGATGTCTTGTTCGACAATGTCAGTGAACATTGTTTTAAAGAAAGTTTTGGCTAAAAATTTAAGATCATGCACTTCCGGGCCTGTTGGTAGAAAAACGGCTTCAGATTCATTAGGCAGTTCTACAGCGTAGGAATTGTACGAAGCGACATTTTGATTATAAATATTGATGAATTCACCTGCCCCTGTGACTGAAGCATCTGGTGGGGGTAGATTGAGGCCCAAATCAAATAATTGATTGGCGACCATTGTTGGAAAATAAAAAGGGTTTTCATGGGTCTGTGTCGCTAAAGCATTGAGGGATTCGTACCAGTTACCTTTTTTTTCAAAATATTTTTGTGTGACATATTTAAAATTAGAGAAGAGTTCTTGTTTTTCAGGAAACCCCCCGATGATATGGGTGCTGGGTACCGGCTTGTGGCCATGGTCTTCGTGATTACCTGGTATGCCGTATAGAGGCACTTCATAACGATCAATCATCCAAGTAAAAGCACGAGCATTGGTAAAATAGTAACCTTGGTTTGCGAGGGAGGCTAACTCTTCTGCGGATCGATAGTAATTGGTGTAGTCGTAAGAATCTCCTAGTAGAAAAGTTTCATCCACTTGTCCTTCACGATAACCATTTTGAGTCTGTTCCAAAAACGCGATGAGCTGTTCGTTGGTGGATTCGTAAAAACGCTCTACTTCCTCTATTATTTTAGGATCTATGCTCTGCCCTGCTCGAATGTCAGCTTTAAGGCCTTCGATAATATCATAAACATTTTTCCAATCGTCGATACTGATATGGGCATCGGAAGCGAGAGCAATATGCAAGGGTTTTTGGGATTGTCGCTGAACAACTAGAGAGCCGGTTTCTTCTCGCATGACATAATCTCCATTTCGAAAAACAAGATCACATCGGCGTGTGTTGAGATTCCCCAATAAAGCTTCCGCCTGTGGAAGTAAAAAAGTGATTTTATAATAAACTGTTTTTTTGCCGAAAATGCCCTGGCTCAGATTGTCTTGATTGATATGCGGGGAAGAACTAGCTAAAACGCTGTCGTCTGCTGAGCCAGGCTCATCTAACCAAGCATTCAAGGGGTTTAGCGGGTATTCCGTATTATCGCTTCCGTCATTAAATGTGCCACGCCTTACCGAAAGAGATTGTCTTTCTTTAAAGTAGCGAAGCAAGGCGCCGGATTCATCGCCTTTGTTGGCCTGAATGAAAGCATAAGGAACGGCGACAACGGCTGAAACGAAAGAGGAAGAATTTTCTGAACTGACTTGTGCTGTTAACGGTGATAATTTTCCGGTTAGTACATAAGGTTGTGTGGATAAAAAATCAAACTGAGCGTTTTGTCTTTGATCTAAAGCCACATGCACTTCTGCCAGTGCATCATCAATAGCATCCATATAATGTCTGTTGTCACTATTTTGAGATGCCAGCCGCATCGCGGTAAATAAATAATCTTCTGCAACGTCTAAAAAAGGTCGGTTATCTTCTCCCCAAGTAAGGGCTTGTTGGCCTAACGAAAGCAAATGCTCGACATCTCCACTAAGCATTAAAACCCGCTTGGCCATATCCCAATCTTTGGGGTTCTTTTTTGAGCAAACGGGTTTTACAAATTCGTTATAAAGTTGGTCTCGTAATTGCCGTGCCGCATTTAAACGTGCCGTTTGCGTCTGTTTGTTCTTTGCAGGATCGTTATAAGGCGAGCCAAAACAGCGTGCGACAGCGCGTTCTAGTTGGGCGGCGGAATCGTAGTCGCAATAAGCATTATTAGCATGACTGACTTCAATTGTGGTGTCGGGTACAAAATGATCCGGTGTGTAAACCAAAACACCGTCGTCGTTGGTGTCGAGGCGATCCATTAATTGCTGAGTGCTTTCCGGAAAATTCTCCCAGGAAAGATCAACATCAACGGTGTGTCCTGTTTGTTCAGAAACAACACGAAGTTGTTTGACCAAAGTCATTCAAAGCCTTTCGTTTGCTGACAGCCCCCTCACAGTTAAAACGAAATTCTTTTGAAGCGCTCGATTAAAATGTGTTGAATGTGATGATGATGGTATCGGTTAAAGTAACAGAAAGTTGTGTGGAATGTGTATAAAAAAAGAAGGGCATTTTCATTTTTTTATGACGCACAGCGGCAGGAATGCCTTGTTTATCAAGCCTTACAGGGGGAATTATTTTTAGATGTTATTTAACCACCACTCCTGTTGGTGCAGATGTACTTGCTAATGCCGCTATGGCAGCTGCGTCATTGGGTCTAGTTTCAGCAACGGGTGCTTCTTGATGTGCTAATGTTTCGGGTAATGGAAATCCACGCTCTTGTAGTTGGCTTCGGATTTCCTCAGCGCTCATGTCTGCATCAAGAAAACTAGAAACGGCTTCTGCTGTGTTGGGGTCTTCTAGAAGCTCAGGCGCTATTTCACAGTTTAAGGCGAACGATAATCTTTCAGCTAAATAAGATAAATTGTAAGAAAAACCTTTAAAGTTTGGGTTGTCCCCATTATAGACCCCTTCTTCCGCCCATGCAGGGATATAAAGATTTTCTCCTTGCATGATATGGTTTTTTCTTAAGGTTAGTTGAGCCTGTGAGAGATTAGCAGCAGTAGCACCTGCTACCTCTAAAAATTTTTCTCTTCTGTCGGCAGG
The DNA here is from genome assembly GCA_964592255.1 of uncultured Nitrospiraceae bacterium. Classification (GTDB taxonomy): domain Bacteria; phylum UBA10199; class UBA10199; order UBA10199; family SBBF01; genus CAZQCI01. The sequence continues at coordinate 14,054 of CAZQCI010000019.1, read as the reverse complement.
AATGATGAGAAGATGCTGCCTTTCTTCCGCATCACGAAGCAGAAGGTGCAAATCACCCTGGTTTGCTTCTGTGGTCCGCAGAACTGTAACTTCTGTGTCAACAGGAAGAAATATTGGGAGAATTGTCCTAGGTATTTTCATCCCAGATTGATCCAAATAAGTTTGAGGGTTTCCCTCTTCATCTGGATACATTGGCATAGATGCTTGCCTTAAATCTTCTATAGAGTGAATGTCTAGCCTTGCAAGAGTCTCTCTTACGATCGTACCATTATATTTCCCTAAAATATTTTTTCTTCTAAAACTGGCTTGAATAACGAGCTCCCAAAAGCCTGTGTTGGGATTTAACGAATAATGAGCCTCTTGAATAGAGGCTGTCCCTAAAGTAACCGGTAAACTCAGAGCCTCTATTTTTAAAAGGGCAAAAGATACTTCTGCAAAGGGAGCAAATTCCGTAGCGACATCATTAGCGACATCATCATCAAACTCAGTAAGAGGTGGATTTTTCCATCTTCTTGATTCTGCTTGATGATACGCAATGGCAGGGGAGGAATCGGGCCATAGTTCATATCCAAAATCTCTTGTTTTTCCATTTGGAAAAAATTCACGCGCCACTAATCGATACATGGTGCCACCCCCTAAAACATCTGGCAGCTCGACCGGAATTAATCGCATGTGAAAATTTTGAGTCTGTCTTAAGGTTGATGATTCTTCCCTAGCAGGGCCTATGCGCCTATAGCCTTGTGGTACGGTACGCTCTGAACGAGGCTGAGGAATACGGCGTAATGTGGGCATAGGGAAAGGAGTGTCAAGGTCACCTGTGGGGATGTGTCTAAGTAGGCTCTGTATTATGGCATCAAATTGATCTGCTGGTATAGCTATATAACGAGAGAAAGGGTCTTCAGGATCATATGCAAGCCCATATTTAGTCATTAGATTAAAGACGGTAACTCCAAAAAAACCTTTAGGATTGTTGATGATGATGATTTGAGTACTGTCCTCATCACCCACACTTTCCCCATCATCAGCCTTTGGCTTAAATAAATCAGCCCGTGGAAGAGTATTGTATGAAAAACGTGTGGTCTCCTCTGGATTAATTATAGAAAAGGCAGGTGTTTCATCTATTGTTGCACCAGCTAGAGTAAAAGGAATGGCATCTTCTGGCCCATAAGGTTTGGCTGTTTCTACTGCTTTATTGGATGTATCCCCTGATGGTGTTGTGCCTGTTACGGGCATAAATTTCCCCTTCTTTCAAAAAAGATATTAAAGTGGCTCATGGAAATAGCCCACTGTCTGAGACTTGTTTTTTAGCCTTATCGGTAGGGCTGTTTTTTTGTTGCTAACTTCGTATTTTAACGTCCCCTAAAATAATCAGCTGGCAACCGAGGCGTTCTTTGGCTCCCACGGAGGTGAGGGATTCGAATAATTCGTTTTCTTCTTGAGTGAGAGGGTTTAAATTTTCCATCCCTTCTTCGATAATGCAACGACAGGTGCCGCAACTACCCATGCGGCAACCAAAAGGAAAGCTGGATCCACTGGCGTCGACAATATCTCGCAGGCTGGTGCCGGTAGCGGCTTCCACAACACGTTTTTCTGAAACAAAAGTAACTTTAGCCATCCGCAAGACATAAAGGAGAAAAAAACATTTGCCAATAAAAAATCAAATGCTATGGATTTGACCATTATTTATAAAACTTTTAAGGAGACGATCATGAGTGAAATAAAAAAAATCGGTATTATTGGTACGGGAACCATGGGACACGGCATTGCACAAGTAGCAGCCCAATCTGGTTTTCAAGTGGTAACGAAGGATGTGTCGGAAGATAAAACCAAAAAAGCAGTGCAAAAGATTGAAGGAAGCCTTTCCAAATTAGTTGAAAAACAAAAGATTGCAGCGGATGTTAAAGACCACACTCTTAAAAATATCAATGTGGTGGGTGATTTAAGTGCTTTTAAAGATTGCGACCTTATCATCGAAGCGATTACCGAAAATCCCCAAGCCAAACAGGATCTTTTCCGTCAATTAAACGAAGTCCTTAAGCCTGGAGCTATTGTTGCTACCAACACATCCTCCATTTCTATCACACTCCTCGCCTCTGGCCTTAAAGATCCCAGCAAGTTTGTAGGGATGCACTTTTTTAATCCTGTTCCTGTGATGAAATTGGTAGAAATTATTGCCGGTATTCAAACCAGCGAAGAAACCCTTAAAGCCGTCACGGATGTTTCGGTTAAATTAGGAAAAACTCCTGCACGTGTTAAAGACTCCGCCGGGTTTGCCGTCAATCGTATTCTGATTCCGATGATCAACGAAGCCGTCTACGCCCTCTATGAAGGTGTGGCTGACGCTAAAGCCATTGATACCGTCATGCAATTGGGTGCCAATCATCCCATGGGGCCTCTTACGTTGGCTGACTTTGTTGGTTTAGATGTTCTTCTGGCGGCACTCGAAGTGATGCAAAATGATCTGGGAGAAGCCAAATATCAACCATGTCCTCTCCTGCGCAAAATGGTAGAGGCTGGCTATTTGGGCCGTAAAACAGGACGTGGTTTCTTTGATTATACCCAAAAATAATGAAACGGGCTGTGTCTTTTCTCTCGAAAAGGCATATCAAAGAGCTATGAACCCAGGCTTGAACGGAGCATCCAGGCCATTTTTTCGTGCTGTTCCATAAGGCCGGTTAAAAAATCGGAAGTGCCGGCGTCTTTATATTGATTGGCACAGGCATCAACGCCTTCCCGCAGGTTTTTAATCAATGCTTCGTGATTCCCCAACAGATCGGCTAGCATGACTTGGGATTCTTTCAGTTCCCCGGCTTGTTCTTTTAAGCGGGTCAGTTTAGTGAATTCCATCAAGGAGCCGGCGGCGACGCCGCCTAAAGCTCGTACCCGTTCTGCGACGTTGTCCACAATATCATCAAGCTCTTCGTATTGAGCTTCGAAGAATTTGTGAAGGTCATGAAAATGGGGGCCTGTAACGTTCCAATGATAGTTGCGAGTTTTGGTATAAAGCACAAATTCGTCGGCTAAAATGGCATTAAGCATCTGGATTTCGTGCGTTAAATGTTGGGCAGCGATGCCGATTTGAGGAAGAGGGGTTTTCATAAAATCTCCTTTTAAATAACCCTCTCATTCATTTGAGAGGGTTTTGATAGAAATAATTTTGTTAGGTTTATCAAAAAAAACCGGTTTATAAAAGAAACATCTTATGAAATAGTCCCACTTCTTGTAGCGCCGCGGTGGCGGAACTGGCAGACGCACCAGGCTTAGAACCTGGCCCGCGCAAGCGGATGGGGGTTCGATTCCCTCCCGCGGCACCATTAGAGCGGGGATATGCCCCGTAGGGGATTATTTTGGTAGTGTTTCAGTTTGATTGATTTATTTATTCTTGCAAGGAGATCGGTGTCTGAGCGTACCTTAGTGTAAAAACTAAAATAGTTGGCGAGTTTCGATCGACTGAAAAGAATAAATAAATCAAACCGAAACACTACCCTTATTTTATTTCGATTGAATATAAACCTTTGCTAGGTAGAATGAATCTCTTATGAAAACGACTGTTAAAGACTTAAGTAATACTAAAAAGAAATTAACCATCGATGTTTCCGCTGAAGAAGTCGATCAGGCCTATGCCGCCGCGACCCGTAAAATTGGTGCTAAAGCCAATATTAAGGGGTTTCGTAAAGGCAAAATCCCCCCGGCTGTTTTGGAAAAACATTATCTGTCCGACATTGTGATGGAAACTCTCAATCAGGTGATCAACAACAGTTATCCGAAAGCCCTGCAAGATAATAACCTCAATCCTGTGCTTGACCCCAAGTTCGATTTAAAGCCCATCGAAAAATCCAAACCTTATGTTTACGAGGCAGAATTGGAAGTTATTCCTCATTTTGAAGTGAAAGATTATTTAGGAATTCCCATTAAGAAAAAGGAAGTTAAAATTCCAGATGAGGATGTTGAGGCCTCCCTGAAAACTATGCAGGAAGCTAAGGCCGAGTTGGTGCCAGCTGCGGATAGTGCCGTCTTGGGTAAAGGTTTAGTGGCCACCCTCGACCTGGATGGAACCATTGATGGCGCTGCCTTTAAAGGCAGTCTTGTTAAAGGATATCAAGTTGAATTGGGTAAAAAAATTCTCTTCGAAGGTTTTGAAGAAAAACTTGTTGGTATGAAAAAAGGGGAGACTAAAAAGTTCGATCTTGCTCTCCCGGAAACTCATCAGGACAAAACCGTTCGTGGAAAAACAGCCAGCTTTACAGCCGTTCTTCAAGCAATTCACGAAAAGAAACTCCTGCCCTTAGATGATGAGTTTGCCAAGGATATGGGTAAGGAAAGTATTGCTGCTGTCCGGGAAGAAATTCGTCAAGAGCTTACCAAAAAGAAGGAATACGAAAATCGCAGTGACTATGCACGCGAAGCCCTTGATTTTTTGTTGAAGAAAAATCCGGTGGAAATTCCAGAAGGGCTTTTGGCCAAGCAATTGGAGCATGATAAAAACACGGACAAAAAAGAAGCGACTAAGCGCATTCAAACCGACTTGATCCTGCAATCGATTGCTGCCAGCGAAAAAATCCAAATCGACCCAAAAGAATTAAATCAACGGATGCATCAAATGGCCTTGATGACAGGGCGCCCTCTGCAAGATATCCATCAAATTTATTCCGACCAAGGGCGTTTGCGCGAATTGTTTTATCACATTCAGTTGGAAAAAACGGTGGAACTTATCTTGGATAAGGCCAATTATACATAAACAATTAAGATAATCACCGGACATGGTTCGACAAGCTCGCCATGTCCTGATCAACTTTTATGAGCCAAATAATTAACCAGCTTATCCCCATGGTGATTGAAAATACACATCGTGGGGAAAGAGCTTACGATATTTATTCCCGTCTTTTGAAAGACCGCATCATTTTTATCGGCACCCCTGTTGATGATGCCATGGCTAATCTTATCATTGCCCAACTTTTATTTTTGGAATCGGATGATCCCGAAAAGGATATTTTTATTTATATCAATTCACCGGGTGGTTCCGTAACGGCAGGCTTGGCCATTTATGACACGATGCAATATGTGCGTCCGGATGTTTCCACCTTTTGTATGGGGCAAGCGGCCAGTATGGGAGCTCTTTTATTGACAGCTGGCGCAACGGGTAAACGTTATGCTCTGCCTCATTCCCGCATTTTGATTCACCAACCTTTAGGTGGTGTTCAAGGTCAGGCGACTGATATCGACATTCAAGCCCGTGAAATTTTGCGCCTGCGTGAAGAGCTTAATCTCATCCTTGCGAAGCATACGCGTCAAAGTATTAAAAAAATACAGCAAGACACGGAACGTGATTATTTTATGTCTGGACTGGAAGCGAAAGAGTATGGAATAATAGATGAAGTTGTAGAGTACCGCGTCAAAGATAAGGAGAAGAAAAGTAAGTCGTGAAAAACTTTAACGATCCCATGAATCTGGCCTGCTCTTTCTGCGGCAAGTCGCAACGGGAAGTAAAAAAGCTCATTGCAGGCCCTACTGTTTATATTTGTGACGAGTGTATCGATTTATGTAATGACATCATCCGGGAAGAAAATTTACGCCGCGAACAAACCCGCATCCGCTCCGAAATTCCCAAGCCTAAAGATATTAAAGCCATTCTTGATGAATACGTCATCGGGCAAGAACGTGCTAAGCGCAGTTTATCTGTTGCTGTCCATAATCATTATAAAAGAATCGACTCGCATGTTGTCTCCCGCGATGTGGAACTGCAAAAAGCCAATATTCTTTTAATTGGTCCTACAGGTTCTGGTAAAACGTTATTGGCACAAACTTTGGCTCGCATCCTCAATGTTCCTTTTACTATTGTTGATGCCACCACTCTTACCGAAGCTGGTTATGTTGGTGAAGATGTCGAAAATATTATTCTCAACCTTCTTCAAGCCGCTGACTTCGATAAAGCTAAGGCCGAGCGTGGTATTGTTTATATCGACGAAATCGATAAAATTTCCCGTAAATCCGAAAACCCTTCTATCACGCGTGATGTTTCTGGCGAAGGTGTGCAACAAGCTCTTTTAAAAATTATTGAAGGGACAGTGGCCAATGTTCCTCCTAAGGGAGGCCGAAAACATCCTCAACAAGAATTTATTCAAATTAATACCACCAATATTCTTTTTATCTGCGGTGGCGCTTTTGTGGGTCTTGAAAATTTGATCGAAAAACGTCTTAACCGTAAGAGCATGGGTTTTGGTTCCGATATTAAATTGAAGGATGAAAAGAATTTGGGCGAAATGCTAACGGATGTTCAGACGGAAGATTTGCTTAAGTTTGGTTTAATTCCAGAGTTTATCGGGCGCTTGCCGGTTATTGCCACTCTTTCGGAATTGGATGAATCCGCTCTGGTCGATATTTTGGTTAAACCCCGTAATGCATTGGTTAAACAATATCAGCGTTTGTTTGAATTTGAAAAAGTAAAACTCAAATTCACCAAAACCGCATTGGAAGCCGTGGCGCGGGAAGCTATTAAAAAGAAATCCGGAGCCCGCGGCCTTCGCGCTATTTTAGAAAATATCATGCTCGATATTATGTATGAAATTCCTTCTCAGAATAATGTCGAGGAAATCGTCATCAACGAAGAAACCGTGTTGCAAAAACAAGAACCCATCATCGTCTACCAGAAAAAAGCCGAATCGGCGTAGTAGGTTTAAAACCTTAAGGTATTTTATTCCAATTCATCCCTTCTTAAGTTTTCAGGAATAAAATCTTCACAGCCATTATTTTCAAGACGCTCAATAGTTCTTTCTATTAATTCTTCTGTTGATAATTCTTCTTCACCTACCGTCCATGTACCCTGTTTAGAAGTATCCAATAGTCTGTTCAAAGCATCGTTCGCTATATCGCTTGGTGCAGATAGACTTAATGATTCATTGCCCAACCATATATTTAAATTATTAAAAGCATTGAGACTCCCGTTCTCGTAGTTTGTGTTCCCTTCATCATTGATATAGTAGATTGCACCCATATTGTTTACGAACGTATTGTCAGCATCAACAAAGTTATCATTGATTAAATTAGCGCTGGTACTTTGTATGTTTTTGAAGAAGGCAGCCGTTACGCTTTGAAATAAGATTGTATTCGTTAGGTCGTCAGAAACTTCCGCATCATTGAGCAGACAATTTTCAAGGTCTTGATTCAGTTCTTCTCGATTCTGATTCAATTCTTCAAGGTTCATAGTGATGCAGTATTCTGAGTTGTCTTGGCAGGTCTGCAGAAGGATAGTGACTGAGGTTTGATCTGTAATACCCAGGTTAGTAGACAACTGGTCTATATAATTCAACTCCTCCTCATCAGTGATGCCTTGAATAAAAAGGTCTGCATTGATGTTTAAAGTTCCTTTTTCTAAGTCAAAATCAAACTGATTTTCCCCCAAATCCCTCTCAACATAAATTTCAAGTCTTTGACGAAGAAGTTTATCGGCCAATTTTATTTCATTTTGATCCAAGTAACCATCCCCCCCATTGACCAGACATTTTTCTTTTGTGTAACGATCGTACTCTCCAAAAAAATCGGCAATCTTTTGGGCATTGGTCAAAATCTTCTTTTTGGGCACAAGCAAGTGTTCCCCATTTTCCACATGCTCATCGATTTGGTTTTCTATTTTTTCAACAATAGTTGAAATTCTAATTGGTTGCACAGGTGCCATAGGGTTTATTATCGGCCCTTTTTCGACAAAGTTGTTTCGTAAATCAAGGGAAGGAGTTATGTCGGTTGCTGTAGTCCAATTGACTTGACAAAAAGACGTAAGCCCCTACTATCTAGAAAGAGAGGGAAGGTTTTACAAATATTTTTGACGCGCTGTCCCAAAAATTGATTGTTTTTAAGAAAGGATAATTTATGGCGGAATTTGATAAGAATTCTCAGGTAGGGACCATGCAGCTTCGCACGGTTAAGCAGGTGCCTTTGCTTCCGTTACGCGACATTATTATTTTTCCATATATGGTGGTGCCTCTGTTCGTGGGTCGTGAAAAATCCATTAACGCGTTGGAAGAGGCGATGAATTCCGAAAAGGATATTCTTTTGGTGGCTCAAACCAATGCCAAAACCAACGATCCTCGGCCGGATGATATTTTTAAAGTAGGGACATTGGGGACCATCATCCAGCTTTTAAGATTACCGGATGGAACCGTAAAAGTTTTAGTTGAAGGAAAAAAACGCGCCAAGATTGTTCAATACGTCAGTTTTGAAAATGCCTTCACTGTGGAAGTGGAAGAAATTCCCGAAGACCGCAATGTGAGTGTTGAAGTGGAAGCTTTGATGCGTTCACTCAAGGCCACCTTTGAAACTTACGTGAAACTCAATAAAAGAATTCCTCCTGAAATGTTGACATCTGTTGCCGTGATTGATGATCCGGGCCGCTTGGCCGATACGGTGGTGGCTCATCTCAATTTAAAACTTCTTGATAAGCAAAATATTTTGGAAGTGGAATCGCCGAAAGAAAGATTAGAACGTCTCTACGGTTTAATTGAAGCTGAAATTGAAATTCTCCAAGTTGAAAAACGCATCCGTAATCGCGTTAAAAAACAAATGGAGAAGACGCAGAAGGAATATTATCTCAACGAACAAATGCAGGCCATCCAGAAAGAATTGGGTGAGCGTGACGAGTTTAAGAGTGAAATTAATGAGCTTGAAGAGATGATGAAAAAGAAAAAGCTCTCCGAAGAAGCGTCTCAAAAAGTAAAAAAAGAAATCAAAAAATTGAAAATGATGTCCCCGATGTCAGCGGAAGCCACCGTCGTGCGCAATTACATCGATTGGGTTTTGTCTCTCCCATGGGGTGAAGTGTCGGAAGAAAAACACGACATCAAAGAAGCCCAAAAAATCCTCGACGAAGATCATTATGGGTTGGAAAAAGCTAAAGAACGTATTTTGGAATATTTGGCTGTCCAAAAATTGGTTGGTAAAATCAAAGGGCCTATTCTTTGTCTTGTGGGTCCTCCGGGGGTTGGTAAAACGTCTCTGGGTCGCTCGATTGCCCGTTCCACTAACCGTAAATTTATTCGTCTCTCTTTGGGCGGAGTGCGCGATGAAGCGGAAATTAGAGGACATAGTCTTACTTACATTGGCGCACTTCCTGGAAAAATTATTCAATCACTTAAAAAAGCAGGAACCAATAATCCTGTTTTTTTGCTCGATGAAATCGACAAGATGAGCATGGATTTTCGTGGTGACCCTTCAGCGGCTTTGCTTGAAGTATTGGATCCGGAACAAAACAGTACGTTTAATGATCATTATCTCGACATGGATTATGATCTATCCAATATCATGTTTGTTACTACGGCGAATACCTTGCAATCCATTCCTGTTCCACTTCAAGACCGGATGGAGATCATTCGTATTCCTGGCTATACCGAACTGGAAAAACTGGCCATTGCAAAAAAATATCTCATCAAAAAAGAGATGGAAGCTAATGGTTTAAATGCGGAACAAATTGAAATTAACGATTCGGCTCTTAAAGTGATTATTCGTAACTACACCCGCGAAGCCGGTGTGCGTAATTTAGAACGTGAATTAGCCGCCGTTTGCCGGAAAGTAGCCAAGAAAATTGCCGAAGCAGCCGAAAAGCCCCCCAAAATACGTGTCAGTGGTAAGTCCATCCCCGCTTATTTGGGTATTCCTAAATTCCGTTTTGGCATGAAGGAAGAAAAGGATGAAATTGGTATTACCACCGGTTTGGCCTGGACGGAAGTCGGTGGGGAACTTTTATCCACGGAAGTCACTGTGCTCCCTGGAAAAGGTAAGTTGACCATTACCGGAAAATTGGGTGACGTGATGCAGGAATCCGCCCAAGCAGCCCTCAGCTATGTGCGTTCTCGGGCTCTTCAGTTTGGTTTAGATCGGGACTTTTATCAAAAAGTGGATTTGCATATTCACGTACCCGAAGGGGCTATTCCCAAGGATGGACCTTCAGCCGGTATTACTATGGCTACAACGTTGACTTCTGCTTTGCTTCGCGTTCCCGTGAAACGAGATATCGCTATGACGGGTGAAATTACTTTGCGCGGCAAGGTGCTTCCCATAGGTGGTTTAAAAGAAAAATTGTTGGCCGCCCATCGTGGGGGTATTCGTACAGTTGTCATTCCTAAAGAGAATGAAAAAGATTTGAAAGAAGTTCCCAAAACAATCCTTCATGATCTTACCATTCATTGTGTAGAACATATGGATGATGTGCTGCGTCTAGCCCTTGATTTTAAAGATCCTGAGCAGATTTTTAGAAACAAGGATTTAAACTTGGTGATGGAAGAAATTTATCCCAAGAAAGACGTTCCTGCTACGACTTCCACAAAAGAGAATGAAATCGTGGCGCATTGATTTTAGAAATAGATTCAATGCAGTAAGGATTGTTTTGAATTATTTTAAAAAAAGAAGGCAATTTGCAATTTTGGTTGTAGAAGCCCTCTTTCATTGAAGAGCTTTAATAATCCTTAAAGGGGGGATTATGCTAACTCATACGTATGAAAAAGTGATTTTAATTGTGGATGATGATCCAAATCTGGTTCATCTTTTAAAAAAGAAATTAACGAGCAATGGGTTTGTTTGTCTCACTGCTTCCACGGTTTTTTCAGCCATTAACATAATGCAGAACCAAAAAATTGATTTGGTTCTTCTTGATTTAAATCTACCGGGCTTGGATGGAACAGCTTTTTTATCAGCGGCTCAAGATGGTCAGTTCAAACATGTCCCCATTTTGGTTACTTCTAGTTACACAGGTCAAGATATAGTGGACTATATTATGGATCGTGGGGCTCATGGCTTTTTGCCAAAACCTATTAATCAGGATCATTTGCTTACCCGAGTGGCCGATTTAGTTTCTTAATCCACCATGTCGGGATGACGGAATTATTACACTCTTCGTATCATTCTCTATTATCCATTAATAACTCACCTTACGCGATTAGTTCTTCAAAATTGTCATCCCCGCGAAAGCGGGGATCCAGAAGTTCTTGAAAAGACTGGATTCCCACTTTCGCGGGAATGACGACTGCGTAAGGTGAGTTATTAAAATTCCCCTCCAGCTTCCCCTTACCATTAAGGGGAGGAGAAAGTTGATTGATTATTATTATGACAATTTTTTATTTTGCCATTGGATTAGGTTTGTTGGTTTTGATTCACGAATGGGGGCATTTTATTGTGGCCCGTTTATGTGGCATTCGTGTTCTTAAATTTTCCATTGGTTTTGGTCCTAAGATTATTGGGTTTAAATATGGAGAAACAGAATATCGTATTTCTCTCATCCCTTTAGGAGGGTATGTTCAGTTATTTGGTGAGGATCCTTCCGACCCCGATTTGCCTCCTCATGCTCAAGATGCTTTTTGTAATAAACCTCTTCCTGCCCGTGTGGCTACGGTTTTAGCAGGGCCGGTGATGAATTTAGTTTTGGCCTGTCTCTTAATGCCGGCTTCTTTAATGATTGGTCGGATGATCCCAGAATTTATGGATAAGCCACCTGTGGTGATGGGGGTGAAAGAAAACTCACCAGCCAATGAGGCCGGTTTTCTTAAAGGGGATCGTATTGTCAAGATAGATGCCCAACCTGTGGCCGAATGGGAGGAAGTGCTCAATTGGATTGTGATGCATCCGGAAAAAAAGGTTGTTTTTGAAGTAGAACGCGAAGGACAGAAAAAAGAATTACCCATCCTCTTAGGTTTGTCCCCGGAAACGCAGCAACAGATGGGTTATGCGGGTATTGAGCCTTTTTATTTTTGGGGGGATGATCCTATTATTGGACACGTTTCTGCCCAAAGTCCGGCTGAAGCAGCAGGCCTTAAGGGGCAAGATAAGATTACGGCTGTTAATGGAAATCCCGTTTCTTCCTGGAGCGACATGGTTGATATGGTCCGCAAAGGAGACGGTAAACCCTTGAAAATGAGCGTGTTACGTGGCGTGGAATCTTTGTCGGTAACGGTTTTACCGCATTATAACCAAACTGCACAGGCTTGGCAGATTGGCGTGACAAAATTTGAAAATTTGTCTCTGTACCATAAAAAACAATATGGTTTTTCTGAAGCCCTCACCTTGGGGATGATTGAAAATATCAAATTGGTTAAGTTAACAGGTTACATTGTAAGGCAGCTTTTTACCTTTCAACTTTCCTATAAGGCGCTTGGCGGGCCTGTACAGATTGCACAAGCCTCAGCTGCTGCTGCCCGATCAGGTTTTGGAGATTTCTTTTACTTTTTAGCCTTCTTAAGCCTTCAGTTAGGTGTGATGAATTTATTGCCTATTCCTGTTTTGGATGGCGGCCATCTGTTTTTTATGGGGCTGGAAGCCATTTTTAGACGGCCTGTTTCTGTTCAAGTCCGTAATGTGTTTAACTATACTGGTTTGGTGTTTTTACTAGGACTGATGCTTTTAGTGACGGCAAATGATATTGATACCACTTGGGGATGGATGAATCTTTGGAATAAGGTTCGCAATTTCTTTTAACGTGATTCTTTTAGCTATCGAAACGTCTGGTAAATATACCAGTGTCGCTCTTGTTAAAGACGGGTTTCTTGTCGAAGAGCTTCTACTGCCCCCTGATGATCGCCAGCATTCCGAAAAATTACTTCCGCTGATTGATGAATTGCTTCAGAAAAATCGAATTGATTTAAGCAACTCCCCCGTACCCCCTCTTCAACTAAGAGGGGGATTTGATGGACAAAAATTTTCAATAGCCGTGGGTGTGGGCCCTGGTTCTTTCACCAGTTTACGTGTGGGTTTGGCAACTAGCATGGGGATGGCTCAAGCGTTAGGTTCAAAAATCATTCCTGTGTCTACACTCAAAGCCCTTGCTTTTCAGTGTCGCGAACAAGGGAGGGTGGCTCCTGTTATAAAAGCTGGACGTGGCTTAGTGTATGCCGCCTTGTATCGTTGGGAGAAAAATCATTTTGTTGAAGATATTCCCGAGGCTTTGTTTGATGTTAAAGTGTTTTTGGAACAATTATCCTCTTTTTCGGAAAAAATTTATTTTGTGGGAAGTGGTCTTGAATTATTTCCAGAATTTTTAGAGACTCGGTTTATTTTAAAAAAAGAAATTCTTCCTCGAGCTTCTAGCATTGCTCTTCTGGCCTTAGCAGAACAAATTAATCCTGTTCCCGCATCCGACATTCGTTTGCACTACCTCCAACAACCGGATTTGGGTTAAAATTCCGCCTCAAGATTTCAGACTTTATTTTCCTTAAGAGAAGGCGTGTTTTTGATGAGGGTAGATTGTTCTACTCAGTCAGACGAGCCAAGCTTATTTTTCCAATACTCCCCCAGTGTTTGCCCATTCCATAAAATAGTGTCTTGATAAGTGCGGTTGGTGGGAATCATGGGGATGACATGCCCATGGCTTTTGTCGTCATAAGGGTACTTAACGTCAAGCACGTATGGACCTGGATGCGCTAACATTTCCTTCAAAGCAGGGATAACTTCGTCGGGCTTATTAATTGTGGCACCTTTAATACCAAAGGCATTTGCAATTTCTGCAAAATTAGTTTCACCTAAATAAGTGTGGCCTCTCACCGACTCGTAAAAACGGTCTTCCCATTGGGCCACCATGCCCAAATATTTGTTGTTGAGAATGATGGTTTTAACCGGAATTTTTTCCTGTTTAAGCGTCTGCAATTCTTGAATATTCATCAAAAAGCTGCCGTCGCCGTCAATGTTGACTACAGAGCGTTTAGGGAAAGCTACTTGAGCGCCCATGGCGGCTGGAAGCCCAAAGCCCATAGCTCCTAGCCCTGAGGAACAAAGCCAAGTGCGCGGTGTGTGAAAATTATAAAACTGTGCGGTCCACATCTGGTGTTGGCCTACTCCCACAGAGATAATGGTATCTTTTGATGTCAGTTTCGATAGCTCTTCAATGACGTACTGTGGGTTGATGCTTTCCGTTGATGGGGTGTAATGGTGCGGAAACTCTTTTTTCCACGCATTGACTTGTTGATGCCACGCGGATAGATCGCCCATCTTGACTTGTTTTGTTAAAAGCTCCAGTACTTCTTTTGCACCGCCTTGAATAGGAATTTCCACTTTGATGTTTTTATTAATTTCCCCGGCGTCGA
>CAZQCI010000018.1:0-31084 GCA_964592255.1 uncultured Nitrospiraceae bacterium | reverse complement strand
TCCATATCAGTTCAAAAATATAAATTTAATCCATAACATCCCTTAGGCGAAAGATCAATCCTTGTTAGGATGCCTTGGGCAAATTACGTTTAATGATTTGCGATACATTCGCAGTAGGCTTAGCGCCCTTGGCTACCCAATAATTAATACGTTCCATATTGAGTTCAGCCTTGCCGACGGTATTTTTCGGATCGAACGTACCCAATACTTCCAGGTAGCGCCCGTCACGTGGAAAATCCTTATCAGCAGCCACAACGCGGTAAAGCGGTTTTTTCTTCATGCCATGTCTTGAAAGTCTAATCACAACGGCCATAGTTTCATAACAACCGGCTTTCGGTTGAACGTCATGACAATAACATTCAACCCAAAACGGGTATTTTATCCAAACATTCCTTTTAACAAACCCATCTTTCCTTTTCCTTTAAACATCTTCATCATTTTCTTCATATCACCAAACTCTTTAAGTAGTCGATTAACATCAGCGACATGTGTTCCACTACCTTTGGCAATTCTGAGACGACGGCTGCCATTAAGCATCTCGGGTTCGTTCCATCAAGGTCATCGAATTGATGATGGCCTCTTTCTTCTTCATATCTTTTTCAACCACCGCCATGTCCACTTTACTCGCCATGGCCTTTCCACCCGGAAGCATCCCCATCAAGCTGGACAACGATCCCAACTTCTTCATCTGTTTAAGCTGAGAACGAAAATCTTCCAGATTAAACTGATTGGCCACAAAGCGACGGCCCACAGCTTCTACTTCGGACTTATCGAAGGCTTCATTGGCTTTTTCAACCAACGAAAGAATATCCCCTCGATCCAAGAGGCGCGAAACCAAACGTTCTGGCTCAAACGCTTCGAAGTCTTCTACCTTTTCACCTACGCCCGTATAATATACAGGGCAACCAGCAACGCTTTGAACGGATAACGCCGCACCCCCTTTGGCGTCACCATCAAGCTTGGTAAGAATCAAACCATCAATATTTAAAAGATCATGAAAACTTTTAGCTGCATGAACAGCCACCTGCCCCGCCATCGCATCCACCACTAACAACGTCCGAGGATTTCCCGTTGGATGCCCTAATAATTTTGACAAAAGATCACGGACACTTTTAAGTTCTGCCATCAAGGCTTCGTCCACATGCAATCGCCCTGCAGAATCGACAAGGATGACATCACAAAACCGATCTTGGGCCACTTCCAAAGCTTTCTTTAGAAGAGCTTTGGGATCATCCCCTGGTTGTGTGGGATGACAAGGAACATCGATGGATTGAGCTAAAACCTGAAGTTGCTCAATAGCGGCCGGACGGTTTAAGTCCAAAGGCACCAAATACGGGCGGCGCCCTTGTTTCTTAAGTAAACGGGCCAACTTAGCCGTGGTCGTTGTTTTACCAGCGCCTTGCAAGCCCACCATTAATAAAATATGCGGGGGCTTACCTCCAAAATCGAGAGTTTTGGCATTGCCTCCTAACGAGGCGACCAACTCTTCATGGACCACCTTTAAAAACTGCTCTCCAGGATGCAAACTACCCAAGGTTTCTTGGCCCAAAACCCGGGCTTTGGTTCTTTCAAGGAACGATTTAACAACACCCACGTGCACGTCCGCTTCTAAAAGACTAAAGCGGACTTCCCGCAAGGCTTCTTCAATATTCTTTTCGGTCAGTGACCCGTATCCTCTTAACTTTTTGAAAACAGAGGAAAATTTTTCAGTCAGCGTCTCAAACATGAGGCCCTTTTCAGGAAGGGGTGGAGACTAGGAAATTTAAGGGGTAACTGTCAAGATGTTTGGCAGAGAGCCACTACCGGCAACCCATCTATTAAGGGGAAGCAGAAACAGAAAAAGAAACGGAGTCGGCATCAAAAGTAGCAGAACTTCCTTGGGAGGTTAGGGTTAAGCTAGAATCCATGGTAAAAGTTGTATCACTCGATAAGGTGTCCGGGATATCAAAAGTAGTAGTTAAAACAATCTCTTCATCAGCAGCAATATCAAAAGTGCAACTGGCCGTTTCCCCTAAAGCAGAACAACTGGAATCATAGGTTTGGTTTTGGGTTAACGACGGCGTGGTGAGAGTCAACTCTACTTGATCAGCATCGTAAGCAGCGGAAGTATTATTCGTAATGGTAGTCGTCACCGTAATGGTTTCGCCATAATCCTGAGTTCCACTCATCGATTGCGTAATGGTAAAGTCGTTAGCACTGTCCACATCGATAGTATGGGTCTTTAACGTCACTGTGGAATCATCCGGACAAGTCATGGTGGGAGTAATGGTAATTTCATCACTTTCTAAGGATCCATCCTGAACAATATCTACGTCTAAATCAAAAGTAGCCAAAGCATCATCGTTAATAGCCAATGGATCACTCAGGGTCACAGTGCCGGCATCCGCAGCTGTGTTCAAATTAAACTCCCCCGTGGTGTCATCGTAAGAGCTAGCTGGCACACTATCCGGCACAATGCTTAAAGGAAGAAACATAAGATCAAACGTACAAGAACTGGGATATACAATGGATAAGGTTACTGTATCGCCCCGTGAAACGGTTTTAGTGGCAGGATCATCCAGCGAATCAATACCCGTGGAATAATCTAAGGCAATGGGAATATTGAGAGTCAGTCCAAAACCGGTTGAGTCGTCACAAGCCAAACCAGATTCTGTCGTGGCAGAAGAAGAATCACTGCTATCGCTGCTGGAATCGCAACTGGAGTCTGAATCGCAATCGGAATCGTCACAATCAGCATCCCCATCATCATCATTGTCAATATCATCAGTACAATTGGTTTCTGGGCTTGAGGAAGTACTGGGGCAGTCGGAGGTAGAAGAGCAATCGGAATCGTTACAATCAATCTCACCATCGGAATCGTTGTCTTCCTCATCGGTGCAATCATCTTCCGTATCAGTAGTAAACAGAATAGTATCTGCCGCTTCTGTAACCAATGCTTTGGAAGAAGTAGGACGACCTAAAGATAAAACCGTAGGAGTGGTTCCATCATCATTTTCTGAAGCTGTTAAGCTGTCGGAAGGAACTTCAACACAATAGGTTCCGTCCCCTTTTAAAGGAATGGAAAAATTACCGTCCGCATCAGTAAGCGGAGTGTCATCCAGCTCCAAATCCGAATCATCTAGGGTGACATTCAATACAAGATGAGCCACATTGGGTTCACCACTTTGTTGTTTGTTGTCGCCATTTTTGTCTAAAAAGACAGAGCCCGTGATTTCTTGGCTACAAGCAGCAAAAAAAAGGGAGAATATAAAAAGAGTTAAAACCTTAGGGAAGAATCGAAACATGGTTAAACTCCTTAGCAAGAAGTTGAACTACTATTTGTAACCCTATGAATAGTAACAGAATCAAGGGGATAGCTCAACACAAAAACTGGGCCGTTAAATAAAATGCCCTTTTTTAATTTTCTCTAAAATAATTTTTTCCGGCATGAGGGGATCACGAGGGTTAACAGAGAAGAAAGATTGTTGTTCGCAACGACGTTTATTAACCAAAAGCCACTTAAGAATGTCAGCCAAACCTTTGTTACGCTTGTCTTTAAAAAAGGGATCGTTGGAAAGAGCATCTTTGGCTTTTTTAAGAGCACGACTCTCAGTGGCATCATTTTCCTTAACAGCATAATCGGGAAGGTCGTATTTTTTAATATCTTCAGGCAACACCCCCAAAAACCGTACTTCAGGTGCGGAAAAGTTGGAGTTTCGAATTAAGCTGGCGGCAGAACCTGCTTTGAGTGTTCTGAAAATATTTTGAAGGGTGTACGCGTCGAGATCTCCAAAAAAGTAACAGGGCACTTCCAGTTGATCTTGAATCAGCCTAGTCCAACCACGCACAGCATTGGATGGAACCCCTTGAGCACCCAATAAAATACAAGGGTTGCGACGGGTAAACCCGCTGTTAACTAAAGTATTGGCCGTACCTTCCGACTCGACAATAAGGCAAAAATCGATTTTTTTCTTCACTTTCAGCTTCAAATCTTGAGGACGGTTTTTGGGCTGAAAGGGTGCCGTACCTAAAGTGGACAAATCGATAGTGGCCTTGCTGCCATCTGGCATCGTTTCATTCACAATCAACTGCTGGCTGTAAGTCTGTCCGCCCCTGTCGTTGGCAAAGCAATTGACGTCTTCACGGTAACACTCCAGCATTTCACAGATAAAATCGATAATTTCATCGCTTTCGCTTTGGTCGGTAAAATCGAGAGGTTTCAATGCAGGGTTGTGCTTTACCTCACCTTTAGAAATATAATAAATTTCACGCTTGGTGTTGGTGGCCCCCACTTCGAGGTTACGCAATAAAAGTTCCAGTATGAAAATCGCACGCGACATTTTTTGAACGGAACTAACGTTCAATTCGGTGGAAACCATCTTGTCGCCAGGCGTGAGGTAACCCACCTTAGGATCATAGTTACAGTTATCTAAAGCACACTTGGTCGCTTGCAGCACGGGACGCTTGGCTTTTTCCAAATCGCGCAACAAGCGTTCACACATGTCGATGGATAGTTTTGAAATGTCGATGGTGTTGGTGGCCATAGTTACTTTCTCTTCTTCCTTCCTAAAGGCATGTCGATTTTATTTTCCATACCCGCAAGAGCCATCTGATCGCTTGATTGAGTCGGCTCGGAATCTGCCGGAAGAATTCCTGCTACTTCTTGAAGTTTAGCTAATGCTGCTTCGGAATGTTCAACAGCTTCTTTCAATTCTTTTTCCGCCAAATGAGCTTCGCGTCCGAGTAATTTGGCCAAACCTTCAAGAGCCTTTTCACGGCGGCCTTTTGCGGCTTTCACAATCCGGCAACAACCATCCACCAAGATAGGGCCAAACTGTTCAATGTGCCGCAGCTTTTGCTCTAAGTCGGCTTCTTTCTCCTCGCGGCGAATATGTTTGGAAAGGCGCTGACCGGCCTGAATAAGTGCGCGTCTAATTTCCTCCACAAGTTCATCGCTGGCATCAACAGTTTCTTTAGATGCATTTTTAAATTTAATGAACGGCGACACCACGCTGACGGCAATGATATAAGGACCCAGAGGCAAACTATCTTTAGGCTGATTCAATCCGTAGGAACGCCAATTGACAGACTCCACGGCTTTCGTCATCGCGCACGCCGCTTTATCAAACTGAAGCGGCACGCGATTAGCAAAACGGATAAGAGTAACAGGATCAGAAGCCCCCTCGTCAGAACCAGAAACACGATCTAACAGACGGGCAATGGCCACTTCCACAAGAACAGGTTTAAAATCACAAATAGCGGGCTTTCGGGAAACAACAGAAAAAAAATCGACATTACCAATACGCTGAATGCTTTTGGCCAAACCAGCCTCACCAATGGCCAATACACTCTTTGTAGATGGGGCCATCAGCTTCACATTTTGCAGCGCGGTAAATAATTTTTTAAAATCCTCTTCGGTGGCAGAATCTACACTTTTATCTAAAATAGAACGGGAGCAACCCGCCTTAACGGCTTCTTGAAGAATACCATCGGAAATTCTGGAAAATCCTTTTTTGAGCCAAGAAGAAATAGTGACACGGCCAAAGAGATGAGAGTGCGCAATAAATTCCCCCAACTTCATCGTATGCGGATGCGGCTCAATAGCGTCTGGGACCATCGGCAATTCATCGGTGACCCGAGGAATTTCCACCATGTCTTGATCTAAAATTTTGTAACGAAGAGTTAAATGGGGGTTCACTAAGGTCGTGCCATTTAAGTAGGCCAACAGTCCCCCTTCACCTTGAAGCTGAATACGGGCATCAATAACAAACTCACAAGAAAGCCCATGGGGCCGATCCCAATTAAGAGTTTCTTTATCTTTAAGAACACCTTTGTTGTGCTTGATATCAACTTCCACAACCGCTTTAAAAGCCTGACGCATTTTTTCCGTCTTGGTAATGACGGTGGCCCCTCGAGCATTGGTTAATTGCGCCCAGGTCGTGACAGCAGAAATACCAATCCCTTGCTGACCGCGAGTACAACGTCCACGGCCAAACTTGGAAGAAGCCAAATACTCACCAAAAACTTTAACAACATCATCGGCAGCCAAACCAGGGCCATTATCTTCCACACGTACTCGCACACAATCAGCACCTTTAGCGGAAGCCTCACCCACACGCTCTACAACAACAATCACTTCCGGCAAAATACCCGCTTCTTCACACGCATCGAGAGCATTATCCACCGCTTCTTTAATTGTCGTAAGAATGGCTTTAGTATATGACGAAAACCCAACCTGCTGCAGATTTTTGGAAAAATATTCAGCCGAACTGGCTGATGTAATGGTGGCGCTTGGTTTAGCCATTAAAATTTTTTTGAAAAATAAAAACCCCACCTGTCCTCCCCTTGTAAAAGGGGAGGACCATTATCAGGGGGATTTAAATGAATCGATATTACTTACCAGCTAATTTGTTCTTCTTAACATAAGCCCAGATTTTTTTCGTCATTTCGCTGGGGCCAATGGGAGACGATCCAAAAACTTTTTCGATCGTATCATCACAACCTTTGAAATTAATGCTGTAACCTCCAAAGGCTTTTTTAGTACCTGCTTTTTTCTTCGTTGCCATGCATTCCTCCTAAAGAAATGTTCGCTTGGATCAGACACCCACAACAAGCATCCGAATAGCCAAGCCGCTTCTATACACGTTTTCCCGACGTATGGGAATGAATTTTTTTATAACAACAATATAAAATCACTTATTTCACCTTTTTTAGCTTAAAAGGTTTTGTCCACAACACCAAAAGAGGCGTGAGAAAAATCTCACAAAAGATAGATAAGAAAAGGGTCAACGCCACCATACTGCCGAAGTTAATGGAAGGAATAAAAGAACCAAAACACAAAACACCAAAACCACAAATGAGCGTTGTTGTCGTAAACATAATGGCCGTACCGATGGATTGGTTAGATTCCTCTAAAGCACGATCATAATCTCCATGGGCCATCACACAGGTACGAAAACGATTCAGATAATGAATGGTATCATCTACTGTAATCCCAATTGTAATACCGGCCAGCATGACCGTTGTCACATTAAGATGAATACCGAATAGACTCATCAGGCCCATAGTAAAAAAAATCGGCAACACATTAGGCACCATACTAATGAGCCCTACTTTCCAGCTTTTAAGAAAAAACATCATCATGAACGAAACAACCACAAACGCAAAAATAAAGCTGAACAGTTGGCTCTGCATAATGTCGTTGTCTAACTGAATCCACAACGGGCCAAAACCTGTCAGCTTAACATCTAAACCTAAGGGAAATAAAAAATGGCGAGCGCCTTCTTCCATCCGACCCATATATTTTTTCATCATCTCGGAACTTTTCCAAATGGAGCGAAGGGAGATATGCAAGTTCGTGTCATCCTGAGTTTTGTATTGCTCCATATCGCGCTCCCCCGAGCTGGAAGCCAAAAGAAGCAATTGAGAAATTTCTTCACGTGTATCAGGCACACGATAAAAAGCCGGATCCCCTTCATGAAAAGCTTGATTCAACTTTTTAACTGTACTCACGTGTGAAAAGAAAAGACGGGAATACGAATCTTGAAGGGCAAACTCCCGAAAATGATCGATGGCCTTAAGGACATCCGGGTCATTGGCAATTGCTCGTCCCGGTTCGCGAGGTGATACCATAATTTCGTAAGCCCCAATCCCAGATAATCGCTGATCAAAAAATTCTAAATCTTTTCTAACAAGCTCATGTTCATGGAAATACAACATAAAGTTTGTTTCCACTTTAAGATGAGAGATGAGGTAAAATGAAGCCAACGTCAAAAATATAAAAATGGACAACACCACAGAGGCATGCCGTTTGGTAATACGCGTAGCGGCATTTAAAAATTTCTGAACCAATTGGCTATCGATATGATCAATCACTTGTTTTTTAGGAACGGGCAAAAAAGAAAGAAGCACCGGGATAAAAAAGATAGTCATTAAAAAAGCTAAGGTCACCCCCACAGCGGTCAAAGTACCCAATGTATTGATAGGCGTAATAGAGCTGGTTTTAAAGGCAATAAACCCTTCCACGGTTGTTAAAGCCGTATAGAAACAAGGTCTCCAAAGACGTGTCGCGGCCCGCACTAATGCTTCGTTTTTTTCTAAACCTTCTTCTAGGCAATGATAATAATCGAGCATCATGTGAACGGAATCGGCAATACAAACCGCCACCATGATAGGCACCAGCATGCCGGTCACCACATTCATGCTATATCCCAACGCGTAATACAGGGCTAAAATCCAGCTAATGACAATCATCTGAATAAATGTCGGAACTAAGGCGACAGTGAAGCTGCGGAAAAAAAGAAAAATAATCAGAACTACTGTGGCAATGATGATCGGCATAAAGTTTTGCTGATCACTAGCCGATAAACGATTAAATGTTTCGTCGGTAATAGGAGGCCCCGCCATATGAACGGGGTAATGGTGAGTGTTCAAACGCTCCAATAAAGCATCAAGGGATTTTTTTAATTTTAAACTACCCGCATAATTGTCCGGGGTATTGATCTTAGCGAGCAAACCACCAACAGCTCCATCGGAAGAAATGACTACACCCACCAAGTCGGGATCGGATAAAGCTTTTTGCTTGATGGCGTCCAAGGCGCCCGGATCGCTGGGCACAGTCTCGACTAAAGGACCTATTTTAATTTGGTCGCCCGCACTTTCAATCATTTGGGCATTCGTCAGACTTGTAACCCGCTCAATATCAGGCAAATCCTCCAGCGCCGCAGTTAACTCTTTCATAAAAGACAAAAACTCCGGACTAAAAACATTGTCCGGCTGAAAAGCGAGAGTCACAAAACGGTCATTTCCAAAAATTTTTAGATAATTTTGATAAGCGACATAATCAGGTGATGCAGGATCAAACCAAACAGGCAGAGAATTGTCAGATTCGTGAAAATGCCGAGAGAAATAACTTGTGAAAACAATCGTGGCCGATAGAATGGCCAACGTGAAAACCACGCGGTACTTTAAAGCCCTGCGTACGAGCCATTCAATCATAAGGTATGGCTACCAAGTCCGTTGTCAGCCTGTCAAACGGTCTTTGTTGTTTTTACTATTCTGTTTTGTAAGCTTACACAATGCCTTAGCCTTGTCTCCGGATGACAACATCACACCACAATTTGAAGAATTAACACGCCAATTAGAAACGTTAGCGCAAGCGGCAACCCCGCGTGTCATTCGTGCTTACCGAGAAAAATCATCCAAAACACTCATGTCCCTTTCGTCAGAAGAACGAAAAAAAGGAAATGACTATTTGGCAAAACTCGAGGAATGGGAAGCCATAGCCCCCATAGCGCAACTGAAGGCAGACCTCATCGCCAATTATCTGAGTATGTATCCGCAAACGGATCCTATAGAGAAAGCAAAACTAGATGAAGAAACCAACCGTCTTGCCATTACACTGATTGAAGGCATTAAAAAATTAAGAGAAAATTATAAAATCAGTGCCCCACCCATTGTGCATAATCTTTTTATTGATTTGGGACTCAAAAAAAGAGGAGCCTGCAAGCATTGGGCGGAGGACTTATTAAACTTGATTAACACCTTAGATCACCCCCATTTTACAAGCCTATGGGCCGAAGCCCATCCTCATAAAATCAGCGAACATAATGTGGCGGTTCTTGTCCCACGCGGCGCTGATTTTAAGGAAGGTCTTTTAATAGACCCCTGGCGCAAAGGCGGTAAGCCTTTTTGGATTCAAGTAAAAAAAGACAATCACCCTTGGAACATATGGAGCGGCTATGAACCCCAATAACTTAGAAACACCACCGCCTTCTTTAGAATTACCACGTAAAACGATTCATCTTTTAAGCCTATTGGTCCCTGTGATTAGTTATTATCACTTGGGGGTCGCACAAGCCTTATTGATCTTCTTGATTTTGTTTTATGGATATTCCGAATGGCAAAAAATAAAGGGGGGAACATTTTTCGCTCATAACTTCATCCACGCCTTGCAACGCCATGAAGAAAAAACAGGCTTTGCAAAAGCTCCTATTTTTTTAGCCATTGGCTCTCTCATCGCCATCAGTTGTTATAGCTGGCAGGCCGCCTTAATTGCCATTTATCAGGCTGGTTTTTGCGATACCACGGCCGCATGGAGCGGCAAAAAATGGGGTAAAGCAAAATGGCCCCTATCCACCCGAAAAACTTACATCGGCTCCCTGGCTTTTTTTCTAACCGCCCTTCCCTTAACTTTGATGTATTTACCAGCCTCCAAGGCCATCACGCTCTGTTTAGTAGGAGCTTTTTTGGAATCCCTGCCTTTTAAAGATTGGGATAACATTCTTGTGCCCGTCATCATTGGTTTTCTAGCAGACCAGTTTTTTTAAACACTTCCCTCACCAACCATTTTTGGCGAGCCTCAATACTCTTCTGACTGGCTTTCGGAGAATAGCTTCGAGCGGCCAATTCACAAGCCTCAGCAATGCTCAGATCTCTTACTTCTTTCTGAAAAAAATGAAGGCTTGCCTCCTCAATCCCAAAAACCGATTTTCCGAAATAAAGATGACTCAAGTAAAGATCAAAAATCTCCTCTCGAGAAAGAGTACGTTCCAATTTGACCATCAGGAAAATTTCTCGGATAGAATCCCCTACCACACCGCGCTTAGCCTTGGGTGGCAGAAGAGACAAAATGTGTTTTGACAAAGACCCTAAAATAGCATGAGAGCCCAAAACGTCCCTGTCATGATAACCAATTAATTGCAGAAACTCCCCCAATAGAGTGAAACGGGGTGCGGAAAAAAAATCTTCATCATAACTAATTAAAAAACAATTTTGCGACCGCTCAGATAAATGAGCAGCACTCACAGGCCAAATAGGAGGAAGGCTATGATACAAACCATAAAAATGGATCAAGCACATCCCTAGAAAAATAATCAGACAAGACAATAAAAATCTTAAAGCTTTTTGAAAATAATGATTCACGCGTTTATCCTACTTTCTTAATTAAAAACATGACATCCTCTTCGGGCCGATATATTCTCACCCACCCATGGGAATTAAAATCATTTGCGAAAACAGACAAGCCCGCTTTAACTACAACATTTCAGACAAATGGGAAGCTGGCATCATGCTCACCGGCAGTGAAGTGAAGTCACTGCGTGACGGCGCTGTTAATTTAGGGGACTCCTATGCCATGCTCAAAAACGGTGAAGTATTTTTACTACAAGCCCATATTTCCCCCTACAAAGGCGCATCTTATAACAACCATGAACCGATGAGAATGCGCAAACTACTGTTGAATAAAAGTGAAATTAAAAAAATGGAAGGCAAAACCCATGAAAAAGGTCTCACTTTAGTGCCACTAAAAATGTATTTCAAAGAAGGTAGAGCCAAGGTAGAATTAGGTTTGGGCCAGGGGAAAACCAAGGGGGATAAGAGAGAAAGTATAAAAAAACGGGAAGTCGACCGTAATTTAAGACGTGTGATGAAACGATAATATGAATCTCATTAATGCACCCAAAGCGGAAAAGAAAAATCATTTGGAACGAATGCTGCAACACGGTACCGTCATGATCTACCTGGACACACGTCGCAGCGAAGTGGATGTCCCCACTATCCACCGCAATCAAATTCAACTTGCATTAAATCTAAGTTATAACTTTCGTATTCCCGATTTTAAAATCACCGATACGCTCATTGAAGTATCACTCACTTTTCCAGACGGAAAATATTTTTGTATTCTCCCCTTCACCGCCATCTACGGCATGACCTCGCGCTTTACTGGAGAAACTGTGGTTTTTCCGGAAGACGTGCCCGCCGAACTGATGTCGCAACCCGCAGTCAAGGAAGCCCAAGCCACATCCAAACCAACACTGACCGCCATTTCAAACCCAGAAGCCCCAGCTGAATCTTTAAAAAAAGAAGAACCCAAGAAAAAAGGCGGTCATTTAAGGTTGGTCAAGTAGTTCACTTTATATGATTACTATTTAAATCGAATCTCTCCTCCCCTTAGTTATAAGGGGAGGTTGGGAGGGGTTACTAAATTATTCATTTGATTAACTCCCCCTAGCCCCCTCTTATTTTTAAGAGGGGGATTCAATACATCAAATCACCCCAAATTTCTTTCCCACTTCCTTGATCGTATTTTTGGCTAAAATTTGGATCATCATCTCATTGGTACCACCACCGATTTCCAAAAGTTTCGCATCTCGCATAAACATTTCCACACGGTATTCGTGCATATAACCATTACCCCCATGCAATTGCATGGCCTCGCTTCCCATATCCACAGCGGCTTTTCCGGCATAAAGTTTAAGAGCTGTGGCGATATTGGTAATAGACTTTCCTTCCTTCACAAGCCGCACAGCATGAGCCGTTGTGGCGCGAATCATTTCCAAATGCATCCGCATACGCGCAATTTTTTCCTGGATCATTTGATAAAAAAGAATCGGCTGACCAAATTGTTGCCGTCCGTAAGCATACGAAACTGATTTTTCGATAAGCGTCTCCAACATCCCACACACCATCGGTCCCATCAGCAGCCGTTCCAGTTCGAGGGAATGTTTCATATCGGGAAACGCATGCCCTTCGCGCCCCAAAAGATTTTCTTTGGGTACGCGCACCTGATCCATAAAAATTTGGCCCGTGGGAGAGCAACGATGGCCGTGTTTTTTGAAAGGCGAGCTTACGGATACTCCTTTCATTCCTTTTTCCAAAATAAAAGCACTCCCGGAATTAAAACCCTCGCCGCCGGAATTCGCAATGATGATGAAAAAATCCGCAATCGGCGCATTCGTGATAAAAGTTTTGCTTCCATTGAGGATATAATCCTCCCCTTCTTTTTTCGCCGTGGTTTTCACATGCACCGCATCGCTCCCAATATCCGGTTCGGTTAATCCCCAACATCCGATTTTTCCCTCTTGAATCAGAGGTCGAAGAAATTTTTCTTTCTGCGCCGCATGTCCCAAGCGTGCCACATTGTAGCCATACAACTGAAAACTGGCCATCGTGGACAAAGCAAACCCGGGCGAAAACTTGCTGAGTTCCTCAGTCACCACCATCAAGCCATCCAAACTATTCCCGCCGCCATATTCCTCCGGCAAAAAAATTCCGCCAAAACCGGAGCACGCCACTTCCCGGTAGACGTCGATGGGAAAAATTCCGTTAAGATCGGATTCCTCCACAAGGGGATCCAGTTTTTCCTGAAGTAATTTATGTAGTTGCTCGCGAAGAAGTAAGGTATCCATAGACAATCCATACCACCCCGAAAAAAGTTGACAACAAATTTTACAAAACGCAGATAAAGAGGATTATTCTTAATTTAACGGCTTGAGGGGGTCGTCAGATTAAAATATGGCTCCACCAACAATACCACTTGCAAACCCAAAATATCTCAGTACCGATCTGACAGAAATTTTAGGGACTCCCATCACGGTTTCAACAGAAGAAGATTTATTGGCCGTACTTGATACCAATGACAACAAAGTAGTTGGAGACAGTGAAGATGCTTTTGTAAAAGCAGGAAAAAGCAGAGACGTAGAACAACTCCTAAAAGAAAAAGCCCCCTCCTTTTATAATACTTTTTGGTTTTTGAAACGGGAATTGTCTTATGTGACCATGAATCGAGAACCAAGTAATGAGCTCTGCCAAGGTATGAGCTTTGCCAAAACAGATTCCACTCATGCTCAATATCCTCATTACAATACTAACCATGATCTTATTACAGACCCAATCAATGCGGGCTGTATCACCTTAGAGTCACATCCTAATGCTCCCGGTAACATGATGCGCTTCGATCATGGCGACTACAGAATCCAGGGTGCCTTCTCTATTAACGACAAGCAAGAATTGGTGCCTGACCCGAACGGAGACATCGTTATCTCCGTCAGCTTGGGAGCAAATAATTCTGATGCCGATTTTTCTCAACATGTTGGCATGTTCATGATTCAGGACGTAAACTCGGGGAATCAAATCAAAGTTAATAAAAAAGGTGTGAATCTAGAGGGAGTCTCAGTCGGCCTTAACTCTCACCTGGATTTTAAAAGCTCTGTTTTTGAAAACCCTTCAACTAATTATTTCCAAGCCCCCGATCTTTCTCTAACCACGGTTAACAAAGCAGACCACAGCCGAACCATTCATATTGTTTATGAAGGAGAGCAGAATTTGGATATCACCCTAGCTTTGACCGACATGCATATGTGGGGTGATGGCTTTAGGGATAAGGACTCAAACCGATTAAGGGCCTATCGATGTCTCGGTTTAGGAACGCTGGACGTCGCCCAAAGCAAAGTAATCATTAATGGACAAGAACAAAGTCTACAGAATGTTCAAAAAACCGAAACCTATTACGATCTTGCAAAACGTATCCCTGCGGGGCTACCCACCTGGGATTGGCTTCACTGGGACGGCAAAGTCACCGTGGATGGACATGAAGAAAATATCAGCGTGGTTGTGGAGGGAATACGCAGCCTCAGATCGGGTTCAACTGCTCCTCAATGGGGACAAATCGTTATCTTGGCCAACAATCAACTAACCCGAACACAAGCCTTGATTCAGTTCGCATATGATCCCAACAACATGACCGCCCCATGGAAAGTCACTGCACAAGATGAAAAAGGAAAGACTATTCTCGAATTCAACACTCCCAAAGTCGATTTCGTGGACGATAAAAGCAATAAAGTACCCGGAGTCGTTAATCATAGTTTTTTTAGTGGTTGGGGACAGGGAAATATTCAATTAAACATGCCAAATCTTACAGCAACAGGTACAGGCTTAGCATACTTGGAATCTTCCGTCTTTATAGAGCGTTTGACGGATGGCACCCTCGACGCTGAAAAAGAAGCCTATGAAGCGGAACTGAAAAAACACTAAAGCTGCCAGATGTTTTAAAGATCATCCCGATAAAAATCGGGATATTTTTTAATTAACTTGGGCCCCGGATAAAAGCATTCCGGAATAACGTTTTTTATTATCAATCCTATTTTCTATTGTGAATCTTCCTTGAAGCTCGTACCCTAACAAAACAAGGAGATTTGCATGAAGACAATTACCTTACTTCTTTTAACTCTCTCACTTATTCCCTCTCACACGTTTGCCCAAATGTATCCACCGCCCAGTCAAGGTAACCCCATGCCTCAGCAAGGCTCTATGGGAAACCAAAGGCAAGGCCCCATGCAACAGCAAGAAGCCAATGGCCCTTACCAGCATCAAATTTTTTCTGCTTCAAGCCAAGATGGCCTTACCTGGCAGGCAGATAACCAACTGATACTGGATCATGCCTCGGTACCCTCTGCCATTACCAAAAAGGATGGCAGTATTTTAATGTATTATGTCGACGGCACCAAAAAACCAGACACCATCACCTGTGCCCTTTCCAACGATAACGGTAAAACTTTTACCGCTCAGGATTTTCGTATTGATAACCTTCCTGCAAAAATAACACCTGTGGATCCAAGCCCATTCTTATTGCCCGATGGGCGTATCCGTCTTTATTTTTTCGCCTCCACTTTTGGATTTCCTCCTGAACAAACAGCGCAAGAGCAAAAACAAATAAATAGTCCACAAATAGGCGGACCACAGATGGGAAACCCACAAATGGGAGGAGCACAAATGGAAGGCCCACAACAAAATGGAGCGCCTCGCAATGATGAGCTCCATGCCATCAGCTCTGCCATTTCATCAGATGGGGTTCATTTTACTTATGAACAAAAAGTTTTTGAATATGCAGGACTTGTGGATCCCGATGTATTCTACACCGGAAAAGAATGGCTGATGTATGTGATGGGTCGCGGAACGATTATCGCTAAATCATCGGATGGTTTGAATTTCAGTTATGTTGGGATGATGCAACCAGAACGCTATGGAACCACCAAACCCGTCACTTTATCTAATGGACAATTTAGAATGTATGCCTTCAAACAACCGGATCAAAATCAGTTTTTTAGTTTTATATCCACCGATGGCATCCAGTGGACTTTGGAATCGGGAGTGCGGCTAACAGCTCCGAGCGGGAAAGAAATCACCGACCCGTATGTCATCCAACTCAAAGACGGAAGTTGGAAAATGTTCTACAAAATCAGCAAAGTCCCTAACCGCCCTCAACAAATGAGAAATTTCGGCCAAAATTAAAAAAAACCCGGCTCCCCAAAATGAGGGCCGGGCTTTTCTTAAAAATGAATCATCCTTTATTTCTTAGGACAAGTTCCTGTTTTAGCACACATGATACAACCACGATCATTTGAAGAACAACATTCCTCATAAGAAGCACAAGTCATGCCCGTCGTGGGCTTGGCTATCGGCTTCTTAGTTGAGGAGGTGGAAGGGTCAGCGGTCGCTGTGGTGGCATCATCCGAAGATGTATTCTTGGCATAGCTATCAGCCATACCCAAACCAAAAACAGCTACTAAAACAAAGATAAAGATAGTTTTTTTCATAAGTTTCCTTGAAAGGGTTAAAAGTTTATACAATTAAAACGTTTTTATTATCACCATGAATGGAACGTCATGCCAATAAAAAAGATTTAAAAATCAAAAATCTTCGTTTTCATAATTCAATAAACTGGAATAAAATTTAACTTCAGGTTTTTTTTCGGCAATATAATTCATTTCCCAATCGTTTTTGAACAGTATCATCGGATAACCTCGCACATCAAAAACCATTTGGTCGCGGTAATCACCTTCGAACTTTTCCAAAAGATCTTTTCTATCGCTGCGATACCAACGGGAGCAGGAAAAATTGAGCGGCGTAAAAATAGCGTCAGCGCCGTATTCGTTGAGCAATCGGAATTTCACTACCTCAAACTGGAGTTTTCCCACCACCCCTAAAATACTATCAGAGTTATAGCGACGCCGAAAAAGCTGGGATGTTCCCTCTTCTGCCAATTGCTCCAAGCCTTTTTGCAATTGTTTCATCTTGATGGGATTTTTGAGTTCCACCAGACTAAAATAATCGGGCGAAAATTGAGGAATACCCGTAAATTTGAGTGACTCCCCTTCCGTTAGTGTATCACCAATCATCAAACTCCCACGATCATGAATACCGATAATATCACCCGCATACGCTCGATCGATATTCTTACGCTCCTGCGACATAAATTGAGTGGCATTATTGATTTTAAAATCCCGTTCTTGCCGGACATGATGGACACTCATTCCTTGCACATACTCTCCGGAACAAATTCTTAAAAAAGCAAAACGGTCACGATGTTTAGGATCCATGTTCGCCTGGATTTTAAAAATCACCCCAGTAAATTTTTCCTCGTAAGGATCCACCAAACGCTTGTCCGCTGGACGTGGCAGAGGTGATGGCGCCTCTTGGATAAACGTATCCAACAATTCTTGAATACCGAAATTATTAATGGCAGATCCAAAAAAAACCGGGCTTAAATGTCCGGCAAGATAATCCTCGCGATTAAAAACATGTCCGGCTCCCTCGATCAGTTCCAAATCTTCACGTAATTTTTGAAGAAAATTTTCTCCCACGCGTTCTTTTAATTTCGGGAAATCAAGATCGGTGTAAATTTCCTGCTCGAAATCGATTGTTTTTTTATTGGGCTCAAAAATCCGGATGCATTTATTCAATCGATCATACACACCTTTGAATAAACTGCCCTGCCCAATGGGCCAGGTAGCCACAGCGCACGGCAGCTCCAAAACCGACTCCACTTCGGACACCAAATCAAAAGGATCACGACCTTCCCGGTCCATCTTGTTCATAAACGTCATGATGGGGATATGACGATCACGGCAGACTTGAAAAAGACGTTTTGTTTGAGTTTCAATCCCTTTAGCCGAATCGATAATCATCAGAGCACTATCCACGGCTGTTAACACACGATAAGTATCTTCACTAAAATCAGCGTGCCCCGGCGTATCGAGTAGATTCACCTCATGGTTCTTATAAGAAAACTGCATCACGGAAGAAGACACAGAAATACCGCGTTGCTTTTCAATCTCCATCCAGTCGGAAGTAGCAAAATGCTTGGCACGTTTAGCCTTAACCACTCCAGCCATTTGAATGGCATTGCCAAAAAGCAGCAACTTTTCGGTCACTGTCGTCTTACCCGCATCAGGATGGGAAATAATGGCAAATGTCTTACGTCGTTTGATTTCGTTTTCTAAGTCGGTCACGCCCGTCTTTTAGGGTGTTGCTTAAAATTATGCCAGTTGATTTTTTATCTAAGATGCACGATAACTCAAAACCTAAAAAATTATTTGTGCGTTAGTAACTGTCAGTTAATATTACAGGAGATTTCTATGAAAGCCGTTAACTTTTTATTTTTTATCATTTTTCTTGCCATTTTTGAAGCAATTGCAAGCACATTCCACCTCATCAGTCCCGTTTTAGGTGGCCTGGCCAATATTGGGGCCTTCTTTCTGGCACTTCTTATTTCCATGGCCATTAAAGTTGCCGACCAATGGGAACGCATTGTCATATTACGATTAGGAAAATTTGTTGGCACTAAAGGCCCTGGTCTTTGCTTTGTTATTCCCGTCATCGATCGGGCCATTTTTGTGGACACCCGTATTCTCACCTTGGAAATTCCAAAACAGCAAGTCATTACTAAAGATAACGTTCCTGTTTCCATCAATGGTGTTGTTTACTTTCAAGTCACCAAAGTGGAATCCGCCATTATCCAAGTACAACATTATGGATTCGCCATGAGCCAATATGCCCAAGCCACTTTAAGAGATGTCATTGGTGGCATGACGCTTGACCAACTTTTGGCTGAACGTGAAAAAATAGGAAAAGAAATTGAAGCTGCTGTGGAAAAAGAAACCGCAAAATGGGGCTTGTCCGTCAGCAATATTAAAATCCAAGATATCGACATGCCGGAAGATTTAAAGAAAATGATGAGCCGACAAGCTTCTGCGGAACGTGAAAAACGTGCCACCATCACTAAAGCTGAAGGCGATAAAGAAGCAGCCATCAATTTGGCCGCCGCTGCCAGCACCATGGCTGAAAGCCCCGGGGCGATGCAATTGCGAACCCTTCAAAGCATCGATGGCTTGGGACCCACAGCTTCCAACACTGTGGTCTTAGCAGTTCCCATCGAAATTATGGAGGCTATCCGTTCGGTTACAAAAAAATAACAAACTTCTTCAGCAAAGGAGTCTTGTTCAAAACACCTGGGTATTAGAAACAAAGTATTCTGTTAAAAACAGGCGTATTTAAGAACGGGCCATAGTGTATCCAATGGATAACCCCACTACCGGACTGAAACTAGAAGAAGAAAAAAGTCCCATACTCATCCCTAGCCCCAACGCTAAAGTGAAATGGTCTGTCATGGCAAACTCAGCTTGCAACAGAGCGGTTTGGGAAATAGCCAACGTCTTCAATCCACGTTTTTCAAAAGATAATTCATAATGAGGTCCCAAGCTGACATAATCATTAACATCTACTATGTATTCAAAATAAGGTCCCCAATTCCAAAAAGCGGGCTTCCATGAACGAGAAAATGTTAAAGTAGTGCCAAGATGGCCACCCACCCCAAACCCTCGATCGGTCTTATACCCTAAATTAATAGTTGGGTTTAGACTTTGAAAATCTGTAGCTAAAGCTAAACTGGAAATCCATTTTTCAGTTTCAAAACCTACAGAATATTCCATGCCGACGGACATATTAACAGTCAGTTCCGTCATGGGCTCACTCCTTCAACTTCAGTCAATTTATGATACAAGGCACGACCAGCTACAATTTCATCTCCGGAATGTATCAAAAACAAAACTGCTGGAAGAAGCTTTTGAGCCACTTTGTTGCCTGCAAAA
Source organism: uncultured Nitrospiraceae bacterium (assembly GCA_964592255.1). Classification (GTDB taxonomy): domain Bacteria; phylum UBA10199; class UBA10199; order UBA10199; family SBBF01; genus CAZQCI01. Next base: position 11,399 of record CAZQCI010000018.1, on the reverse strand, counting down.
AACGTGGAAACAGATTCTGTCAAGCCACTCAAGCCAGCTCTATTCATCGTAGCTCCAGCAGCTCTCGGACCAACCATGCCCACTAAACCAAGAATAATACTGTCCATACCAACCCAAAATTCTTCAGTGACAGGCTTGGTCCATGCGTTTCCAGTCGGATTTTTTCGATAAAGCAAATAACCGGCATGTAGTCCTTTTAAGGCTAAATAACCGCTATAAAGAGCACCTCCCCACAAAACACCGGACATGGCTACTGCAGCAAGAGGAGCTAAAGGCCCTGTACCTGCTGCTAATGCCGCTAACGTAAACATCACGACCAAAATCAACAAAGTACTCTCCCAATGACCGACAACAATATCATACATAACTTCCAACCCTTCATCTCCTTGCTTTAAAACGGCTAATAAATAGTCGGTATCTGTTAAAGCCGAGCCTAAGACTGAAATAATCTCCAAAATATCATCCGACCTTTCTTGGGTTAGAGAGGCCGGTGGTAGCTGAGCAGAAGCCATCGGCTTCTGAGGGACTACTATTTTAGGAGAGGACTCAATCGGAATAATAAGTAAAAAACCTACAGGTATTTTTTTAACGTCACTAATGTGATTGAGTCGTTTCAAGTCTTCTACAGACACACCAGATAAACGGGAAAAATAACTCAAAGTATCCCCACTTAAAAAGCGAACCTCTAAATCACCGGAGAGATTCACTGTAAACTGATGGGCCGTTCGGTTTAAACGTGTTGCGATGTTATCAACAGAGGGGCGTTGTTCAAAAATAATGGTTTTTTTATCGTCAAGTGGCTCAACGGGCTTACACACTAAAAGCTCATCTGCATAATAAGTCACAGGGTTTAAAAAATCGAAGTTGATACCATAGTCATAACTCATTTAGTTCTCTCCTTTTATAGTCACCATATGAGGAGTCTCCTTCTATTCTCTTAGTCGATTTTTCTCGCAAGAGAGTGGACAGCTCCCAGTACAACAGAGTGAGATATTCACCATCTTCAATCACCAAACTCAGACAGCCCCGTTTTTCCATACGACACCTTTCTTTCAATATTGAAAATGATTTTGAAAATCATTTTCAATATTGAAACCCATATTTTCAGTCTCATCAAAAAATGTCAAATATTTTTTTAACCTAAAAAAACTTTGACACGCCCGGCAATCCCGCGTAAACAAAGCCGCATTATGAGCAACTACGCACAGATCATCGATTCTATGAAGTTTGACGACAAAGGCTTAATACCTGCTGTCGTCCAAGATGCCACCAACAACGAAGTACTCATGGTGGCTTACATGAACAAGGAAGCCGTAGCCAAAACTATCGAAGGCCCTTACGTCACCTTCTACTCCCGTTCCCGCAACAAAATGTGGATTAAAGGAGAATCATCCGGACACACCCAAGAAGTGAAAGAAATTTATTTCGATTGCGATGCCGACTGTATTTTAGTCAAAGTCATCCAAAAAGTAGCCGCCTGCCATACGGGCTATCGCACTTGTTTTTTTAGAAAAATAGAAAACGGAGAAGTTAAAACTGTCGGCAATAAAGTTTTTGAAGAAGAAAAGGTTTATAAGAAATAAGCTGCCTTTTAGCAGGCCTCCAGTTGAAGCTTTTTGTAGATTTATAAAACGTCACCCCCGCGGCCTGGTCGGGGGCCATTTTAAAATAAATCAAACTATACCCTACCTCAAAAGCTAAAAACTTGACTTCCCTATACCAATCTCCTATGTTCCCCCTCCCCTAAATATTAAACCGAAAGCGGGGTGATTTTTTAACCATGCCAGATATCAGTGTAAGAGAAGGAGAAAGTTTCGAAGCCGCTTTGCGCCGTTTTAAAAAAATGTGCGAAAAAGAAGGCATTATGGCCGAAGTCCGTAAGCGCGAACACTACGACAAACCTTCCGTAAAACGGAAAAAGAAAAGTGCCGCTGCCAAAAAACGTACCGGTCGCCGCTATTGGGAACTATAGTAATTCGACTTTTGCCGAGTACGTTAGTGCCCGGCAAAAGTCAGATATTACTTATGGTTGCACAAAATAGACTGTACCAATTGAAAGTTAATCAACCAGATAATGAGTATCCTCCAAAAATTAGAAACCGAAATGAAAGAGGCCATGAAAGCCCGCGATACCGATCGCTTGGCTGCTGTGCGCCTTATTAAATCAACGGCTAAAAATAAGGAAATTGAGCTTTTACACCCTTTAACCGAAACGGAGTTTTTTGCCCTTTTGTCCAGCATGGTCAAACAACGGCAAGAGTCCATCGATCAGTTCAAAGCTGGTGGGAGAACCGACTTAATTGAAAAAGAAGAAAAAGAAATCAAGGTAATTCAATCTTTTCTACCTCAATCTTTAAGTGAAGCTGAAGTAGAGGCCCTCATCACCAAAGCCATCAACGAAACAGGAGCCAAAGGGCCCAAAGATATGGGGGCTGTCATGAAGGCTCTTAAAGAACCCACTGCCGGTCGCTTTGATGGACGCCTCTTATCCGAAAAAGTAAAAACAAAATTAGGTTCCCTTTCCTAAAAACATTTTCTATCTTCCCGATGTGATTCCACGCGAACAGCTCGACAACATTTTATCCAAAATTGACCTTGTAGACTTGGTGGGCGAATACGTCCCTCTTAAAAAGGCGGGTTCCAATTTCCGTGGCCTATGCCCTTTTCATCAAGAAAAATCCCCTTCTTTCATGGTCAGTGCCCCTAAACAAATCTATCACTGTTTCGGTTGTGGCGAAGGAGGCAATGCCTTTGGCTTTTTAATGAAAGTAGAAAACCTCCCCTTTCCCGAAGCCGCTCAAAAACTAGCCGATAAAGCAGGTGTGGTCCTCCAACACAGCCAAAAAGAAAAAGTAGAAAAAGACCAAAGAGAAATTCTTTATAAAGTTAACCGCTACGCCGCTTGGTTTTTTACCGAAAATCTTAAAAATCAGAATGGAAAAAAAGCAGCCTCCTACCTTGAGAAACGCTTAATAAAACCAGAGACAATTACTGAATTTCAAATAGGTTTTTCTCCCGACTCTTGGGACGGTCTAACACGTTTTCTACTGAGCAAAAAAGTACCACTAGAACTGGCTGAAAAAGTAGGTCTCATACGCAAACGAAAAGACGGGTCATATTACGATTTTTTCCGTAACCGCATCTTATTCCCCCTCATTGACACAGAAAACCGAATTATCGGTTTTGGTGGCAGAAGATTAGATGACTCTAAAACGGAGGAGGCTAAGTACATTAATTCTCCCGAATCCCCTATTTACCACAAAGGCAACAGTATTTATGGCCTTTACCAAGCCAAAAAAAGCATCCGAGAAAAAAATGAGGCCATTCTGGTAGAAGGTTATTTAGACCTCATCAGCCTGTCTCAAAACGGTATCAAAAACGTCGTGGCTCCTTTAGGAACTGCTTTAACCTTACCCCAAATTAAAACACTACAACGCTTAACCGAACACTTAATCCTTCTATTTGATGGGGACGCCGCTGGAAAAAAAGCCGCTCTTCGGGCCATCCCCATTATATTTCAGGCCGGCCTCCATCCACGGGTTCTTTTTCTTCCTGATCAAGAAGACCCCGATTCCTTCATCCGTAAAAAAGGCCCCCAAAAATTAGAAGAGCTTCTCACAAAAAGCCCCTTAGCCATGGAATGGATTTTAGTCGATAACCTAACCCATATCGGTACCCGTGTTTCGGATAAAGTGGAAGCAGCCCGAAAGATTCTTCCCTACATCGAAGCTCTTTCCTCCCCTCTGGAACAAAAAAGCTACCAAGCCAAGTTGGCCAATTTTTTAGGCATTCATGTTAAAGACCTGGAGCCAAAAAGTGGTTACAAGCATGCCGAACATTCTCGCACGCCTACTCGACTTGAAGGCAAAATTTCACTTGAAAGAATCCTGCTTGGGTTCTATGTCAAAGATCCGCTTGCCTTGGATCCCCTTGTGAGCCAAGAAATTTTTGAGCAATTTGAAGACGAAGAGCTTAGATCATTAGGGCTACAATTTGTTCAACAGATGAAAGAGCACGGCAAGTTACGAATTGACGATTTACTAACAGACTCTAATGCTAACCAAACGGCAAGCCTGATTACCGAAATTGTCATGGGAAGTGAGACGTGGGATAAAGAAGAAATCGCCCAAAAGACTTTAAAAGATTGTTTGGAGAAACTAAAAAAGAAACAACTGCAAAACCGCCTAAAAAAAATTACAGAGGAAATAAAATTGGCGGAACTTAAAAGCGATCACGAAGCCTTAAATACCCTTTTGACCCACAAGAGTGAAGTCACCAAAAGCCTTAAAGAATTTTGAAGAAATATGGTGGACTGTTCTTAAAAATTATTGCTATCATCGCGCCCTGTTTTAAAAAGGAATTGATTTTATGACCGAACCCGCAAAAAAAACCGTCGAAAATAAAGAACTGCAACAGCTCATCGACACCGGAAAAGAAAAAGGCTTTCTCACCTACGAAGAAATCAACAATACACTCCCCGCGGAAATGACTTCCGCCAATCAAATTGATGATCTGCTAGCCATGTTCGACGAGTTAGATATCGATGTAGTTGACTCTGCCGACGATGTAAAAGGATCAGCTAAAAAAGCGGGTGCTGGTAAATCAAAAGATAAAAAAGACGATGATGATGACGATGATGATGACGAAACACCGGCTACCACCGATTTTGATGCCGATACCCAAGCCAAAGCCAATGACCCTGTTCGACTTTATTTGCGCAAAATGGGCCAAGTTCCCCTCCTAACACGCGAAGGGGAAGTCATTATCGCCAAAAGAATTGAAAAGTGGGAAGACCAAGTATTACAAATTATTCTAGGTTCCGCCATTGGCCGCCAAGAAATTTTAGATTTAGGTGAAAAGCTTAACAAACAAACCATCCGGGTTTTTGAAATCATCAAAGAACTGGATGAAATGGAAAGCAAAGCCGAAGAAGATTTAAGTAAAATCGAAAACGAACACCGCAACCGCGTACTCAAACTTATCGGCAAAGTCAAACTCTTCACCAAAGAATACAACAAACATAATACTAAAGTACGCGCCCGCAGCAGCGAAGCTGTACGTAAAGCCGCCGAAGAAAAACGAAACGATGTTCAGATGAAAATGGTGGCTTGCCTGCGCGACATCAATTTCAATCGCGACACCATCAACCGTATCGTCAATCGCCTTAAAGAAATCATCGAACAAATTGAAGGTGAAGAACGCTCCATCGCCAAAACACGCGAACGCTTGGGATTAGCCCCGGATGAAGTGATGGAATCGGCCCGTAAGGTTAAAACCAGCGTCTACCTCCAACGAAAACTTGTTCAAACTTCAAAACTATCCAAACCCGAAGTTTTTGAACTGTGTGATCATATTTTAGAGTCCGTCAAACGGATTAAAAAAATCGAAAAAACTTACGAAGCCAATATTAACGATTTAAAACGCACTTACCGCGAGCTCAAATACGGGGAACAAGAAGCTGACCGAGCCAAAGGGGATTTGGTGGAAGCCAATCTTCGCCTTGTAGTCAGCATTGCCAAAAAATACACCAACCGCGGACTTCAATTTTTAGATCTCATTCAAGAAGGTAACATCGGCTTGATGAAAGCCGTTGATAAGTTTGAATACAAGCGCGGCTATAAATTCTCCACTTATGCTACTTGGTGGATCCGTCAGGCCATTACCCGTGCCATTGCAGACCAAGCCCGCACCATCCGTATTCCGGTGCACATGATCGAAACCATCAACAAGCTCATTCGTACCTCGCGCTATTTGGTTCAAGAAAAAGGACGCGAACCCACACCGGAAGAAATTGCCGAAAAAATGGAGCTTCCTCTGGAAAAAGTCCGCAAGGTGTTAAAAATCGCCAAAGAACCCATTTCACTGGAAACCCCAATCGGGGAAGAAGAAGATTCACATTTAGGGGACTTTATCGAAGATAAATCCATTTTATCGCCCAACGAAGCCGCCCTCAGCTTCAACTTGTCCGATCAAACTAAACAAGTTCTATCCACCCTTACCCCGCGTGAAGAAAAAGTACTCCGCATGCGTTTCGGTATCGGCGAAAAATCGGATCACACACTCGAAGAAGTAGGCCGTGACTTCTCCGTCACCCGGGAACGTATTCGTCAAATTGAAGCCAAAGCGCTTCGTAAACTCCGTCACCCCAGCCGGGCTAAAAAACTGAAGACTTTTGTGGATTGGTAGAATACCCCTAAGTGTAAAAATTATTTGACAAATTACACCCTCATTGCGACAATAATTTGGTGGCAGATGCAAACATCAAAATTAATTCTAAAGATTTGGCAAAACTGAAGAAATACACAGGCGAAAAAACAGGCCAAAAGGCGGTTTATACGGCCCTGGTGTACTATATAAAGGAGGCCAAACAACGCCGTATCATCTCAACCCTACAATCCGTCCAGTTCAAAAAAAACTTCGACCCTTTAAAACTACGACAACGTGAAAGATAAATACGTCATTGACTCTTCCGTTTGGATAGAGATGGAAAGAAATAACCCCAAAATTATCTCTTTCATCTCTCCCTTCATCGAAAAAAATGAAGTCTGTGTCGTCGATCTTATCGTCGCTGAAATTTTAAGGGGTATAAAAACAGTGAAGGATTTTAAAAAAGTAAAAGAAAACTTTTCTTATTTTAATCAATTAACAACATCCTGGGAAAAAGTAGCCGAACTCGCATTCCAAACAGCCCGAAAAGGGTTCTGGCCCCCTTTAACCGATCTTTATATCGCTCAGGCTGTTTTTGAAAATCACAAAGTGTTGATCACCATGGATAAAGATTTCCAAAATATCGGCAACGTTATTTCTTTACAGTATTACTTACTAACAAAGTGACACCGACTCTCACCCCTTACATTCAAGAGTTTGGCAAAGCCAAACCCGGGGGTAAACACTCTTTTAATTTCAATAGAGTGTTTTACGACAATCTCTATTCTCGTCACCAAACCTATATTTTTGTGGGCCCTCCAGGACTTGAACCTGGGACCAACCGGTTATGAGCCGGCCGCTCTAACCAACTGAGCTAAGGGCCCTGCTAACAAAACTAAATCGCATCGTTTGCTGATAACTTCAAGAAATTTTCGAGAAGGAAAAAAGTAGACAAGTCATGCCGTTTATCAGAATCTGGCAAACACATGCTACTTCTTGCCGACATCATTAAAACTTTTGAAAAAGAAATTCCTCTTTCTCTTCAAGATTCTTGGGATAAGTCGGGGCTCCAAGTCGGATCACGTTCCCAAAAAATAAAAAATGTTTTATTCGCCTATGATGCTTGCCATGAAGTCTTGCGTTTTGCAGCAAAAAATAAGATTCATTTAATCGTCACCCATCACCCACTGCAACTCAAAGATTACAAAAACATCGATCTCGATTCTTATGAAGGCGAAATCATCCGGCTCGCCATCAAACATGGTATTGCCATCTATACCGCACATACCAATCATGATGCCTCTAAGCATAGTCTGAATCGGCATTATGCCAAACGACTCAATTTGTCGGACCTAAAACCTTTAGTGCCCAACAAAGAAAAACCTTATCTGAAGCTGATTGTTTTTGTTCCAGAAAGTCATACCACTCTTGTACTGGAATCTGTGTTTGCAGCAGGGGCCGGACATATCGGCCATTATTCCTCCTGCTCCTTCCGCACAAAAGGTATCGGAACTTTTAAAGGAGATGCGTCCACACATCCCTTTTTAGGTAAAAGAGAAATTTTGGAACAAGCTGATGAAAACCGTGTGGAAATCATTGTTCCAAAAGAAAAAATCAAAAATGTTTTGAGCGCGATGCTCAAAACCCACCCTTACGAAGAAGTTGCTTATGACATAATCCCTTTGGAGATTGAATCCCCTCATGGCTCCGGTCTTTATGGAAAATTACCTCAGCCCATCTCCATGCAACAAGCGACACAAAAAATTAAAAAAATATTCGGCGTCAAAAAATTTAGATTAGCTGGAAAAATGAACCAAAAAATTAAAACCATCGGTCTATGCACCGGCAGTGGGGCTTCCCTACTCACCCAAGCCATTAAAGCCGGTGTGGACCTGTTCATCACAGGCGATGTTAAATATCATGCCGCTGTTGAAGCCTTAAGAAACGACGTTTGCTTGGTCGATGTAGGGCATTTTTATTCCGAAATTAGCTCGGTCTCCCTCTTGAAAACTCTGTTTAAAAATCTATTCGGCTCCCAACTACATCTGGCCGAATATTCCCGCCTTAAAGACGCTCTCAAAGAAGTATAAAAAACTCGGGAGAAGGCTCACGAATTTCATCCTGATAAAAACAATTTAGTTTTCGACCCCAAAAACCAATTTTTTTGAAGGATAAAATTGTTTACAAAACTTTCTTTTATTTGTTAGAAACGTTTTCTCTATGAAAAACGAACTGGCTAAACTTTTCCAACTTGCTCAAATTGACAACGAAATCGACGCTTTCCTGGAAGACCGCAACGATCTTCCCTTAATTATCGAAGACTTGGAAAACAAACTGAAAAACCTTCAATCCGGTGTTGAAAACAAAAAACAAGAATTAAAAGCGCTAGAAACCGAAATTAGCCAAAAAGAATCCACCTTTACAGAACAACGGGATTTTATCACAGAACGCGAAGTGAAGGTCAAAGACATCAAAACCATCAAAGAATACCAAGCCGCTTTAAAAGAAGTGGCTAAATCCAAAAAAGATTTGGCAGAACTTGAAAGCGCTTTAGGCATGCTCAAACAAAACCACGAAGATGGCGTGAAACTGCTTAAAGAAATGGAAGAAACTTTAACCGAACAACAAGCCAGCTTATCCCAAGAATTATCAGGAAAAAAAGAACAAGTCTCCAGTTTGTCTCAAAAGATTGAAGAAAAACATCTTCTGCGTCTGGAAAAAGAAAAAGATATCGGGGAAGTAATGCTTAAGAAATACAAACAAATCAAAGCCCGTATCAGCCCAGCCATTTCCGCAGCCTCTCATAACGGGGTCTGCACGGAATGCAATATGAACATTCCTCCACAACTGTTCATCGAGCTCCAAAAATTCCAGCACATCGTCAACTGCCCACGTTGTCACCGGATTTTGTTTATTGAGGGATAAAAATGAAGAACTCCGCCCCCCGCGTAAGTGGGGGGAAATAAAACCCCCTCTGGGGGATTTAAGAATTGCGTGTTACAGTCCCATCAAAACCCACGTTCACAAAAACAATTTTCCCGCTTTGCGCATCCAGGCAACGTACATTGTTAATGATGCCAGCTCTGTAATCAATAGCGCCTTCAGGCCAATAGATAAACCCCCATTCACGACGAGCGGGATCAAAGCTGAGGGGATCGTTGTAATAAGGAAGTGGATAAAGACTTTGGGCTTCAAAATTTGTTCGTGCCGTATCAAGATTAAAAGATGAGCCCATACAATAAACCTGCCGAAGAAAACGATTTTCAGATACTAGAAGCATCGTTTCAAATTCACTAATAGGAGAATCATTCCGAAGATAATTGCCTTGATAATCCCTAGTAATTCCTACCTGCATAAGATTGCTAGTAAAATCTCTAGAAAGAGGATCTTGGGCCACCATGTGATCATAAGACAAAAGAAGATCTAGATCATCGGGCAAGAATACATGATTAACCTTCCGATTAAAATTTGTATCAATCGAAACATAAGAATGACCGTTCAAAGAAACCAGGCCGCTAAAATGACCAGTTCCACCCAAATCTACTCCAATAATATTGGTAATAGATCCAATAGGATTTGGAGTCACAGCTACAAAGTCTTGATTATAAGAATTTAAACTTAACAATCCTGCTACCAAAAGAGGTTGTTGCCGGTTCGGATCAATAGCAGAAAAATTTCCACAAACACCACTATCAGGCTGCCCATCAAAATTAATGTCGCAACCAGCAAAATATTTTATGGAACCACCCTGCTGATTCGCTTGAGTTAATAACTTGCTCTTGTCTTCTTGATTGATATTACCAGCAAGCCTCCGGACAACATCTTCCATCCCTCCTTGACTGTCAGGAACCGAAATACCTTGAATTTCCTCAGAGGTAAGCTGCCCATCTTTGTTAGGGTCAAGTTTATATAAAGCAATAGCATTGAATGAAGACATAAAATGATTATCGGCTAATAAGAGAAAAAGTTGCCTTCTTTAAAATCGACGCACCAAAAGATCACACACCCCTTGCAAAGTGGCCGAATCCCAATTGGATGTCCGTAAAACCCCTATATTTTCAAACACATGCTGTAGTTGCTTCATCCCCACCAAAGTGGAGGTGACCCCTGGTGTAGACGTCACAAATTGAAGCGCTTTTTGGGCCAAAGTTTCAGAGCCTGGCAAATTTTGGACTAATGAGGGAGGAAGCTGGAGCAGCTGGCTTTGAAGCAAAGGAACCGAAATCATGACTGACACTCCATAATGATAAGCCACCGGTAGAATCGATTGATTTTTTCCCGACAAACTTTGCCCCATCACGCCTAAGGCTTCCAGCATCGCCATATTATAAGGAAGCTGGATTGCGCGAAAATGATGGCGAGCCCCCCCTTCTTTCTGAGCAATCGCCATGCAACGCTCAAGAGAAATAGCTTCTTTTCCACCAACAGCTTCACGGAAGGCATTCCAGGTAGCTAAACCATAGAGTTGGATTTTTCCGTCCGAAACGTTTTTTTCCAAAAGAGCAAAAGCCTGAGACAAACGATCATAAAATGCATTGGCCCCCAACTTGGGTAATTGAGTTTCGGGATTATGAAGGTAATAAAGATCGATGGTCTGAAGATTAAGGTTAGTTAAACTTGTATCTATTTGATCTTGCAAATAAGCGGGATGCAAACAATGGCACGAATCGATGATGTCCTCTGCCGAGATAATTTTTTTGTCAATCCAACGGCTGCGAATATAAGATGCCATGTCCGCAACAGGAGCAGAGTCAAAAGGAATAAACCCACCCTTGGTGGCCACCACTATTTCGTCACGCTTGATATGGCTCGACGCTATCAGTTGCTGCAACGCACGCCCCACGGCACGCTCACTGCGCTGGCAACGATAATTAATCGCTGTGTCGATTAAATTAACTCCCTGCTCAAGCGCCCCTTTCAAAGCAGCTTCATACAAACGATCCGTGGCATCATCATAAGGCCCCAAGTAAGTCCCCAAGCCAATGGCAGACACCCGCCAATCTTGAAGAAAACGAAACTTATCTTCGGACAAAGCTAAATGGTTAATCTTGTTTTTTACAAAACCGGATGTTCCTAAAGCTGTGGCCCCTAAAGACGATGTCATGGATGGAAATGTAACGATTAAAGATAGTCATGGCAATCCTTAAAAAATTTGCTAAGCTTCGTTCGTGAATGAAACCTCCCTTTTATTCTCAGCCCTTTTCATCTTGGGTACCTTACTCATCTACCCCGTTTCTTATAAATATTTTGCA
>CAZQCI010000017.1:6910-31219 GCA_964592255.1 uncultured Nitrospiraceae bacterium | reverse complement strand
ACGTCCAGCGCATTGTTTTGGAAATGCTGGGGGTCACCTTATCCCGTGACGCGCGCGCACGAGCCATCCAACTACCTTGTTGGAACGAAGCGTTAGGGCTCCCTCGCCCCTGGGACCAACAATGGTCGTTGCGTATTCAACAAATTTTAGCCTTAGAAACAGATTTGCTAGAATATGAAGATATTTTTGAAGGATCCAAAGTGATCGAATCGAAAACTAAAGGCTTTATTGAAGAAGCCGAAAAAGAATTAAGTAAAGTTTTAAGCATGGGAGGCAGTGTCAAAGCCCTTGAGTACATGAAACAACAGATTGTGTCTTCCCACGCCAAGCGCGTCAAAAATATTGAAGAAGGACACATCAAAGTGGTGGGAGTTAATTGCTATAAAGAATCGGTGGAATCACCACTAACGTCATCGGGGGATTCCGGAATTTTAAAAATTGATCCCAAATTAGTGGCCGAAAAAATTGAAGCCCTAAAATCCTTCCGTAACAAACGGAATAAAAAAGAAGTGGACGCTGCCATTCAAGGACTTAAAGATGCCGCTAAAAACGGTCAAAATATTATGGAGCCTTCCATTAGAGCCGCCAAAGCAGGAGTCACAACCGGCGAATGGGGTTTTGCATTACGGGAAGTTTTTGGTGAGTTTCGCGCCCCTACAGGCATTGCCAGTGTAAGCTCAGCTGGAGAAGGAGCCAGTCTTGAGGCTGCACGAGGCGCCGTCAACGATTTTCAGAAAAAAACCGGCGAAAAATTACGTATTTTGGTAGGGAAACCCGGCTTAGACGGCCACAGCAATGGCGCTGAACAAATTGCCATTCGAGCTCGTGATGCTGGGATGGAAGTCATCTATCAAGGAATAAGGCTAACTCCCGAACAGATTGTTGAATCGGCCTTGCAAGAAGGCGTGCACGTCATCGGCCTCTCCATTTTATCCGGCTCGCATTTGGATTTAATTCCGGCTACTTTAAAATTGATGAAAGAAAAAGGATTAGAAGACATTCCTTTAGTTGTAGGGGGCATTATTCCGGAATCGGATGCAACTATTTTGAAAAAATTAGGAGTGGCCGCCGTGTATACACCTAAAGATTTTGAGCTTAATTCTATGATGACCCATATAGCCGGATTGGCCCTTAAGCATCATCGTGAAACAAAACATTAAACCCCATTCTCTTTTTAAAAAGAGAGATTTTTAACGGCACATCCACGATAAAAATAACCTAAAATCCGGGGATATTTGGAATATTCAAACTGTTCAATCTCTTTTATTGCGAGAGGAGAGTGTCGGATGATATTTTCAATATTACGGTTTAAATGGCAGCCGTCTCCGACGATATTTTGAAAACCATTCAGTCGATTCTGCCATTTTTGAATTTGAGGATCTGACGACAATCCATGTTCCAAAAACAAAAACCGACCACCCGGTTTTAAAACCCGGGCTATTTCTTCCAAAACTTTTTCCACACCCATAATAGTACAAAGAGTAAAAGTAGACACAACCGTATCAAAAGATTGATCCGGGAATGGAAGGCAATCTCCGGATAATGTGTGAACTTCTAAAAAAATAGATTTTTCTTGGGCTCGCTTAAGGGCTTTGTGATGCATGGCCGTATTCGGCTCCACCGTCACAATTTTTTTTACATAATGCGGATACTGGGCAATGTTAAGCCCGGTTCCAATGCCGATTTCAAGAATATCCCCTTTCACCCCAGCCAAAAGTTCACGCCGCCAAAAATCGATTTTCTTCTGGCGAAGGGCGAAATCCATTATATGCGGAAAAATATATTTGGAATAAAAACTCATGACTGACTTAAATCCTTACAAATAATTCTTGAACCAAGCAACGATTATGGTAGGAAACCTCCTCTACTTTTTTAAATAAGGAGCTCAAACATGACTAAAGAACTTTATCAATTAGGTGAAGTACCCCCACTGGGAGAAGTCCCTCAAAAAATGATTGCACAAGTCATTCGCCCGGACCGTTTCGGCGAACCGACCAAGGCTTTCAAAGAAGAAGTGGTGGACACCCCGGATATTCTTCCTGACGAATGCCTCGTTTATGTCATGAGCGCAGGCGTTAATTACAACAACGTCTGGGCTGCCTTGGGTATTCCAATCGATGTGACCAAATCCCGACCCAAAGACCCTTACTGGCCGGATGCCACTGGTTTTCATATTGGTGGGAGCGATGCTTCCGGTATCGTTTGGAAAGTGGGCTCCAATGTGAAAAATGTTAAAGTGGGCGACGAAGTGGTCATTCATTGCGGTATGTGGAAACAAGATGACCCGCTGGTCAAGGCTGGTAAAGATCCGATGTTTGGGCCGTCCTTTAGAATTTGGGGTTACGAGCTCAATTGGGGTAGTTTTGCACAATTCACCAAAGTGCAAGGTCACCAATGTCTACCGAAACCCAAGCATCTCACATGGGAAGCCGCCAGTGCTTATATGTTAGTAGGAGCAACAGCCTACCGCATGCTTCATGGGTGGAAAGAACATTCCGTTCAAAATGACGACGTGGTTCTTGTTTGGGGCGCTACCGGTGGACTAGGGTCAATGGCTCTTCAAATTGTCAAGGCTGCCGGTGGAAAAGCAGTGGCTGTAGTTGGTGGAAAAGATAAATTTGATTACTGCAAAAAACTCGGCGCCGTTGGCGTCATCGACCGCAAGGATTTCAACCACTGGGGCATGTTACCTCATTGGAAAGATACTGAAAAATACAACGCTTGGGCTACGGGAGCTAAGGCTTTCGGAAAAGCTCTTTGGGAAGCCCTTGGCGAAAAGAGAAGTCCTCGTATCGTCTTCGAACATCCGGGTGAAGACACCGTGCCTACATCGATTTTTGTCTGCGATACAGGCGGCATGGTCGTCATTTGTGCCGGAACCACCGGTTATAATGCTACCATAGACCTACGCTATCATTGGATGCGGCAAAAACGTTTCCAAGGCTCCCATTTTGCCAACGATGAACAAGCCATCGGCTTGAACAACCTTGTCTTAGAAGGAAAAGTAGATCCTTGTTTGGGACAAGTGTTTGAATTCAACCAAACCGGCGCTTGTCACCAACTGATGTATCAAAACAAGCATCCCAGTGGAAACATGGCTATTTTGGTTAACGCTAAAAAGACCGGACTGAAAACTCTCTCGTAAAAGGAGAGATCATGTCAGATGCCAAGTTAAAGAAAGCCCCCCAGCTTTATCAGTGGGGGCTTCGTTTTCCTAAAACGGTGTTGTGTGTATTTTTGGTTGCCAGCCTCATTTCTATTTTTATGGCCGGTCGCCTTAAAATCGACAACGACTTGGTCTCCCTCCTTCCTAAAAACTCTCAAAGCATTCAAAGCCTCGATAATTATAAGGCTTACTTTGGCGGTACCACATTTTTGATGGTAACGGTTGAGTCAGACAATCCCGCACTCAACGAACAGTTCGCCGATTTGATGGTGAAAAAAATCGAAACTCATCCCGGCATTATGTATGTCGATTTCAGAAGGCCCATCGATTACTTTAAAAAACGCCAATGGCTTTTTTTGGATCAGGAAGATTTAGATGTCATGAACGCCCGTGTTTTGCGCGCCCTTGAACTTGAAAAACAGGGTGTGAGCTTCATGTTTAATAAATACATGGATTTTGCCGATGAAAATGACCGCCCCGATCTCACGTTCAGCGATATTTTAGAAAAATACAAAAAAAAGAAATCCACACCTTCTAAAGTAGGCATCTCGGACAAGGAGGGCAATTTTCTAGTCATCCGCATTAAGGTAAAACCAGAAACCACCCAATTTGAAAATGCCCGCCGACTTGTCGACTCACTGAAACAAGATGAAATAGCACTTAAAAAAGATAATGAAATTTTTAATCAAGTCAACGTGGGCTACACCGGAAACTTACAAAAAAATATTGAGAAAAACGACAGCATCAAAGAAGAAATGCTTTTTGTTTCAGCAGTTGTTTTTATTTCACTAGCGCTCATTCTCTATCTTTATTTTAAGACATTTGAATCCATCATCTTGGTCGGCCTTCCTTTATTATTCGGCATCCTCTGTACGGGAGGAATTGTGACCCCTTTGCTTGAACGCCTAAATGTGCTCACCAGCTTTGCGGGGGGCATTCTTGCAGGCTTAGGCAGTGATTATGGCATTTACCTTCTCCATCGCTACTATACCGAGCGCCGTTCTGGAAAAGATTTTAATACCGCCATCAGGCTGGCTTTTGCGCATACCGGCAGCGCCACTTATGGGTCGATGCTAACAACGGTAGGCGCGTTTGTGGCCCTTATGTTTTCAAATTTCGGACTTTTTAAAGAATTTGGAGTTGTCGGTGCGATTGGAGTCATCTTAAATTATATCTGTATGGTTTTAGTTATTCCGGCTTTGCTCACACTCTGGCACCACCAACGCCACAAAGCGATCACCCCACCAAAATCGTGGAGTTTTTTTACAATAAGTCCCAAAGCCAAAATCAGTAACTTGATAAAAAAATTATTGGCCGCGCATCCTATTCAGGCTTTGTTTATCGGAGTTTTCATCTGTTTGCTTGGAGCGATGACAGTACCCACCATATCTTCCATCAATTATGAAGAAGGTCTTTTAGAAAACCAAAATATTCCCAGCCAAAAATTGATGAAAAAAGTAAACCGTGCCGTCAAAGAATCTCTCAACCCAACCGTTGTCTTAGTTCACAGTGAGCAAGAAGAACACCAATTGGTGGATGCTTTTACTACACTACTCAAAAATGATGATCAAAAAGAACTGGTCTATAACAACGTTGTCGGCCTTTCCACGTTCATCCCCGATCATGTTCAAAATAAAAAAGAACGACTTAAAGAAATTGCCACTAATTTTCAAAAGCTAAAATACATGCCTCAAGCACAAAAAGAAGATGTTGCGGCAAGCCTTAAAGATTCCATTCTATCTGATCCACCCACGAGCCAAACTTTACCACAAGAGGTCAAACGCTTATTCGTTTCTTCTGCAGATCCTAATACCTACGCTATCTATCTCTACCCTTCTTTCGGACGCGTTTCGAAAGAAACGTTGAAAAAATATCAAGATGGAATCAATCATTTGAAAGAAGTGATAGAAAAACCTTTTATAGCTGCCGATTCCAGCTTTGCCTTCGATGATATTTTAACACTCATTGAAAAAGAATCTCCACGTGGCTTTTTGTTAATTGTCATTTTCTTAACCATAGTCATTGCTTACAATAACCGTTCCTTAACTCGTACTTTAATCGTGATGGGGAATCTGATTGGAAGTTTAGTATTACTCTCTGGAGTTTTATGGCTCACCCCTATCCGGTTGAATGTCATCAACTTAGTTGCTTTCCCCATCATCTTAGGCACAGGCATCGACGCTTTCATTCATTTTGCCCAGCGCTTTGATGAAGAAGGTGACTTGATGGTGACTCTCAAAGACAAAATACCGGCCATCGCCGTCTCTAACTTAACCTCCATCGTTGGTTTTGCTGGATTAATCCTAACATCCTCCACAGGATTACAATCAGTAGGTTGGGTCACTACAATAGGGTTAGGAATGGTCACTCTGATGTGCACCTTTATTTTCCCACGATGCCTCTATTTAGAGCAGAAAAAACATAAGGGATAATGTGTATGTTTCCATCACAGACAGCCATTACTTTTATCGCCCACGGCTCTTCGCGAAATGAAGCGAATATTTTTATACAAGAATTAATCGCAAATCAAAACCTAGGAGATCTCACTAATATTGGTTTTCTTGAGGCCGCCTCACCCAATATCCCTCAAGCCTTAGAAGACCAAATGAAACGTGGAGCCACCACCATACGGGTCATCCCCTTATTCTTGGTCCCTGGAAACCACACCCAAAGAGATATTCCTGCCATCCTGAATGAGTTTGGTAAAAAACATCCGGTTATTAAAATAATCCTTGAAGATTTTTTGGGGAATAGGGAAGAATTTGTGGAGTTGATTAAAAAGATCGCCAAATGAAAAACTCGAGAGCTTGCTACATCCTAGCTTGCCACACTGTAGCTTATCACAAAAAGGTCTCGCTGACACGACTCCATGTATGAAAAATAAACTTACCTTCCTCATCTGGGTCATCATTGCTTTATTAGGAGCCTCTGCTTACTCAATAATTGCCTTCCATGAAGGCGAAACGCTTAACGCGGCTTGGATTTTAACAGCGGCCTTATGTACTTACGTTATTGCCTATCGTTTTTATTCCAAATGGATTGCCGCCAAAATTCTCACTTTAAATGACCGCCGCGCAACACCGTGCGAAGTACACGAAGATGGAAAAGACTTTGTCAAAACCAACAAATGGATTGTCTTTGGCCATCACTTTGCCGCCATCAGTGGTCCGGGACCATTGGTAGGCCCTGTACTGGCAGCACAATTCGGCTATTTGCCAGGAACTTTGTGGATTCTCATCGGTGTTGTGCTCGGTGGGGCTGTACAAGATTTTTTAATTCTTTTTTGTTCCATGAGACGGGATGGAAAATCATTGGGAGAAATGGTGAAGGAAGAAATCGGGGCCCCCGCTGGCCTCATTGCTCTTTTGGCTATTCTTTCGATTATGGTCATCCTCATCGCCGTATTAGGTCTTGTTGTAGTCAAAGCCTTGGCCCATTCTCCCTGGGGCACCTTTACCATTGCAGCTACCATTCCCATTGCCCTGCTCATGGGCAGTTATCTTAAATTTTTTAGGCCTCATGGGGTTGGGGAGATTACTTTATTGGGCATTATTCTTTTGCTGTTGGCCGTATGGGGTGGAAAATTTTTTCAAGAAAACGCAACGCTCTCCCAACTCTTCACTTGGGAACCTACCTCATTGGCTTGGGCCGTCATTGTTTACGGACTCATGGCTTCTATTCTACCGGTATGGTTGCTGTTAGCGCCTCGAGATTATTTAAGCACGTTTATGAAGCTAGGCACTATTCTAGCACTAGCCTTAGGAATTTTCATCGTACTACCACGTATCGAATTACCCCCGGTTACTCGTTTCATTCAAGGAAACGGTCCGGTGTTTTCCGGAAAAATTTTTCCTTTTTGCTTCATTACTATTGCCTGTGGCGCTATCAGCGGGTTCCATGCACTCATTGCTTCAGGCACAACACCAAAAATGATCAGCCGGGAATCCCATACCCGTATGGTAGGATACGGCAGCATGCTGTTGGAATCGTTTGTCGCCATTATGGCTCTTATTGCTGCCTGCAGCCTAAAACCTGGAATCTATTTTGCCATCAACAGTCCCGCCACCCTTGTAGGAGCAACTCCCGAAGTAGCAGTACAAACAATTTCATCATGGGGTTTTCCACTTCAAGTGACGGACATGACAACTTTAGCCACTCATGTTGGTGAAAATACATTGTTTGGACGTGCCGGGGGTGCCCCAACTTTAGCCGTGGGGATGGCCCATATTTTTTCTCAAGTTGTAGGCGGCACTCAATTAATGGCCTTGTGGTACCACTTTGCCATCATGTTTGAAGCCTTGTTCATCCTTACCACAGTGGATGCGGGAACCCGGGTCGGGCGTTTTTTACTCCAAGCTTTACTTGGACATCTTTGGAAACCATTAGGAAACTTAAAATCTCTGGGATCTAATCTTTTCTCGAGCGTTGTATTAGTAGGAGCCTGGGGTTATTTTTTGTACCAAGGTGTTATCGATCCTCAAGGAGGCATTAATAGCTTATGGCCTTTGTTCGGCATCGCCAATCAATTGCTTTCCGTCGTCGCGTTATGTTTGGCTACAACAATACTCATTAAAATGGGAAAAAAGAGATACGCTTTTATCACCCTCATTCCTTTGGTGTGGCTTGTTACTGTTACTTTTTCAGCCGGCATCATGAAAATTTTCAGCCCCGATCCTGCTTTAGGATTTCTCGCTCTTGCAGCCAAGCCAGGGAATGCTCCACAAATAATTTTTAATGCCCGTCTAGATGCTTTTGTCGCGGGAACGTTTCTTTTTCTAGTGGGAGTCATTGTTTTTCTGTCAGTCACACGCTGGCTCGGGCTCATAACCGGAAGAAAACCAAAAGACCTTAAAGAAACTCCCGCGGTTTGGCTAACCGACTTGCAATTATCATCAGCACAACCAAAGGCTTCTCATATTTTGGAGCAATTATCCGAGCGTGACGAAAACAGTCCGCGGTGTTGTTAATCATGTCTCTTTCAAATCAACCCTTAAGCCCTATTTGCCCCGTCTTTGGCGTCTGTGGTGGGTGTAGCTATCAGCATTTAAGTTATGATGAAGAAATTGAAGTGAAAGAAAAAGAGCTGCGCTCTCTTTTTCCAGATTGTCTACCCACTATTCGCTCTCCAAAAATTTATCATTATCGCCATCGGTTAGATATTGCGATACGCAGACTTAAGACAGGTGAAATTGTTTTTGGTTATGTGCATCCACAAACACACCATACCATCGCCATCAACCAATGTCCTATTGGAATGGAAGCCATCTCCAATTTCATTCCCACCCTTAAAGAAGAGGCTAGTGCCAAACTGCCCCCCAAATACAAAGTGGCTAACTTAACGATAAAAACAGGTGATGATGGACGCATTTTGTGGGGAGGAATCGGCAAGCAATCGCTTAAAACCCCTGTTGAAGAAGCCTTATGGACGATTGTGGATGGAGAAAAAATTTTCTACTCTCTCGACACATTCTTTCAAGCCAATCTTTCTATTCTGCCTTTACTCAAACAAAAAATGACGGAGCTCATGAGGTGGAATAAAGAATCGGTATTATATGATCTTTACGGGGGTGTAGGTCTTTTTTCGGTGATGTTCGCCAAACAAGTCAAACAGGTAATTCTTATCGAAGAAAATGCGGGATCCTTACGTCTGGCAGAATTTAACAAAAGCTATCATCAGTTCAACAATTGGGACATTTTAAATGGAAAAGTGGAAGTTTATTTGGAAACATTAAAAGGGCTTACAAACACTGAAAATATTTCGGCCATCATCGATCCACCCCGTGCCGGATTATCTCCTCTAGTTCGGCAAACCCTTGCAGAAAGCCGTATTCCCCAGCTTCTCTATCTTTCTTGCAACCCTTATTCTCTTAAAGAAGATTTGAAAGAATTTTTAAAAAATGGTTGGAAAATTAAAAGCACTATTCCCTTCGATTTTTTTCCAAGAACCCGCCACTTAGAAGTGCTGACTGCTTTAGAGAACATCGGCTAACTTCTTGTAAAGCACAATGGCTGAAGCAATGGCTTTGTGCCAATCGCCTAGATGCAAGCTTTCATCTTCACCATGGGCATTAGACGAGGGATCTTCCACACCGATGAGAAGTGCCGGGATTCCACCCAATTCTTTCGCAAAAGGTTTGACAAAAGGAATGGAAGCTCCGCAACCCATAAAAACTGGTGCCGCTCCATAACCTTGCTTCAAAGCCTGGACAGCGGCTTCAAACGCAGGATGTGTTGTATCTGTTTGCCACGCTGAAGAGGCCACGTGAGTGTCTATCTCCACCTTCACTCCCCAGGGAGCCACACGTTCAAGATGCTTGGTCAGTAAACTCAAGACTTTTTGAGGATCCATATCGGGGACAATGCGAATGGCCACACGCGCCCAGGCCTCGGGGCAAATAATATTACGCACATCACTTTTTTGGCTGGCTTGCATGGCATTGATAATGAGCGACGGCTGACGCCACAACAATTCATACGGACCATTTTCAGAAGAAAATAAACTCACTCCCGGAATTAAACCGGCTTGCTTATACATGTCGTTGGCAGGCAACGAAGCTAACATCTTTTTTTCTTGTTCGGTAAGAGATTTAATTTGTTCGTTGATTC
The DNA here is from genome assembly GCA_964592255.1 of uncultured Nitrospiraceae bacterium. GTDB lineage: Bacteria > UBA10199 > UBA10199 > UBA10199 > SBBF01 > CAZQCI01. The sequence goes on along the minus strand of CAZQCI010000017.1, from coordinate 21,447 downwards.
CAGAAATTGCAATACGACCATGCTCATCGGTTAAGGTGGCCAAAATTTTAGATAACGCCATAGACACATCAGGCACCACACCTCCCCAAAAACCGGAATGAAGCGCATGATGAAGAGCGGATACCTTCACATCAACAGCCACTAAGCCACGTAATGAAGTAGTAATGGAAGGAATGCCCACATCAAAGTTAGCAGTATCTGTAAGAATGATAACATCAGCAGAAAGAAGACTACGGTGTTTGGCCAATAAATCTTGCAAATGGGGACTTCCCACTTCTTCTTCCCCTTCCACAATAATTTTAATATTTAAAGGAAGCGCCCCTGCCCCTTTCAGCCAGGCATCGACAGCCGCTGTATGAACAACAATCCCTCCTTTATCATCCGCTGTGCCTCGTCCATACAAGCGTCCTTCTCTTTCCACCGGTTCAAAAGGAGGGCTGGTCCATGCGGAAAAATCACCGGCAGGCTGCACATCGTGATGAGCGTACAAAAGTAACGTAGGAGCTTGAGGGTGACGACACACTTCCCCATAAACTGCTGGAGGGGTATCAGGGAGCTCTAACAAACAGACGTTTTCAAAACCACGGCGACGCAATAAATCGGCAGTGGCATGAGCAGACCGCAGTAATTCTTTAGAATCAAAACCAGGAAAAGAAACACTAGGAATACGAACTAACTCTTCCAAATCATCTAAATATTTTTTTTTGTTATTTTCAAAAAATGATAGAGCTTTTTCAGTCATAAGAAAAAATAGCTTTCTTGATTTCTTCGTTGATACGGTATTGATCAATCACGTGTTGATTTTGAGTGCGTTTGTCGAGAAAAATAAACGACACATCATCCACATAAACCAGCTCCCAAGCTGAGTTTTGAGCCAAATAACTCGGTAAATTAGATTGACCCGCTGGATTACGCATTAAATAAACAATGCCAAAATCCCACTGTTTATAAAGCTCTTCGAAAAGAGTTGTATCTTGCAGGGCCTTAACCGCATTAAGAAAAAACTCATCCCCGTAAATAGGAGTACGCCCATCCATAAACACAGGATAATCCGCCAGCATCAGATAACCACCCAATTCAAAATAATGAAAAATACGTTCTTCCAACCCATTCTCTTTTAAAAAAGTCACTCCATTGAAAAAATTAAAGGGACGGTCCACACCCAGGTCGTTGCGATAAGTGAGTTCTCCCTTTGGCGTTACAGGGATACCAAAACGAAGGAAAAGTCCCAAAAGAACAAAAACAAACCCTACTCGAAACCAGTTCATTTTGTTTTGGAGAACCGGTTTTATTTTTTCCATCCAAACAGAAACAGTCTGTACCATCCAAGGCAAACTCATGAGTTCAAGCATGTCTGTATAGCGTGCATGCCGAAGGGCAAGGTAAACAAGGGGCGTGAGCACCAATAAGCGGGCAGGAGATGTAAAAACCCACAACCCAATCATCAAAGCAAGAGTCCCTAAAAAAATAAAAAAAGGAACTTGAACATAAGGGAACGTAAATGGAGAACGCCATTCCAATGTACGTTGCATGATGGCCTGCATCCCCAGATGATGGAAGGGAAACGTATAGACCTGGGTAAAAAAAGGATTGATTAATAACGCACAGGCTGACAACACCACAATGGTGAATAAAAAACGATGCCGACAGCCTTCTTCTCGCGACTGCAGACAAGCCATCAACCAAAAAAGGAAAAGAAGCCCTAAACCAACTAAACATCCCCAATGAATATTGGTCCAACAAACAAACATAAGGGGAATAAGCCAATCTTTCTTTTCAATTTTTTGAAGATGGAATCCACGGCTTACAACCCAAAAGAGCATGAGCGATAAAAACAATGCGGTAAATAAATGAGGCCGCTCCACAACCCGCTGTAACAATAAATAACCAAGAAAAAAAAGAGAAACAAAAGGCACTCGACCGGATTTTGAAACAATCTGAATACTGCGTCCTGTCGCATACAAAATACCCCACAACAACAAGGCCTTCATCAAAATCAGGCCCGTTGTCCCCCACTGTTGCCAAATGAAAGAAAACAACAAGCTGGCTCCCCACTCATGATGAAGCCACGGGGCTCCAGGACGCGTATATGAAAAAGGATCACTGAAGGGAATCTGATGGTGGCTCATCATCCAAAACCCACTGGCTAAATGCCACCAAATATCAAAATCTCGAATAGGTTGAATGCCGTAAACAAAAGCCAACAACAAGGTATAAAACAAAAGTCCAAAACGATTGGGGAGAATAACCGGCTGATCTGAGGGCCTAGACTGATTCACGGCCCTGTCTCTTACTCTTAAAGAGGATCTGAAACAACAAAAATTATAGATAGTAGTGTCTCAGTTTGAAATTTAACGAAGAAAAAATCCTCCTCCCCTTAGTATAAGGGGAGGTCGGGAGGGGTTACTCATTTTCATTTGAATAACTCCCCCTAACCCCCTCTTAAATTTTAAGAGGGGGATTCGCGTAAGGTGAAATTTTAAAATAGATTTAAATGGATACCGGCTAACTACCGCCGGTATGACTAAGGTAAAGTTTCAAACTGAGACACTACACAAACTGATTGAATTTTGAAGGAGACAAGGGCTATTTGGCAGCGGAAGTGGCTTCTGTTTTAATTTTTTCCAAGAGCTGCGTTGCAATAGCGTAGGTTTGATCATTATCGGAATGTTGAGCCACAAATTGAAGGTCGGCAAAGGCGTCGTTTTTTCTTCCCAAATTGACTAAAGCAGCTCCACGAAACAGGTAAGGCGTAAGCCAGCCGGGAGTTTTGGCAATTTGCTGACTGGCTAAATTGATAACATCCTCATAATGTTCTTGTTGCTCTAACTGTTTTAATTTTTCAAAAACTAAATTTTCTTCACCGGGAATGGCTTTTACATTCTTAATAGTCTCAGCCCGTTTGATGCCAAAAAAATCATAATTGGTGGCTGCCAAACGTAAGTTTACCGACTGCTCTTCTAATTCTTCAATATGTTCATTTTTTCTCTTTAAATCCGCTTCAAAGGTTTCAAGTTTTTTGAGTAATTCATCTTTTTGGGCTACCACCACGTTACGTCCTTTAATTAATTCAGTAATTTTATGGATACGGGCCGTATTGACTTGAGAGGAATAGTAAAACAGTCCGACAGTGGCCACAACCGTTCCTAGAAGAGAAAAGGACAACAAAGTTTTAAAAACGGAAATATAGGATTCTGGGGACATAAAATACCTCTTCTCATGGGGATAGTACGATCCTTTAAGAGGAATCAAGAAAATAGTGCACCGTTTTTATGATAAAAACCCTTTTATCTGGACACGATCCTCCTGTTTTTATAACAAAAAGTCTTATGATTACTGTAGTTATAGGTGCAGGCATTGTCGGGCTCCACGTAGCACGGGTATCTCGAGAACGGGGCCATGACGTTTATGTTTTAGATGAAGCACCTTTTCTGGCAGAACATACAAGTGGCCGCAACAGCGGTGTTATCCATTCCGGTATTTTTTACGAAACGGGCTCACTCAAAGAAAAAGTGTGCATTGAAGGGAATTCAAAAACTTACGAATGGGTTAAAAAACTCAATGTTCCCCATAACACTTGCGGGAAATGGGTCGTCCCAGAAGTTGGACAAGAAGATCAACTGGATGCATTTTACGAAAAAATCCGACAGTTGCCCATTCCATCCCCGCAAAAAATTCCAGCCACAACCCTTGCCAACCAAGAACCTCAGTTGCGTCAAAGTGAAGCTTTGTTTATTCCTTCAACCGGCATTGTAGATGCGGCCACTTATGTAAAAAAGATGTCCCTCTATTTGGAAAGCCAAGGGGTAAATATTATCCTCAATTGTAAGGTTAATAATGTTAAGGAGAATACTCTTTTAACTTCCCGAGGTGATATTCATTTTGATGTAGCCATCAATGCGGCGGGGCTTTTTTGTGATGACATAGCAAGTTTAAGTGGTCTAACGGGTTATCGTATTAAACCTTGCCGTGGAGATTATTACCTTTTAGCCGGGCAACCCATTTCCAAACCTGTTTACCACCTTCCTTACAAAGAGGCTCACGGATTAGGGGTCCATTTAACACCCACAGGAGATGGCAACACCCTTCTAGGACCCAATGCGTTTTTCATCGATGAAAAAAAGGACTATCAACACTATTCCTCATCGGATGCTTTTGAAAAAGCAGTTCGATTCTACCTACCTCGATTAAAAGATGTTCGCCTTCAACCAGCGTACTGCGGCAATCGCCCCAAGCTGTTCTTTCAAAACAAACCTATTGGGGAATTTGTAATAAAAAAGGAAAAAAACTGGGTTCATCTCTTAGGCATTGAATCCCCTGGGCTCACCTCAGCACCCGTACTGGCCCAAATGGTGTTAGACCAAATCTAAAAGTTTTAGTTGTAAAAAAAGAACCTTTTAAATATCGTGCAAGCTTTGAAAATCTGCAGTTTTTTCAAAAGGGAAGAAAAGGGTCATGAAAAAAATGTTCCGCCTATTTTGCGTGGTACTTGTGTTAATCAGTACCAACCGTATTGTTCTTGCTCAAAGTAGTTCCGCCTTGGCAGCCCTACAAAGCAATGGTGGAGTAACAGATGCTCCCCTTCCTTCTTTAAATGTTCCGCAACCGAATCAAAACGACACTCAGGATGTCGACCAGGTTAAAAACCCTACCTACTCCAATCAAAATTATCAGAATAAAAACTTAAAATCACAAGCAAACCAAGAACCACTTTCCCGAATTGAAAAAATCATTCAAGGTTTGGTTGATATAGACTCTTACCAAGTCACAGAAAGCGGAAAGATTCGGGAAAAGGAAAACAATTCAAAATCTACATCAAATAATAAAAACTCTGTAGATAAAAATAATGATGAAAATGATAACGATGAGAGTAATGAAAATCGAAACAATAACCCTATCGACATCTCAAATAACTCACAAAAAAATGACCCGCAATTACAGCAACCCTACCAAGACCGACGACCTCAAAAAGAGAAACTGGAAGTGCTTCACCAATTTGGTTATGATTTTTTTAAAAAACCATTCAATTCCACGTCTACAAATCTCCCTGTCACTCCCGATTACATCATCGGGCCCAATGATGAAATTACCCTCACTCTCTGGGGCTTAGTGGAAGGCGTCTACAACCTAAAAGTCAGTAAGGAAGGAAATGTTACTTTACCTAAAGCGGGAGTAACCCCCGTAACTGGAGTTCGTTTTTCAGATTTAGAAAAAGTATTACGTGCTCAATTAGAGAAATATTATAAAGATTTTAATTTAAGTGTCGCCATCGCCAATTTAAAAACTATCCCTGTCTATGTAACGGGTGAAGTAGCCCGTCCGGGTCGCTACACCATCAGTTCCTTGGCAAGCTTAATCGATGCGCTTATCGTGGCGGGTGGCCCGACAAAACAAGGTTCTTTACGAAGTGTGGAACTTAAAAGAAATGGGGAATCAAAAGAGATTGATCTGTATTCCTTTCTTATCACGGGTAATAAAGAAAAAGATATTAAGTTAGAAGCCGGTGACAGCATTGTCGTGCCCATCATCGGACCCGTCGCAGCGGTTTCAGGAAACGTATATAAACCTGGAATCTACGAAACCAAGGAAGGTGAATCCATAGGAGATGCCCTCAATTTTGCCGGGGGCATTCTACCAGTGGGCTCCCTCCACCGTATTCAAGTCCAGCGGGTTGAGTCCAATCAAAAAAGAGTGATCATGGATGTGCAAGCCACACCCGATATGCTGCGCAGCAAAAGATCTTTGGCCTTCGCAGTCAGCAATATGGACATTGTACGCATCATGCCCATCTATTCCGAAATTTGGAATAAAATCTCTTTAGTAGGCACTGTTCAACGTCCTGGGGATTACGAGTTAAAACCCGCCATGCACCTTAAAGACATTCTAAATCGGGATCAACTAACACCAGATACTTACTTAGGCCGTGTGGAAATCGTACGAACAGATTCCAAAACATTAGAAAGGCAAATATTAGCCGTTAATCTAAAAAAATTACTTGATGGGGATAAATCCGAAAACATTCTTCTCAAAGGGCGCGATGTCATCTATGTTTTTACGGAAGAACGGGGCGAGTTTAAAGTCACACTTAAAGGTGAAGTCAGAAGACCGGGTGAATACATAGCCAAGCGGGGAGAAAAATTGTCATCCCTTCTTAAACGAGCCGGGGGATTTACAGAGGAAGCTTATCCCAAAGGGATTACTTTCACCCGACAAAGCGTGATGGACCAACAGAGAATTGGGATGGATAAGTCCTTACAACAATTGGAATTAAATTTGGCCCGACGCGAAGCAGATAGGCTCCCTGGCTTATCACAAGAAACAGCGTCGATTCAATCGGCTGAATCCACAAATTTAAAAAACCTTCTTGAAAAACTAAGGCAAGCTAAACCGGAAGGCCGTATCATCCTCAACTTAAATCCGGATTTGGAAGAATTCGAAAACTCTCCCGATAACATCACGTTAAATGATGGGGATTATATCGAAATCCCCCAACGCCCAAGCACCATCATGGTTTTGGGCTCCGTGATTAACCCTTCAGCGATTACATGGAAAAAAGACGCCACACTTAAGGATTATCTCCGAGAAGTAGGTGGCCCCACTAAGTATGCATCCAAACGTGAAATTTATGTTTTTAAGATGAACGGAAAAGTACTCTCCAGCCGTTATTATGCACTAGGCAGCCTCAGGTTGGAACCTGGCGACATTATCAATGTGCCCGACAAGCTCAGAAAACCGGGACAAGCTTTATTTACTCTTAAAGATTTGACTCAAATTGTTTTCAATTTAGGCACAACAGCGGCACTCTTCTTGGCTGCCTTCTAAGGTATTGGTTAACCATCTTTACTCTTAACAAAAACATCGTAAAACAACTGCATAAACAGGACTAAAAAAACTTTGATTTTACACAACTTTTTTTAAAAAAGACCGATACATGTAAAATATGAAGGCTGTTGATTTTTTTAAAAAATATCACCTCGATCAAGCGGATAATCACTTGGATCAAAATCTCATGCAAGATGGACTACAATCATCTTGGACAATGAGAGACATTGTTCATGATTTTAAAGCCCTCGATTCCGCGCAAGAGAAGTACCGTGTATTCATTAAACTGCAAAAAAGCGGGGATCGGGAAGTTTTGAAACAAATCACACACTTTCATCCGCGATCCATTTTTTCATCCAACAATTGGTCTCCTTTTACAAATGAATTAACCCGATTAAAAATACAATTAAGCAAAAATCCGGATGTTTGGGATGCTCGGCTCTATATTGCCGAAACCACTTTCAATTTAAGTGAGCTTTTCTATGCGTATCAGGCCTCCCTTCCTCTTTTCACGCAATCAAACTTTTTCTTCACTGGTTTTAAAGAGCTATACGATATCAAAGCGTACGTTAAGTACAAGATGTTGGAGATCTATGACCCACAATGGACAGAAAACGGCCACCAAGCACAAGCAAATACTTGGTTTGATTCCGATGGTGATTTTGATCCCGATGTAATTAATTCCGAATCCGCTTTTGACGACCAGGATATTGCACCCATGGACCCTGTGTCCCGAGAAGATGCCAATCATGACGGCTGGCCGGATATTCAAGGCTACCAATCACAATACTCCCCATGGGCGGAGCTAAGAATACAAATGGCCACGTCCGGAAAAGCGACTATTTACATGGGCCCTCACGGTTCTATGGAATTACCTTTAACCATCACTCGAGATGGTGATCATTACGAATTAAATTTAGAAATTATTGTAGGAGTAACAAAAGAGGATCAAAATTTGACCAGTTACTTAACAGAAGAAAAACTTAATGAATTAAGCGAAAAAATTAATGCCTACTTCAATGATTTACTACAAAATAGAAAAGACATCAGCTTTAAAGTGCATTTAGTCAATCAACAACAGGCTACTCCTAGAGGTTTGGACAGCGTAATATCAGGATTACACACTTCCACCCTTCCTGATATCTATATCACCAACCAAACCCAACGATCAATTAGTAAGGCTTGGACACTTGATCTTTTAAACAAGCCTAGCGGTATGGCCCATGAAGTGGCTCACCTTTTGGGTTTTGACGACTATTACGACGAACCTCTCATTGCCGCAGGCCACAGAGATCATACCTTAGCACCAGGTCTCACTTTACTCTCACAAAACAGCTTGATGGCTGACCATAACAAACCAGGAGCCCGTTTAAGTATAGAAGAATTACTCACTCAAATTCTCCATCACCAAGTTCAAGAAAATAAAGACCAGGCAGAAATTACTGAGGAAGTCTATTCTGGAAAAGCAAAAACTTTTTCAAAAATAAGAACACAGATTATAGGCGGAAGTTTGGAAGAGGCTGAAAAGTATATTCACACTCCTGATGACAGCATTTCTAAAAAAGAACGGTGTCATCAGGTGATCAAAGCCATTATCCTCACCAACAATCACAACTACGATAAGCCATTAGAAAATATCTTAGTTCAAGATTATTTTCCTTTGTTAAATTTAAATAATCCCGAGGATAGAGCAAACTATTTAGATTCCTTTAAAAATATAAATGACCGAAATTTTAAGGCAACGTATTACGAAAAATATTTGCCCTATGACCCCCTCAATCTAACAGTGATTACAGAACTGTTTTTTCATGCAGTCCTTCAAGGGTATCCCAAAAAAATCAATGCTATTTTTGATCGTTTGTACCAAAGTTATGATCGTGTACAAGACACGCTTCTTATTGACCAAGACTCTTTCATCAACCTGTTCAGCAGAAAGGCCCAGTTTTATTTTAAACCGGATGAAAAAGAAAAACTAACAACAGCGCTTGCTCACATCAAACCAAAAAAATATTCCCAAAATTTCCTTAAAGCCCTGCAACAAGGACTGAATCAAAAAAATTAAAAAAACTTAGCAACTTCAATAACGTGCTGCCGATAGAGGCTGAAAGGAGATATTTCATGACATCTGCCAATCAGGCCGTAGGAAGTTTGACCCCTTATACGACACTAGAGACCCCTTCAACTCCACAAGAGACCATGCCTAAAGGGGTTCAAAAAAAACTGGATCATTACTCTCAAAAACTGCGGAATAAAATTCCCTTGGAATCCTTTGATTACTCACGTGCAGATGGTTCATCCGCTCAAGTTGTACTGCCCATCGAGACGCAGGCCGATTTATTTATGTTGATTGTAACCATCCCAAAAGAAAAAGCAGACGCACTGATTAACACCGGAACATTGGATGAAAACTACATCGTTAAAACAACGCACAAACACGGCAAAGACTATGTCGAAGTGGCTATTAATCTGATCGATCACCATCCCAATTTATCCGGAGACACACAGTACCAACCCAAGCATGAAGACAGTAATCCTTATCGATACCAAGCGGTTTTTTTAGGGACAAAACTTGAAAGAAAAAATACAGACAACCCTGATACAGCTCTTCACGCAACTAAAGGCCCAGCCTATGGGGTTTTTGATTACGGCGTCACCACAAGTTTAAGCGCAGATGTCGGGAACAACAGCCCTCTTAATTTGACAAAACACCTTTTAGACGAAAAGGTCAGCATCAATGTCAATGAACAAGACGCCTCTTTTTCCCTTCAATCTCCCGATGGCGCCACTGAATTCGCCTTAAATCTTAAGAGTCGTGGAAACGCCATTCCAGATTTCATGATTAATAGTAAAAAATGGCAAACCTTCATCAACTGGGACAACACACAAGAAGATGATAGAGGCACCCACATCGGACGAGCGTATTTAACCAACGCTCATTTAACAACAGTAACTAAAAATGATTTCACCCTAGGAAACAATTGCGATCCGATGATTGCTTCAGTCATTAAAGCCGCCGATGACGACAATCCCATCAAAGTGTTAACCGCCTACTCATCCATCATGCTGGGTGTACCCGAAAAAAACTTCACACGGGGCGTGTTTGGATATCATCTTAAAAAAGATCGGTAGTGACACTCAGCTTGAAATCTTTTTAAGATGTGTAAAGTCAGCCCGACGAAAGTCGGGATCCAAATTATACAAAAATGGGCCCTCCAACTCAAAAAAAACAGGCTAATTTTACTTAATTATTTCATTTCCGAAAATTGATATTTCGAAATCTGGTTAATAATTTCAGCAAACGGATTTTTTTATATTAAAAATAATAGTTTTCAAATCCTTGAGACAAAATAGCGTACTGATAATCTTCAGCATCCGATTGAGTCTCTTGACTAACTATAATCATCGACAAATCACTTGCTGATGGGAAAGGAGAACACGCCACACCAAAAATCTCATGGTCTGGATTGGAATCAATCATATGGACAACACTTGCGACGTTCGCGGAGGAGGTTTTCAATTCATCATTGTACGCACCCAACTTAACCGCACCTGACATAGGACCTTCGATCAAATAAGCAGCGCCATTATTAGATACAAAGGCAAGATCCCCTACGCCATCATCATTCCAATCACAACTAGCAACACTTTTACCGCCTTGTTTAACACCAGAAACAGTAAAAGGATATTCAGAATAATCTGATGAAGACACCATCAATAACGTACCTTCAAAATTTTCTTGGATAACTAAATCGGAATTACCATCCCCGTCTAAATCACCCACAGGCACCCAATTCGGCCTTGTTCCTTCATAGACCAACTGAGCTACGTCGCTAAAATCAGCATCTTCTTTAAGATCATCCCCATTAATCAAATAAACATCACCGTTACCATGATTGGTAGCTTCTTCATTATCATCCACGACACCTAATTCGGCTTGCCCATCACCGTCAATATCACCTAAATTGGAAAGAACCATCCTGGTATCTCCATTAGAAACATTCAGATGAACACAATCTTGAAGAGCAGTAGGGCCTGTATAAGCAGAGCTGGCATCATTCGTATCACACACAAAAATTCCACTCGCACCATTATTTGTAGTGGTACTGACATAGGTCGCAATAGTATCTTCATCTAAAAAAACAGTGCTAGCTGCCCACGAGCCATCGTCAGTAGTGGTAATCGTATTACCACGATAAAGGTCCTGATACTGACTAACCTCCCGATATTCATCAACTAAAACACCCGTACCAGGATCGATTGTACTTCTATTAGAAGTCGCGGCTATACTGTCTCCCATGACACTCGGAGGAAGTGAGGAAGAAGTCGAGGCAGTATTAGAAGCAGTCTGAGTAGAGTCATCGTAAGCAGAAACTGTAAAAAAGGAAGTATCCCCACCATAAAGATTTTCTTGTGTGTGAGTAACAAAAACAGAACTATCAGAGGCAGCCGCTGTGGTCACCCCATTAAAATCAGCCACACTAGTATTAGACCCAAAATTCATGGCGAGTGATACATCAGCTTCATCATTTATGTCCACTGGTGACGATACATTTTCAGGATCACTACAGGCTATAAAAGCAACGCTTAAAATAGGAATCATATTAATAGTCTCTCAATATAACTATACGGTGACACCCTTTATTGCAAACCGCACAGTCATGGTAAGACAAAGAATTAGTTTACTGTTTGTGTCTCACTTAATCGTGGCTCGGATAAAAAAGTTCTAAAAAAAACAGCTCAGTGCCACGAAATCTTCAAAACGAAGATAAGTTACGGGGATCATCTGCTACAAACATGAGAAGACTGTCAATAATGATTCAATTAAAAAATTTTAAGATTAAATTTTGTCGAACAAAGAGTTGGATGTACCCGAAAAAAACTTCACACGGGGCGTGTTTGGATATCATCTTAAAAAAACAGATTAGTTTTACTTGATGAGTTTATTTTCGAAAATTCATACCAGGTCTTTCAACCAATAGGTAGAGAAGTACCGATAAAAAAAACGTCACCAAAAAAACAAATGGAAGAAGAAATAAAAAAGAAGCTGTTATGTTTTTAAGAGGGTTCAGAAAAAAGAAATACAACGCTAAAATGACGATGGGATGCAGCAAATAAGCGGAATAAGAAGTTTGGGCTATAGGATACCAAAAACGCGATGACAAAAATCGGTTTATCACTCCATGAGAGGGGCCAGAGAGAATACAGAAAAGAATAAAAGAAACTGCCATGGAAAACAAATAACGGTGTGTGGTGAGATAAAACCAACTGGCCTCAAAAGACCATGGCCCGTTGGAAAGAGACGTTTCTTGAATCATGAAAATGATGATGAGCATCATCCAAGAAATGGAAAGCCCCACCAGGCGTAAATAAGATTTTGAGAATATTTCCACTTTTATTTTTTGATAGTGAAAAAGATACGCCACAATGACACCACACATTAAAGACCCAAAACGATTATAGGGTTTGTCATACACGACATCAAAAAAATGATTGAAAAATTGAGGGCTACTTCCAAAACGAGGGTGAAAAGGTATAGGGAGCTGAACCCCTGAAAAATAAACAAGCACTCCTTGAGTCACAAAAGCCAAACCCAGCATCACGCATAAAAGCATCAAGCGGTGTTTTTTGAAACGATAGAAGCAAACTAAAAACAATGGAAACAAAATATAAAATTGCCACTCCACAGCCAGTGACCAAGTCCAAGCCATAAATTGTTTTTCAAAAGGGATAAAATTATTGATGTAAAAAAGATTGGCCCACCCTTGTGCCGCGTTGACCTTAATAGTCATAGCACACAGAAGCAAACAAACTGCATAGGCGGGAAAAAGCCTTAAAAAACGGCGTTGATAAAAACGCAGTATAAAAATCTGACCCTTCAATTGATGTTCCCGAAAAAGAAGAGAACTAATCAAAAAACCGCTGATCACAAAAAAAACATCCACCCCAAAATGCCCTTTGGCCATTGGGATCACCCATATTTTTTCCAAAAACGGCTCAAGCCGAGCCTGAGGAATAAATTCCGCCATAAAAAAAAGGCTATGCAATAAAATCATCCAGATCACAGCCAAGGCACGTAGCCCATCCACAGCTCGCCAGTGATGAGAGATGGGTACAAAAAGGTGATTGAGGTTTTTTCTGAAAGAGAAAGGACCGTCATGTCTTACCATAAAGATGCACTAACCGATTAGAATAACGATGCAAACAACTTGTTTTAGTTTAAGTGTACTTTGTAACATTGCACAGACACCCTCCTAGTAAAACTGATGCAAATACATATGATTATTTGGTAGTGGACCATCTTGAAATTTGCTATAAGTAACTTCATCTTAAATATTTTAGTTTTATTTTTTTAACGCCATGCCCCTTGAAACAATCTCAGCACAAACTAAAAGCATTGCAAAAGTATTGGCCAAAACCTTCTTTTTAGCGTTCTTAAGCGGCCTTGTAGGATTTATACTTAATGTTTGTCTTCTTATTTTTCTTGCTCCAGAAATTAAAACTATATTACGCCAAACTCTAGCAGCAATGCCTGGAGCAAATGCAGGAGGCATTGCCATCATTATTATCTTGTTCATCATCATGATTCGAGCATGGCCTGTAACGGTTATGTTTGTTTTGTTTCTTATAGTTTTTCCGGTAGGTTACTTTTTCATTACAAAGGCATATATTTTTTCCAAAGAACTTCATGCCTCGATGCTCAAAAATAAAGAGATAATTTCCACACTAATTTTTGACATAGGGAAAGAAGCTTTTCAAAAAATCAGCAATGCAGAAGGGATCAAAAAATCTTGGGAGCGCCACAAGCACCCTTTAAAAACAGTTAAATCTCTTATCAAAAATAAAGATGACCTACCTAAACCTATTCGTTTTTTAGTTTTATTTATTTTTAAAAAAACCAAGATAGATGAAATAACTAAAAAATTTAACGACTCTTTACTAGCCGACTTAAACGAAGAAACACGCCATGAAAAAATTAAAACCGAAATAGCCACTTATCTTACCAAACGATTTCGCAAACCATCACCTCTTTTGATTTCGTCATGCTTTCTAGTCAACCTGGCTTTGTTTATTTTTATTAAATTGTACGTGTAAGGTAAAAAAGAGCCGCATTATTTTTGGTACAGCACATAGTCCTCAACCGGTTTTCCACCAATTAAATGCTCCTGAATAATGCGTTCCAACACTTCCGGCGTACAGGAGTGATACCAAACACCATCCCAAAAAAGTTTCAAGCCGAGCCTGAGGAATAAATTCCGCCATAAAGAAAAGGCTATGCAACAGAATCATCCAGATAACAGCCAGGGCACGTAGCCCATCCACAGACTTCCAATGGCTGGGGGCCGGTAAAAAAAGGCACCCCATGTTTTTACGCAGAAATAATAAAAGCGACATAAAGATTTAATAGCCCACTAGAAAAAAACCGCAACCCTACTTACCCCCCCTCTTTCGTTCACTTTTGTGAATATAAAAAATATAATCGATAGATTCGACCTAGTTTTTTCGATCAACCCTGCTAGTAAGCAACGGTCGCATTATAAACCATTTAACCAAGATTCATGATCAGCAGATATCTGTTAATCAGGAACCTTAATCTATAAAAGGAACTCTTATGAGGTTTTTCAAATTATTAAGTTATACATTTTTAGTATCCTTGATTTTCTTTACAGGACAAGCGCAGGCAATAATGCATACTTTTCCAAAACTTAATTTGAGCG
>CAZQCI010000017.1:5392-6900 GCA_964592255.1 uncultured Nitrospiraceae bacterium | reverse complement strand
AGCGACCTTTGTAAAACTGGAAATCCCGATGACATCTCTGTCGTTGAAAGTTCTTCTTCAGATGGGTCATCATTAACCATTACTGGAACTATTCAAAATGATACTATCGATTTAAACGATTACGATTTAACCGATATTGATGAGGTCATCATTAAGACCGGCAGATGTAATGATACGGTGAACCTGACAACAGATACCCCTTATACGGGCCATGTGACAGTCACAACAGATTCTGGCGATGACACCGTCACAACCGAAACAGAAAAAGTATCTTTTAATCGCCTGACTATCGACACAGGCTCTGGTAGCGATAAAATTACGACTCTTATAGAGGATGGGCTTACGGAAATCGATTCTGGAGCCGGGGATGACTCTGTCATTGCTATTGGAGGTGTTTTAGTCATTTCAACTCAATCCGGGGACGATACCTTGTCTGCAACAGGCAATAGCATCAGCTGCGTTGCCCTTGGCTCTGGTACTGATAAGTTAGTTTATAATTTAAGCGATGAAGGCTTGGCGGTTGTCTCACCAGATGATGGCCAATGCGATTATATTGATGGCGAGTTTCCATTTTTAACAGATGTTGCTGAAGATGACGGCGATACTGATGAAATATGGTCATGCCCAGAATTTACAATGTTTTATCTGAATAGTGCGTGGAGTTCTACAGCTTACTTTCTTGGAACTGAAGTGGAAGATGACCCTACCCTCTTGGAAGAAGATAATTTCCATGCTAGCGATACATTTTGTGCGGATTAAATTTGAAAAACATATCCAGGACAATCCCTGGCTCACACAAGAGCCAGGGATACTCCTTTTCAAACAACTTACCTTAATCAAAAAATGACACGATTATTTTTGGTACAGCACATAGTCCTCAACCGGTTTTCCACCAATTAAATGCTCCTGAATAATGCGTTCCAACACTTCCGGCGTACAGGAGTGATACCAAACACCATCCGGGTACACCACAGCCACAGGCCCTTGTTCACACACTTGCAAGCAATGAACTTTAGTACGAAATACCGTGCCGGCTTCACCTACAAGGTTAAGTTCTTTCAAGCGTTCTTTTAAAAATTCCCAAGACACTAAACTATCTTCTTTTGAACAACATTTAGGCTTGGCCTGATCACAACATAAAAAAATGTGACGTTGAATTTTAGGAATACCAAGTTTAGTAATAATTGGGTTCATCCTTAATTTATGACAAAGCCAACCATTTCTGGCAATGGTTTACAAGTGATGAGGGATACAAAATCCTAGATTGCCTTTTTATTTAATTTAATATTAAAAATTAGATCACACTTATGAAAAGGAGGTTTTATGGCGCCTATTACTTCTACCACTGGAAGTTATGATATTCATAATTTTACAAATAACAGCTCTCTCACTCTTGCAACTCCCCTGGTTGATTCAGATCCAAGTAACCTGCCTCAAGCTCCAGACAATTCATCACACTCTTCTTCCTATACGTGTATCACACCTTTAATTTTATGCCTCGGGCTGGC
>CAZQCI010000017.1:0-5382 GCA_964592255.1 uncultured Nitrospiraceae bacterium | reverse complement strand
TTCATCAACTTTAGATACCTCAAGCCATGAATGCACTAACCCTGACCAGGATAACGATGGCTATAACAGCGAGGCCTGTGATGGGGATGACTGTAATGACAGTAACGCCAGCGTGCATCCTGATGCCGATGAAATTCATGGAGATGGCATTGATGAAAACTGTAACGGATCGGAGGATGAAACCTTAGAAGCCGGGTGTGGTACTGACTACTCAACAATTCAGGACGCTGTCGATAACAGTAATAGTGGAGATACCATAACAATCTGCTCAGGAACTTATAACGAATCAGTCAATGCTCGTGGAAAAGACCTCACCTTCAAAGCCAAAGCAGGCGCAGATGTTGTGGTAACCGGAGATGGTTCCGAACGTGCTTTTACACTCAGCAATGGAGATTTTGCCATTGAAGGAATAACCATTTCCGGAAGTTATTCGCCCACACACGGTGGGGCTATCTTAGTTAAAGACGGCGCCAGTTTAGACTTAACAGACAACATTATTTCCAACAACGAATCAACAGATTACGGTGCTACACTGGCCGTAGAAGATGGCGGGTCGGTTGTTGTGTATAGTGGAATGTTTACAGATAATTATTCAGGTTCTGAAGTGGGCGGAATGTATGTTGAAGGCTCTGTTGTCTTGTCTCCAGACGATGGAGACATTGTGATGCAAAATAGTCCTCTCAACTATCTAGATAATGGGGGCTATTTTGCCATCAATACAGGGACCTACGATGTAACCCTGTCAGACAGCACGGTTGGTTTTTGGAATTTCTACGTTGGAGAAGATTCTACTTTTTGGGCCTATGGCACTGTGAGTGAAGACGAAAACCCCATTGTCATTTACTTAAAAGAACCAGGAGCACAAGGATTCTTTTCGTTAGCGGCTTCCGGCTACATCACTATCGACCCAAGTGGAGAGTCTTTTACAGATACAACGTCAACCCGAGCTCTGTGTTATTATGACACAGGCACTTGTGACATTTATTCTGAATAGTTCTTTTCCCAAAAAAGTCTGGTCAATCCTGGGGATGAATCTTAGTCCCCTCTTCATCTTTATAATTGATTCTAGGTAGATTTATAACTTCAATAAAAAATATTTTTTTATTTATGTAAAAAAAGCTTCATGATGATTGAAATCATCAAGGCAAACACCACAACACCAATGAAGGCCACCATCGCCCAGCCGATAGCCTTAAGACTAGATCGACTTATTTTATAAGCAGCCTCTGCTTTGGCTTTAAGATGAGGTGGCAAAGAAGGATTAAGCCTTATTTTGTTACTGAGTAAAAAACCCACCGCAAGTAGAAGAATAGGAATAGGAATGAAAAGCCCCGACATGCCGATAGTAAAAGGAATTAATATTCCTAATAACAATCCAAAACCATACGCACCAAAGCTCAAGCCCCAAGCAAGATAAACCAAAAATTTTTGCCCCGGAGACATGTTTATTTGAGAGTCCATATTTCTTTTCTTAAATAAATTATCTGATCGTTTTTTCAATGAAAAACTCCGCCGCAAGCAGCGGAGTATCAAGAATGAATAACTTTTCGCCACCAGTGACGGGGAATGAAAAACTCGGGAGCAATCTCCCGTTTTTCATCTTGAGAAAAACAATCTAATTTTCGGCCCCAAGGGGCCGAGTTTTTCGAAGGATCAAACCCCCTCTGCGGGATTTAAGGAGAAAAATTATAGAGAACCAAATAGCCATTAAAGACCGAGCCTAAATCATCCGCCATCCATGTTATAAAAGTCGTATCACTTGTTTCACCAAAACTGCTGTAAACTGTTTTATGACTCAGCAAATCGGAAGGATTTGAAATGATGGTGGGCTCTATTTCAATATCACCTTGATCGGATACAAGGGCATAAAGAACCTCCAACGTCACGCCGTCAAGACCCGTTAACAAATAATTGTTATGAACGTTATTATAAGAACAATTAACGGGTCCATAAATGATATCGCTTGTAAAATCGGCGATGATTTGGGGGGAAGTAAGAAGAGTCCCATCCGCATCATAAATACTGAAATAAGTCACACCACCACTATCACGCCAAGGGATAAAATATTCATCATTCACGCTATTATAACAATTTTTAATGTCGCTATAGCCTTGTGCAGAAGAAATAGCCGTAGCCGTCTGTAGAGCGGTTCCATCCGCGTCATAGATGGCGAAACAGACAGAAAAATCGGAGCTTGACCATGTAAGAAAATATTCGTTGCTAACACTGTTATAACTGGAAAACACATTCGGCCCACTCGTGTGAAGTCCACCAACGTTGGGGATAGATGTTTCTGACACATCTTCAGTTCCATCTTCGTTAATGATCGCAAAAAAGATATCATTGGAACTATCGGTCCACGTTAGCAAATATTGATGATCGGTACTGTTATAACTACATTCGACGTTTCCGTTAGGAGCATGGGTACCGGTAAGCGCCGTGAGCCCTTGAACTACACTGCCATCGGCGTCCACAATAGCAAAAGCACCGCTACTGGTAGTATATTCATTCCAAGAAATAAAATACTCATCCAGGTGAGAATTGTAGCAGCTTACAACATCCGAAAGCGGAGTCATGGTGGCATCAAAAAGTAAGGTATAGGGAACGGCAATACTTCCGTCCGAATTATAAATCATGAAATCGATACTATCTTCATCGGCATCCCACCATGTGAGTAAAAATTGATCACGCTGACTATTGTAGCTTGAAAAAACCCCCGTCTGAATACTGGGGGTCACATCAATAAGAGTTGTTGATCCTAAAGAATCAAGACAAGTCACCAGAACATTGGTGACATCCGCCGTTCCAATGGTACCGGAAGATTGGGTCACGTTACAACCCTGCCCTGTGGGTTGGGTCAAGACAGTAACAGAATAATTTGACCCATAAGATACTTCAGTGGGAAAGGTAAAAGAACCATCAGCCGTTAAGGTCAAATCATCTCCGGCATTATTTTGTAAAACCACGGTACCATTTAAGCCAGTGATGGTACCCCCAACGGAAAACTGCGGAGTACTACTGTTGCAGGCAATACCCCCAACGAGTATCAACAATAAAAAATACTTCATGAATCCCCCTTTGATAAAAACCGACCCGGGGGAAAGAGTATTATTTTTTTCTTTTATTTACAAGAATTCAAACTTTTCAGCAGCAGTACTACTACCCACTTTTCCTACGTATTGATCAGACTCTCACTCCCGAAAGAGTCCCCTTCTATTTTATAGGCACTTTTTTAAAAAAGTGTCATACTCGTTCCACTCTGGAAAGGGAAAGGTCAGATATGCTGCGTCATTTTTATCATGTAATAGGGATCTTTTTGTTTATTCTCGCTAGCTGTTCAGATGTATCGAATCCATCCCCTTTCATTATTACTACTAAAACCGATACCGTATTGCCTACCAGCGTGAACGAAGGCGAAAGCACTACGGCTTATTATACTGTTTCCAATAATACCGATGTTTCCAAGGAAAATAATTTTGTAAAATATTTACCACCCAACGTAGCACAAGTAACCAGCGGAGGGACCGAAAGCGATACCTGTACAACAACGTTTACCCTACAACCTAAAGGAGAATCTGGAAGTAGCTGTACCCTACAGCTTACTATTACTGGATCCGTGGATAGTAGCGACACACAAGCCAGTCATCATCTTCTCATTTGTGTAGCGGGAGGCTCCCTCTGCTCTGGAGCAAGTGATGAACTAGACATTGATTTAATCCCGGCAGGAGCATCGCTTACAGCCATTAGCATTACACCGACAAGTAACTCTCTCCAAGCCTCGCAAACTCAACAATTCACGGCGACAGGAACTTATTCGGATGATTCAACAGCAAATATTACTTCATCCGTTACGTGGAATTCTTCCAATGAAGCGACCGCAATTATTTCAGCATCAGGGCTTGCTACAGGAGTGGCCGCGGGCACAAGCGATTTGAGCGCAACCCTTGACAGCATCACCAGCAACACAGCCACAATGGAAGTAACCCCTCTCTTTATTTACGTCACAAATGTAAGCAATAACTCATTATCGTTATGTACGGTCGCCGGCGATACAGGGGAACTTAACAACTGCTCAGACTCAGGAGTAGGAGCCATCTTCAATTCTCCTGTTGGAGTGCATTTATCTGTCGATGAATTTTTTATCTACGTGGTCAATGAGGGAAACGATACGATCATGGTCTGTGCTGTGGATACAGAAAGTGGCGTATTAAGTGGCTGTACCGTAACCGGATCCGGATTTGACCTTCCCAGCACGATAGATTTCAATGCGACGGGAACTAAGGCTTACATAGGAAATTTGGGAAATTCTCAGGTTTCGGTATGCGACGTGGATACAAGTGATGGGACCCTAAGTGCTTGCGCCTTAACTGGCAGTGGTTTTCTAACAGCTAACGACATTGCCTTAAATGCATCGGACACCAAAGCTTATATCGCTGATTTCAATTCCGATGCCATTACACTCTGCACGATTAATGGATCAACAGGACTCTTCGATTCATGCGCTGATTCGGGTGCAGGATCTATTTTTGCTACAACCTCCAGCCTGGCATTAAATGCCTCCAACACATTGGCCTACGTCAGTTACGGTGGGGGAGCAATTGATGTGTGTGATATCGATGCAACAACGGGGGAACTCAGCAATTGCGCCGATTCCGGTGGGGATATTCCTCTAGGTGTCCAATATTTTACTTTTAACGATTCAGACTCTCTTATGTATATGGCCAGTTCTTTTTTTACGATTTATACAGTGACGGTGTGTGACGTGGATGAAATCACGGGCACCTTAAGTGGTTGTGCCGATTCCGCTGGAGATGGCACCGTCATCTTTAGTGGTCCAATAGCCCTCGATTTAAATTAACAAGGCTAAAAATAGGGCCAAAATATTCTTTTTTGAACATTCATCTTTCTTTAATCTCAAAAACTTTTACTCAGCAACACACATCAAGTAGCAATATAATTATATTTATTGGCGATCATGATTACGATCGCCAATTTATTGATCTTAGATCTTAGAGCTTAAAAAAGATCTTAGATCTTAGGTGCCACATACTTTTAAAATAAAAAAATTTTATCCCCCCGCCCTCTTTCAACCTTCAAAAAGACAATTAAACATCAATAATTTTTTAATATAAAAATATTGACACCAATCGATTAACCGAATATTCAATTTTTTGTCTTAAAAAAATAGTAGTCAAAATTTAAATTACTTATTTATGAATATAAAATTATCTTTTAAAAACAATAGTATATTAATAATATTATTATGTTTTACATTAATTTCTTTTTCCGTTCAGTCAGCCCCTCCTTTGGGCGGTAAATCTCTAGACCTTGATTCCTTAATCACCCCTTCTGCACCTTCTCCTCTATGGGTGATCGACCGCT
>CAZQCI010000016.1:0-31559 GCA_964592255.1 uncultured Nitrospiraceae bacterium | reverse complement strand
TTATGACATTGAACCTAATCAAAACCTCAAAGACATCAATTATGTCGACCTAAGAAGCCTTTACCAACAATCTGACATTATTTCCTTGCACTTACCTCTCACAGAAAAAACCCGTCACTTGATTGATGTAGACGCCATAAACACAATGAAGCCAGGGGTCATGATCATTAATACAGGACGCGGGGCTCTTATTGATGCTAAAGCGTTGATTGATGCATTAAAAAGCGGTCACATGGGAGCCGCCGGGTTAGATGTGTATGAAGAAGAGGAAGGCGTTTTCTTTGAAGACCTTTCGGATCGTGTGTTAAATGACGACATTCTTGCCAGGCTTTTAACTTTTCCTAATGTACTGATTACTTCTCATCAGGCTTTTCTAACTCGTGAAGCCTTAACCAACATTGCCCAAGTCACTCTTAAAAATATTCATGACTTTGAAGCAGGCAAACCTTTAAAAAATAAAATCAATCTTTGCTAATGTCACAGCTTGAAGTTTCACCTGGGTCATACCGGCGTTAGTGAGCCAGTATCCATGTAAATTTGTTTTAAAACAAGTCACTACCAAAATGTGATGGTTCTTACAAATCCACCGTTTCCAAATAATCGGGAACACGCGCTTGCCAATTTAATTCTTCCCCTATTCTTTTACGAAGACTTTCGGAGGCCAAAGGTTCACCATGAGTGATAAAAGTCATGTGAGGCTGATGGTGGGATTGACGAAGCCAATCCACCATTTCATCCGCATCGGCATGGGCTGAAAGGGAATCGAGCGAAGCAACTTGGGCTTTTACAGGAATTTTTTCTCCATAAATCTTGATGTGATCGGCTGAATGCACTAACGCCTCTCCCCTGGTTCCTGCCGCTTGAAACCCGGCAAAGAGAATCAAGTTTTTGGGATGAGGGAGCAACTCTTTAAGATGATGCAGCACCCGTCCTCCTGTCGCCATACCCGAGGCTGAAATGATAACACAAGGTTTTGTTTGAGTATTCAGCCATTGGGATTCTTCCACTGTTGTGATGAAATGGGTCTTGCGACATAACGTGTCACAGTCTGCAGAAGACATCCGATGCTCTTCATGAAAGTCACAATAAATCCGGGTGGCCTGCACCGACATGGGGCTATTAAGATAAACAGGAACATCAGGAATTTCTTTTTTCTGTTTTAGTTGATGGATAAGATAAAGCATCTCCTGAGCCCGCCCAACTGCAAAGGCAGGAATTAAAACAATTCCTCCTTTTTTTAAAACAGGAGAAATAAGATTTTTAAGTGTATCCTGAGGAGATTCAACAGGGTGACGGCGATCTCCGTAAGTCGACTCCATAACCAAATAATCGGTATCCGGCAAAGGGCTTGGAGGCGGCATGATGATATTATGAGGGCGGCCTAAATCTCCAGTAAAGGTGATTCTCTTTTTTGAGGCAGTCAACCGGACCATCGCGGCCCCGACAATATGACCGGCGGGAAAAAATTCAAAAGTAAGATGAGGCATAAGAGAAAATTTTTGCCCCCAATCAATGGCTTCAAAATAATCCAATGATTGAACGGCATCCTTTTCCGTATAAAGAGGGAGCGCTGGTTTATGTTTTGAAAGTTGATGTCGATTTAAAAATTCGGCATCCTCTTCCTGCAAATGCCCCGCATCCGGAAGAAGTATTTTACACAGCGATTGAGTCGCTTGAGTTGCATAAATTTTTCCACGGAATCCATTTTTAACAAGCAAAGGCAAATACCCGCTATGATCGATATGAGCATGAGTGAGAATAACCGCATCAATGGATTGGGGATTAATTGGAAGAGGATTCCAATTACGTAAGCGTAAAACTTTGAGTCCTTGAAACAAACCGCAATCGATCAAAAAATTCTTCCCTTCCGACTTGAGAAGATATTTAGACCCTGTCACGGTACCGGTTGCGCCGATAAATTGAACCTGCATAAAATTCCTTCCATATTCATCAACCCAGAAAATAACTCATTTACAAAGTTCCAATAATCTCTTTGGCTCTATCTAAGGCTTGATCAATATTTTCAACGATATTTTTTTCTCCATAGTTAGCAAACAAATCGGACTGTTGGAGAGCAAAAAGCGGCTGAGCATGAATACCCGAAAGAATTAAAGTAGTACCCGATTTAACACAACTGTGACGCAAATCCTCCAAGACACGAATACCGGTAGCATCCAAGACAAGAACATGCCTCATTCGTAGAATAAGGACTTGAGGGGCCTTCATGCCTAAATTCAAAGTATCTCTTAAAATATTGGCGGACCCAAAGAAAAAAGCCCCTTCGGCTTCAAAAACCATCACCCCTTTAGGAATCTTTCTTTTGCTCATCGAGCCAGGAGAGGCTTGCAGAGTTTTTTCGGTGCATTCTTCATGATCCAATTCTTGAGTCACTTCACGGATACGCGTGACATCAGTCATGCGCTTCATAAATAAAATAACGGACAAAAGCATCCCCACTTCAACGGCCACAGTCAAATCAGCAAAGACGGTCAAAGCAAAGCTAGTCAACAGTACAGCAATATCCATACGTGGCGCTTTAAGAAGAGACCTAAAAGCACGCCACTCGCTCATATGATAAGAAACAACAATAAGAATAGAAGCGAGCACACATAAAGGAATAAGCTTGGCCCATTTTCCAAAAAGTAAAACAATACAAAACAATGTGAGGGCATGGACCAGCCCTGCCACTGGAGTTCGGCCTCCATTTTTAACATTTGTGGCTGTTCTTGCGATAGCTCCTGTTGCTGGAATTCCACCAAAAATTGGCGTCACCATATTAGCGATACCCTGTGCAATCAGCTCAGTATTCGAGCGATGCTTGCCTTCGATCATGCCATCGGCCACGGTAGCTGAAAGTAGAGATTCAATAGCCCCCAACAAAGCCACAGTAAACGCAGGACTAATGTACTGGCGTAGCTCGGAAAAATGCAGAGCCGGTAAATGAGGATGAGGCAAGCCTTGAGGCAAATCTCCAAAACGTGAACCAATCGTTTCAACCGGTAGATGAAAAATCTGGGAAATAGTTGTGATAACCACAATAGCGATGATTGAACCGGGAATTTTTCTACTTAACCGAGGCCAAAATAGGATAATGAAAAGACTCCCTAACGAAAGCAACAATGTCGTCCAGTTTAACGTAGAGAAGGTTTTAAGATACAGATTCCACTTCTCGATAAAATCAGCAGGCACAGTCCCTATTTGAAGCCCTAAAAAATCTTTAATTTGAGAAGAAAAAATAATAACGGCAATACCGGCAGTAAAACCCACCGTTAGCGGAAAAGGAATAAATTTAATGGCTGTACCAAGACGAAACACCCCCATCAACACCAGGATCAATCCGGCTAATAGAGTGCAATAAATAAGTCCGTCAACTCCAAATCTCTCGACAATCCCATAAACAATGACAACAAAAGCGCCTGTAGGGCCACCAATTTGAACTCTCGAACCACCAAGGGCTGAAATGAGAAATCCGGCCAAAATAGCGGTAGTCAACCCCCGTTCGGGAGTCACCCCGGAGGCTATGGCAAATGCAATGGCTAAAGGGAGGGCAACAACCCCAACAATAAAACCAGCAGAGACATCCTGCCAAAAAAGGGAAAAAGAATAAGTTCTAAGAGTTGTTAAAATTTTAGGGTAAAAAATTGCACATCTCCATTACTTAGGGGCTTGAATTTTTCTTACGGAATTTTTTTGTGCGCCCGACATGATTCGAACATGTGGCCTTCTGATTCGTAGTCAGATGCTCTATCCAGCTGAGCTACGGGCGCTCTACTTCGCTCTGATACTGCAAGAGCTGCGAAGGGCAGGTAATGTGATATAAAAATCACTGCCTGTCCTCCGAAGCTGGCGCCCAGCCAGCGAAGGGGGAAGCTACGGGCGCTCTTAAAGATCCTTGCGTATAGCCATTTGGAGCCTTCAACTCAAGGAGAAAAATTACATCATCGGCAATTTAATGGTTGAGGTCTCTTCCGACTCTTGGGGCAGATCAGTAGTAATTTCGGATAACGAAGTTGTATTTTCGCGTGGATCGGCACTGTAACGAACAAAAGTAAGAGTCCCACTTTTTTCCGTAGGCTCTTGGGGAACAGGGGAATAATTTGTCGGTTCGTCGGCAAACGGATTAAAGGCCTCAATAAGAGGTGTTAAGCCGCCCAGGCAAAGCTGGGAATGGTAGGATACGGGAAAAAATTCCTGCAAAATTTCAGCATCCCCTTCCCATGGGGTCCCATAATTCACACGAATCATGGCACACAAAATATGCTCCCTTTTAATCCGAGGGGTTCTGGTGAATTTGTCGAAAAAGTCCCTAAATTCTTCTTGCATGGGTAGCGTTACTAACACTTTTTTTAAACCATATTCAAGAGCTTTCCTCTCTGGGCTCACAAAATCAGCTGTTCAAGAAAAGCCAATACTTCCAGGGAATGCGACATATTATAGCGGGCATGGGTGGAACCTAAGCCTACGCGAATCGTAACCGCCTCATTGGGAAGCGCCTGAAAAAGCTCTTCATCAGTTGTGTCGTCACCAATGGCCAGGATAAAATCATAGTCTCCACGGCCCATAAACTGAATAGCTGCATTTCCCTTAGAGACACCGGAGTTCTTAATTTCAATAATCTTACGCCCTTGCATCACCTGTAAGTCCGTCGTGGCCGTAAGATGGATGAGACTGTCCACAAGCTCTTTTTCACGCAGGGCGGCCTGCTCCGGGTCCGCCAACCGATAATGCCAAACAAGAGAATATTCTTTCTCCTCCACA
Organism: uncultured Nitrospiraceae bacterium; assembly: GCA_964592255.1. Lineage (GTDB taxonomy): Bacteria > UBA10199 > UBA10199 > UBA10199 > SBBF01 > CAZQCI01. Next base: position 26,801 of record CAZQCI010000016.1, on the reverse strand, counting down.
AACGAGCGCGGCAAACGATCGGCAAAGACTTGAAGAATTGGCAAAATTTGGGATTTCCAATCGTCGCGCAAGGCCTTGATGAGTTTCCATTCTCCGTTTTTAGGCTTCAGCCACACACCATGTTCGGCAACCAAATGAATGGGAAGCTCTTTCAACCAAAGATCCAGAGTTTCCCGCGGACGCCCGCTTAAAATGGCTAGTTCCACTCCTGGGGTTACAGCAAGCCTTCCGAGGAGAGAAAGCAGCTCTGGAGTAGGCTGACTCATTCCCGGCCGGGCTGTGTAGGAAACGAGAGTCCCATCATAATCAAGAAGCAGCAAACGCTTGTGGGCTTGATGATATTTTTTCAATACTTGTTCCTGCATTGCAGGCTTAAAAATCTTGGCATTAAACTGGTTCTGACGCAAAGCACTTTCCGAAATCTTTTGGATAAAATCTTCGGCCCACCGGACAATGTCATAGGCTTTAAGGCGCGACTGCAGAACTTGGTTTCTTTTTTTCTGTTCTTCAACCGGCATATCGAGAGCCGCTTTCAAAGAATCCGCTATTTCTTCTTTCGTGGTTGGATTGATGATGAGAGCCTCCCCCATCTCGAAGGCCGAGCCTGCCATTTCACTTAGAATCAGTACTCCCGTTTGTTCGGTTCGAGACGCAATATATTCTTTGGCCACCAAATTCATCCCGTCCCGCAGAGGGGTAACCAAGGCCACGTCACTACCGCCATAAAAAGCCATTAATTCCGAAAAAGATAAGGATTTGTATTGGTAAACAATGGGAGTCCAATCAAGGGCTCCAAATCTACCGTTAATTTTGCCGATCTGCGAGTCGATCTGAGTTTTCATGCCTTGATATTGATCTACACCGATGCGTGAAGGAATAAGGACTAAAACCAACACTACTTTTTTGAGCCATTCGGGGTTACGCTCTAAAAATGTTTCGTAACCCAAAAGCCGGTTAAGGATACCTTTGGTATAATCCAAACGGTCGAGAGAAAGAACCACCTTCAAATCGCCAACAGTTTTTTTAAAAAGCTGTTTTTCCTGTTCAATCGCCGGGATGGCAGAGGCTTCATGATATTTCTGATAATCGATCCCCATGGGAAAAGTATCTGCCGTAACAAGCCGTTCTCCCACCACCATTTGCCCCATATTGTGTTCCACACCTAAGATCCTCAAACAGCAACGCAAAAAATATTGGGTATAATCATTAGTGTGAAAACCAATAACATCGGAGCCGAGAATCCCTTCTAAAATGGCCACCCTCCACCGTGGAGGCAAGAGTCGAAAAATTTCGTAAGATGGAAAAGGGGTGTGAAGAAAAAAACCAATACGTTGATCCGGCCTTTTCTCTCGGATCAGTTTAGGCAGCAGCATGAAATGATAGTCATGGATCCAGACCATGTCATCCGGCCTTATGGCATGCAGCGCTTCTTCACAAAATTTTTCGTTGATCTTTTTATATTGTTCCCACGTAGATTCTTCAAAAGAAGTATAACTGGGAAAGTAATGGAACAAAGGCCATAACGTTTTATTGCAGAACCCATGATAAAAATGCTCCATTTCTTCTTCGGGAAGAAATACAGGATAAGAACGGCACTGTTCTAAAAATTTAACCTGCCAGTATTTTTTATCTTCCCCACACAAATCAAGACCAGGCCAACCCATCCAGAGATAGTCACGTGCTGCAGTATGAGGTTGTGAAAAAGATTCCAAATAAGAACCTAAACCGGAAACCAAACCACCAGAGCTCACCTGCAAGGTAAGTTGCCCTTCTTTCTTAACCAAAGTTACTGGAAGCCGGTTGGAAATAACAAAAAGTCTCATAAAATCTCCTTAACAGCATTAATGATGGCCAAATGAGAATAAGCCTGCGGAAAATTCCCCAAAAGCTCACCACTTTCCACATCAATATCCTCCGATAAAAGACCCAAATGATTCGAGTGGGAAAGAATGTTTTCAAAAAGCTTCAATCCTTTTTCATGTTCACCCAAAGAATAAAAAGCTTGCGCCATCCACAAAGAAGCCAGAATGAAGGCCGTCTTTGGTTTTCCAAAATCATCGGCATTGGTGTAACGGTAAGCAAAGCCGTTGTGCACCAGTTGTCGTTCGCAACCCATCACCGTCTGGCGCCATCGAGGATCGGATTTTTTGATGAAGCCACAATGTTCCATCTGCAGAAGGCTCGCATCCAAGGCCGCGGAACCATAAGATTGCGTGAAAGATTTTTTTGATTTAGACCAACCTTTTTTGCAGACATCCTTATGGATGATTTCCGCTATTTTTGACCAATTGGTTTCAAGAGATTTTTTCCCCAGACGGGCTGCTATTTTCGCACCTCGGTCAAGGGCCACCCACGACAAAACCTTGGAATAAGTAAAATGTTTCCGACGATGCCTCAGCTCCCAAATTCCAGCATCCGGTGTTTGCCAATCGCTGATAACGGTATTGACCAAAAATTTGGTCAAGGACCACACCTCTTCCGGCATTTTCTCCGACTCGTAATGGCAATAATAAAGATAAATGGTATTAAGAACTTCACCAAAAATATCATTCTGCCGAGTATGACACGCATCATTACCGATACGCACAGGGGACGAGTTTTTGTAACCCCGAAGATGGGGTAAAATTTTTTCATCCAAATTCGAATTTCCATCTACATTGTAGAGGATCTGGACCTGGCTTTGTTTGCTCTCAAAAATACGAATTAGAAATTGAATAAACCCCTTGGCCTCTTCAAAATGTCCTAAACTTTTAAGTGACTCCAGGATCATCGACGAATCCCTCAGCCAGCAGTAACGATAATCCCAATTCCTCTTCTCCCCTAGAATTTCAGGAAGAGAGGTCGTTACCGCAGCCACTACGGCTCCTGTGTCCTCGTAAGTTAATAATTTGAGGGTAATTGCTGAACGCAATACTTCATCGGCAAAAAGTGATGGAAGACGGCAACGATTGGACCAACCTTCCCAATACTCCTTGGTACGCTCCATCATTTCGTTGGAATAAACGAGTGTCGGTGTCTCAAATTTTTCATGATAAGCCAAAAGCACAAAATGTTCTTGGTCAAGAACCATACTTTTTTTAGACAAAATATCGGCAAGAGAAAAACTGGAATACAGATAAAGTGTTTCAGCTCCATTGGAAGCAACAATCATGTCATCTCTTATTTTTAGGTTTGTATTGTCACGGGCATAATTAAGCCGCGGCTTATAAGACAGACTCAAAACCGGGCTCCCTTTGAGAGGACGAATGACACGATGAATTTCCACAGGCTTTTTGTAAACCAGCCCTTTCCGGTAGCGAGGCATAAAATCAATAACCTCGAAGGCATTTTGCCCATCATCGAATTGAGTTCTCAAAAGAGCGGTTTGAGGAATATAGGACTGATGGATATGACACGGGTGAGCTGGTTTTATTTTTAAGGAACCTGCAGCAGGATCTAGAAGACGTGCAAACACCGAAGGGCTGTCGAATTTTGGAAAACATAACCAGTCTATCGCACCTGTTTCATGAACAAGAGCTGCTGTTTTACAATTACCAATAATTCCGTATCGCATGAAGATACCTCGTGCGTTTTCATAATTTACATTCTTAAACCAATTTTAAACGAGTCAGATTTAAAAAAGGCTCATACCGATTGCCTTCCTTCGGTTTTTTATTTATCTCTTCATGATGAGCAGCTCTTCTGTAAAAAAACATGCCTTCATCGCCTCGCTGGCCGTCTCTGGTAGCCGGGTTGCAGGACTGGTACGTGAAGTCGTATTTGCATTTTTTTTCGGCGCCCACCCTGCATTTGACGCCTTCACAGCCGCCTTCCGCATTCCTAATCTCTTACGCGATCTATGCGCCGAAGGTGCCTTATCGAACGCTTTCGTCACTGTCTTCTCAAAAAAAGATCCTGAAAAAGAAAGCGAAGCCGCTTGGCGTTTAACAAATCAAATTTTTTCTCTCATCATCGTGATTATCGGATTGATAGTCATGCTGGGAATTTTTTTCTCACCCCAAATTGTTTCTTTAGTGGCAGCCGGTTTTGAAGGGGAAAAATTTAAACTTACCGTTTGGTTAAACCAAATTTTATTTCCTTTTATTCTTTTCGTCTCACTCTCTGCCATTGCCATGGGGGCGTTAAACGCTCGGGAACATTTTGCTTTACCACAATCAGCCTCCACCTTCTTTAACATAACTTCCGTAGCCACCGGTTTAGGGCTAGCTTATCTTTTGGCCCCTCACGTCATCATAGCGCCTTTAAACCATTGGCTACATGGCACAGCCCTACCCCCTTTGTCGTGGGAAGAATCCACACGGGCCATTACTGGCATGGCCTTAGGGACTTTGTTGGGGGGGCTAGTACAATGGCTAGTACAAATGCCATCGCTCATGAAAATGGGATATCGTTTTCGATTTCTCCCTTTTTGGAAAGATGAGTCGGTCAAACAAGTCTTACGACTTACGCTACCAGCCATGATCGGTGGAGCCGCCGTGCAAATTAATGTACTGATCAACAGTCATTTCGCCAGTTATCTCAATGATGGGAGCCTATCGTGGCTGAATTATTCTTTTCGCCTGATGCAATTTCCAATCGGCATTTTTGGTGTCGCCATCGCTTCGGCAACCACACCAGCCATTGCCCGCCTGCTTTCTGCTGGCCAAGAGGATGATTTAAAAAACACACTCAAACATTCAAGCCATATGGCTCTTTTTTTATGCCTTCCTTCCGCTCTAGGACTTATCGCTTTGGCTCATCCAATCATTAGCCTGATTTATGAACATGGCCAATTTAAGTCTTATGACACCCTTCAAGCGGCTCATGCTTTACAAGCGTATGCGTTGGGACTTGTTTTTTACGCTTTCATCAAAATTTATCAGCCGGTTTTTTTAGCTTACAACGATGCCCGCACACCGATGATCATTTCGCTTATTTCCATCGGCATCAATTTTCTTCTTAATTTTATTTTTGTTTTTGTTTTTCATCTCCACCATTGGGGACTAGCCTTAGGAACTTCTCTAGTCGCCTTATGGAATGCCGCCATGCTGTTATGGTTTTTACGAAAAAAAATCCCCAATTTGTTCGACACGTATTCTTTAAAACAACTTCTTAAAATCACCTTCGCTTCAACCCTATCTGTTTTGGCTGGTTGGAATATGTATCGTGGACTTTTCTTAGCACTCCATTCAAATCATTTATTGGCGCGTTTGACGTTGGTCATGGCCCCTATTGGTACAAGCGTTCTTTTTTATTATTTCTGTTGTAGTCGCTTAGAGGTGGATGAGGTCAAATGGATGAAGAATGTGTTCTCTTCTTGGCGATCTCGTAGCAAATAAGTGTGCCGGCCTGGGCGACATTAAGAGAATCGAAAGAGCGTGCCATAGGAATATTGATTTTAAAATCACACTCTTCTCGAATCAAGCGACGGACTCCCTTTCCTTCGCTTCCTAATACAAAAACAATTTTTTCAGAAGGGTCGATATCATACAAAGAAGATCCTTGTTCTACATCGGTTGAATAACTCCAAAAACCGTTTTCTTTCAATTCACCAAGTGCACGGGCCAAATTGGTCAATCGAGCTACTGGAAGATGTTCCACAGCACCCGCAGAAGCCTTGGAAACCACCGGGGTCACTTCCACAGATTGGTCTTTATTGATCAGAATAGCATCCACGCCAAAACAATAGGCCGACCGACATAAGGCCCCAAAGTTTTGCGGATCTTGGAGTGAGTCACACATCAAAAAAAATGCCCGTTGAGAATGACGACTCATGAGATGTTCCAGCTCGACATAAGGAAAATCCGATACACGAACTGCCACCCCTTGATGGTGAGGAGTTTCCGCCAAAGAATCCATCTGGGACCTCTCAATAATTTTAAATGGAATTTTGGATTGTTTAAATTCTGCCGCAAGAGCCGCATCAAGGGGCTCGCCCCTTTTTCCTAAAAGATAGCCTTCAAAAAAACGGCGTTTCCGGGCTTTCATCGCTTCAATTACGGGATTTTTTCCAAAAAGAATTTGAGGCATGGTCAGGCGGACTGGTCATCAGAGTCATCATCAGACGAATCATCAGACTGCTCATCAGATTCTTCTGTATCCTCTTCCACCATCTGCTCTTCCGTTTGAAAAAACTGTTTCATTTCCTTCAAACCAAACAGAGCCAGCAAGAGATGAAGAAACTTGGGATCGTTAGCCGGATTATTAGGATCAAGCAGTTCCGCCGGAAAAACAACATTTTCGGTAAATAAACCTGCCGCTCCAGAAAGATTGGGCTGTTTGAGCTTATCGCGAATTTTTTGGTAATCTTTAAGGGCTTTGGCCACAGCCTCCGGATTAACCACATTAACAGGAACTTCTGTCGACGTAGCTGTAGGGGTTGAAGTTGTAGGGGTTGACTGTGCCGGGGAAGAATTTCCAATGGATGGAGGTTTAATTGACATAGATTGCGATTTTGAAACAGATTTTTAAAAAAGACAATCCCTTTCCACTAGTCCACTTGGCACAAACCATCTTCTAACTCCGACATATCCAAACCTAATTCATCCGCACTGATTGAATCAGGAAAAAAAGGAAGTCTCACTTCTTGAAGAGGACGACCATTAATATAAGAAATATTATCTTCCGCCGGGGCACCACCCAACCATAAATCGGCCGCTAATCTTAAATAAGACTCATGCTGTTTGTCACAACACAAATCAACCACACATTCATCAAAATCGTCTGCTAAACGACTTCTTAAGCTCCCTTGTAAATCCAATGGATCACCATACACACGGGCCCCGCCGGACAAAGGACTATTGGCCCAGCACTTTTTCTGAATCACCTCATCCAAACCAACTTTGGTTTCGTGAGCATCTGGAGCCACCCCTAAAACTTCTAGACGGGCATCTACATCCGGGTCCCCCAGATGGTCCACAGCTACCGTCATACTAGCCCCAACAGAATGGTCTTCTCTGAAGCTAGCTTCCTCAGGAGTTTTTAATGTAACATCACGCGCCATACACTTGTCCTCATGAAGAAACATTGCAAACTTTTCGCCAAAATACCCTTTTTTTAAAAAAAATATAACTATTTGATTTTACTTATTTTTATGTTGATTTTTATTATCAAAAAGATTATTGAAAAACCGATCTGGGGACTTAAGGGTTCGATTATCGGACTTATCACCCCATTTTGATAATATAGTAATTCAACTTTTTCTTTGCACGTTAGTGCTTAAGAAAAAGTTAGAATTACTTATGGTTGCAGGATTCAGATCTACTAACGAAAAGTTAATCAACCATATGTCTCAATATAATCGCAAAGATAGGTTTTACCAGCAGGCCAAAAAAGAAGGCTACCCCGCCCGTTCGGCCTATAAACTGATTGAACTTGATAAAAAATTCAGCATTCTCAAACCAGGACGAAAAATTGTGGATTTAGGGTGTGCCCCAGGAGGATGGCTTAAAGTAGCCGAAGAAAAGCTAAAAACAGCCGGATCCATTGTCGGCATCGACCTGCTCCCCCTTCAATATACCCCAACCTCTTCTGTTACCTTTATTCAGGGAAATTTTTTGGAAGCCCCCCAACAAGAACATATCATCCAAGCTTTAGGTGGACCTGCAGATTGGGTGCTCTCCGACATGTCACCTAATATCAGCGGCATTAAATTCAAAGATTTAGCTGCCTCTTTAGAAGTTTGTGATGCAGCGCTTCAATTTTCAAAAAAAGTTCTCAAAAAAGGAGGCAGCCTCATCGTAAAAATTTTTCCAGGCCCCGATTTAGAGCCCTTTAAAAAAGAACTAAGGCTGTCTTTCGAAAAAGTGTCCTCACTCACTCCTGACGCTACGCGTAAAACCTCTGCCGAAATCTACCTGATCGCAAATTTTTTAAAATAATTTTGACATTTTTATATTAAAGTCTGTTAGACTGAGGACCATGTGTTGGGGTAGAAAAACAATCTGGTTCGTTTTCATCATCACGCTGCTTAGCCTTACAACATCTGCCCACGCACACATGACACAAAAACAACAATCCACATCTCTTCAAAATAATTCCGAAGGTAACAAAGTAAAAAGGGTCAGCTTAGGGGATGCCTTGGTAGGATTAAATAATTCGTTATCAAATGGCTACAGCAATTTAAAAGAATCACTCTCACCCGATTCTCAAATTCATTTTTCCTTCCAAAAAGGTAAAGCGATTGGTTCGTATTTAGATTTTTCTTTTTAATTACGGACTGGCTCGGTAGGTTTTTCCATCCATTGCAATAACTTCTTTTCCTTTAGAACCACGCGCACCCGCATAATCTTTTCGTTGCATCACATTGTAGGCCACTTTTAAAGCGGCTCCAAAAGTCCCACTATCCCCAAAAGCTTTCATGGCACTTTCAACAAGCCAGTTACCAAAACCAACGCGCTGTTGATATTCATAATAACCGGTTTTAGGGTCGTAATAATGATGCCCGTAAACCCCTTGAACACGAGGGCTGGCCTCAATGATGTCCGCAATATAATCATTAACGGCTTCATCTGAATTATTTTTTCCCGCTTTGCCCATAGCCTCTTTCAATTTGCGCTTCACAGCAGGATCCGCAAAAAATTCTTTATTAAATTCTTGATCATGAGATTTTGGATTGAAACTTCTATCAAGAGTGGCTTCCGTCCATGTAAATCGTAGAACACCGTTTTTATCAATGGTGTAATCATATTTTGTTACAATGGGCGTAAAATAACCGGCAGCCCGTGTGCTGGTAAGAAAATAGTGTCCTCCTTTGTAATCCGCCTGAAACGCCACTTCAACAATATCGGGCTCAATATCTACAGGGTAAGGCAGTAAGTTCTTTAAAAAATCGTCAATGCTCAATCCAGGAGGGATTTTTAATTTCACCGTCGCTTCATTGTTTTCATTAATGTAAGCCACAATATGATTGTCTGACTGACGCATCCACGCATCTTCCGCCGTTGTTACAAAATCAGGATGTAAAGTAGCCGATGACGCTGGCTTAGAAGTAGACGGAGCTGACGATGTTGTTGGGGCGGCTGAAGTCACTGCTGACGTTGTGGCTGCTGACGATGATGGAGTTGTCGTTGAAGCCATAGGGACAGCCGAAGGTAGAGAAGACATCTCTCCACTTAAAATATCGGCCCCTGCTAAGACAGCACTCTCCTCTAATCCCTGTGTCAACCCTATACCTGTAGACGTTGCAAGAGAGCCCACACTCTGCCCTTCTGATTTTTGAAAAACAGCGACACCTCCGCTCACATAGCCCCATTCATTGGTCAGAGGAGGTATTAACCTGGCTAACATCCAAGATTGCCCATCAAACATCACGCGATCGCCTACAGACATCAAATGATCTTCAGGGCCGTTCGCATCTAAAATCAACACCTGGGTATTACCGAACGCCACATGATAAGTATGTGGGTTGCCAGGAAACTGAATGGCCTGATTACCATTGACGGTAAAAGTGTTTGCATCCGTATCAACGGCTGGCGTACCTAACACGGGGAGATCGGCAACCACACTTTTTCTTCTAGAAGACCAACCCATTTGAAAACCTAAACCAAATCCTCGAGTCGCTTCTTCACTCAAACTGGCTGCGGTATAGCCTTCACTGCTTCCTAAAAAAGTACGAGCGCCATAATTAACTGTTAAACCTAAATTAAGATTTTTAAAATGGACACTCAACCCCGTGGCTAAACCCCCACCTTGATAACTTGCTAAATCACTCAAATTCCCCAAACTGCCATGCGCTTTACCACCTTCAACATAAATCCCCATAGGCAGACTCACACTGCCATCACGAGTTAAATCTATTTGCAAACCGGCTTGTCCTCTCACACCAAATCGATTCACTGAATGTTGATTCCAAAAATTTTGACCCAACACAAAATCGGCTGAAACATAAGGGTTCAAAATTCGATCTTGATGCCATAAAGCCTTAATACCCACTTTTCCTTCTAAACCTATGCCAGAAGATGCAGTGCCCTTCTGCTTGGATTGAATGCAATCCATCCCCACAGAAACATAAGGCGTCAACTCTGTAAAAGAAGCGTTTTTAATCATGTCGATACCTTTTTCAAGGTTTTGAGCGCATTATTGAAAGTCTCTGTAAACATTTGGTTGGTTTGCTGCTCAATAATTTGGAAAATTCCTTCCTCGTGCAATTGATAAGCCTTCAATTTATAAAGATCGGCAGAAGGCATGGTATTATCAGTGACCCAATCGAATTTATAAACAGGCGTACCAGAAGCATGAGGCTCAGGAGTTAAAGTCAAGGTTGTCTTGTGTGACTCTACATTGTAGACATCGACTTTCTCAAATGGCTTCTTCTGTCCTTTGAATGTAGAAGGGACTTGGCCCGCTTGAGAATAAACCACCTTATACCCTGTTCCATTAGCTGTTTCAAAAGTAGAAACATTCACTTTAAATTTAAGCCCAACAACCAAAAGTTGAGGATCCACATCAACACTTCCAAAAGGCGTTTCCACCGGGGGTGGAGTGTAAGTATAATAAAAATAACAAGTCAGTGTTTGAGCAGCCGCGTCATAATGAGTACCTTCAGCTAAAATATGATTTGGGTTTAAAGCATTAAAAGATTTTTCATCTTTTCCTGTTAGTACATCAAGCATCTTGTTCATATCAGGCACAGGTAAATACCCCACCAAGTGTGAATGAAAAACTCCAGTCTCGGGGTTCAAATGAACACCAGGCCCAGAGACCAAACCCAGCTTATGCGCAACAGGAGCCGGAGCGGTAGGCGTTGTGGATGCTACTGGTGTTGTCTCCGGTGTTGGCTTTGAAGCAGTTGAAGAAGAAGCCGGCTTACTTGATGGCTTTGTAGAGCCACTGCTCGATGAAGATGACGTGGTTCCTCCTGATACCGTTGCGGCATCAACAACCGACGTAGAAGCCTCCCCCTCTACAGTACCACCATCTGACACAGCCTCACCAGGACTCGCAGAGTCGGGACTCGTAGAGTCGGGACTCGTAGAGTCGGGACTCGTAGAGTCGGGACTCGTTGAATCTATACTTCCTGAATCGGAACTTGTCCCACCGGCATTCTGTTCATCAAGAGTCTGTTCATCTAAAGTTGATGCATCAGAATTTAAGGGATCAGCATTCGATGGTTGGGGATGTTGAATAACAGGAACGGTATTAATCAATTTTTTACGTGCAGGAGTCCAGCCTATCGAAAAACCCAACCCAAAAACAGTCCCCAAGGATCCATTTAAACTAGAAGACGCATAACCCGGTGTTTGCCCAAAATAAGTACGCCGTCCCCAATTGGTGTAAAAACCAAAATGTAAATCTTTTCTGTTAATATTAAGGCCTACTTTGAGTCCGGCTTCAGAATAATTTTTTAAATCATCAAATTGATCCGATCCAGTTAGAGGAGCTAAACCACGGGCCTGTCCTGTCTGCACATAGGCACTAACAGGGATAGCCAAATTACCCTTGTCGGTTTTATCGATTTCAACACCGGTTTCAAACTCTAACCCACGACGGTTGATCAAGGCATAGGTCGCCCCTAAAATAGGAGAACTTAACTCCTGGCTGGATTGTCCCAATACAAAGCTGGCCGCGACAAAAGGGTCCACAGTGTGCGGCACACGCCACAAGGCCTTAAGCCCCAATTTAGTTTGGGACCCTTGATAAGCCGATTGATCGTCGTGGTCTTGCTGATGCCACCTATCAATTCCCACAGACACCTGGGGCGTCAGCTCTAGACGAGTCACAGCCGTCGGTAAAGGCGTAACAGACATTAAATGGACTCCTTCAGAAAGAATATCGGCAACTTTTGGAAAATGTTGTGTGATTTGGCGAGAATTTGACGAAAATTGTCTTGAAAAAGTTTTTGACTGTGTCGCAGTGCGTTAACTTCAAAATAGTGCCACATACTTCTTAACAACACACTAATGTTCTATCGTTTCTTCAAAATTTAAACCCCTACTTTTATCGGATCTTTATCGAAAATATAATAACTTCACTGAATCCTGCTAAAACCCTCTTATTTTTGTGAAAATAATTTATGAAAAATGATTGAAAAGAACCCACTCAATTTATTCTTTGACCTTAAAAATACACTACTCCCTTAAATTCTTATGAAAGCATTAAAAGTCTTATTAACATCTTTCACTCATCAACTAACCATATCCTGTTTTGATAAGATAGTTTCGGACTATTTCTTTTTTTGTCCTTAAGGTAGGATGTAATAGTCTAGCCTGCCACAGCGTTTCTTCATGCTTCATCATCGTCTCTACAAATCGCCTAAATTCAAACAAGCGACTCTTCTTCTCTATCCCAAATTTACTGTAATTTCTAAAAGGAGTAACAAGCGGATCTGGCTTCCCATAAGCATAATAATGATAACTGCTCCATCGACTATGCTTTACCTGTTTAACCATGCCTGCTCGTATTTGATTACGATAGATGTAACGTTGTACCGTTTGCTCATACTCATCTGAATCAATAACTGAACAACGAAAACGATTTTGAAATAAATGCCCTTTTCTTTTATGTATTTTATTGAACTCAAAAGAAAAACGCCAATTCATGTCATGCATAAATTTTGATAGATCAACCGCTTTGTCAGTTTCGAGAGTTAAGTGGCAATGATTACTCATCCACTGATACCCTGTTAAGCGAACCGTAGGATATTTTTTTAAATAACGCAGAGTGATTTTCTTCCAGAGTTTAAAATGGTTTTTGGTTTTGAAATGAAACTCACCATTATTGAATTGCAAACGAGCGTGAACAACACAATTATCGTAGACATAGTCAGTTCGATTAATCCGAGACATGACAGCATCACAAGCAAAGACGATGCCAAAAATAATGTATGTGATTTCAATAACTTGAAAATTTCTAATGAGACTCAGGAGTTCTATTCTCGGACGGCAATACTTTCAAAAGTATGTGGCACTGTTTATCTAAAAGTATGTGGCGCTGTTTATCTGACACTATTACTGACACTCTTACATAATACGTCAGATAAAAAAATTAAAATTGATTTCGCTCACTTTTATTCTTGATAAAAAACTTTCAAAGTGATGAGTTTTGAAAACAATAAATCAATCTAAACTTGAATTTAAAAGGAGGGTTTTATGGGATCCGGTTCTTGCGAAGTGTTTTTCAATGTGAATGATCCAACGATACCGGCAGTATACAAAGAAGAATTTATTGAGTGGGCAAAAACAGCTGGAAAACCGGATGAGATGGATTCTTGTGATATTAAAGAATCAGGGTTGCCTGCCCGTTATACATTAATAAATAAATCAGATTACATGAAAAACTCTGGCAACACTTCCTCCACCGGATACGTAGGAACGCAAGTGTTTGATTACGACAAACTTCATGCCTTATTTCTCCGGGCAAAATATGGAATAAACATTACCGCTCGCAGCATTGAAGCAGAAAAATCTTCAGAAGACTTGGCAAGCATTTTGGCTGGGGTTCCTTCAAGCATGAAATCATCGGCTGGATTAATAAATGCTATTGGTGATCTTTTCCAAAAATATCCAATACGACAATCTACATCTACCTGTATTTCAGGCTTAACACCTGAAACCCTTATGGGTGGGCTTCCTGCATTTGGTACAGCAATCCCAATTTTTGGATACCGCAGAATTGATATTATTCCGGAACAGCAGACTTATCTTATCACCACTATCAGTCAAAATTACCAAATCGAAGCTCATTATTACGATAAAGATGGAAATGAACTCTGTTATTTAACAGTCGACAATTCCTACTTAATGCGAACGGATCAAAATCCGTTTGGCCTGGAGGAGTACATCTACCGTAATATTTGGGATAGAGGTTCAGAAAAAACAAAAGAATATTTAGGCTCAATACCACGCCCTATTTCCACAAACATGACCCAAGCTCAATGGCAAGTTATAAAAACGCAATTAAATGATGGAGATGATCTATTCGACCAAGCTACTGTGGAAAAAATTGAAGAGGAAATTTCGAAATAAATAAGAGCGCATTTTCCCTTCTCTACAATGCCGACACGACCTGAATGGCATTATTAAAAGTCTGAGCCGTCGCAGCTGTTGAGTGTTCCTTAGTGATAGGACCAACAGCTGGCGGCACAGAAGCCACGGTATGAAAACTTGCAGTAATTTTGTAAATAGGAGGATTAAAATTACCTGAGCTTGTATCAGGCTCTAATAACCAATAACCAACATTTTCTTCAAAGTCATTATCTTCTCCTTTTACATTCGTCCAACTAATTTTAACTCCACCATTACTTAATTTTGTAATTTTACCTTTAACAGCATACTTAACTGTAATTCCCGTATCCTTAAGAGAATAACGAAGAACTCCATCCTTGTAAGTTGCGGAAAAACATCCTGGTGGCAGCTTCTGAAATAAAGCTGCATTTTCACCGCTAAATACCTTAGCCGCTGCATCAACATCTTTAATAGCAACATACCCCACCATCTTACGTTTAAAATCAAGATCAAATCCTGAAAAAAAATCCACCGTACCTATCTCCTCTAATTTACCATCTACTACTTTTTTGAAAGTGGGCATGGGTAAAGAGGTCGCCTTATTATATTTCGGATGTTGCGAAGCTGGCTTTACATTTACATCAGGCGGAGTTGGAGGCACTGGTGGCGGCTCCACCGTTTTCTTTGCTATCTTCACCTCTCCAATATCCTTAGCCGGGCTGATGGCATTAACATCAACTTTAGTAAGTTTTGCTTTTAACACGACCTCTGCTTCCGGCTTTGCCATCGCATCAAGTTCCGCTTTTTTATAAAGCGTCACTGTTTTATTATCGCCTTTTTTGATAGAAACGGATTTGGCTTTACCATTAATATCCAGCTTTAAAGTAGTCGCTGCATTTGATGAGACTGTAAGAATCATATCACCAGCAGTATTCAAACTAACTTTAGAACTACTAAGAATTTTATCCTTATCTACCACAACAACTTCAGCAGGTTTTTTAATTTTTACTTCCTGCAGTAATTCGATGGGAGCAGATAATGCTGTACCATCCACCGCAACAATTTTTACCTTGCCGGTGAAATTATCGTACCCTGCATAATCGCTTGATGACAGAACAGGAATTTCTTGATCAGTACCCGCACCAATATCAATGTCTGTCTTCTTACCATTAATTTCTACAGTACACTTCCCTACTTTTGTAGTCGTCACCTTAAGACTCAGTGGTTCTGTATCAAACACTCCATCTTCAGCCGAAACCACGCTTGCTGTTTTTAACTCTTCCGCTAAACTAGCACCCGGTGCGGGACCAGGCCCAGGGGGTGTATCAACAGGTGTAGGTGTAGGAGTCGGTTCCACTGTATCGCCACTGGCTTTTTCAATCTGAATATCACCTTCTCCAACAGCTTGATCCACATCGGTATCGTCTATTTTTGTAATTTTTACAGGACCCGTATAGCCTTCAGGAAAATCCTGACTGATGTTTTCAACCACCGTTACCGTTTCGGGCACTTGGCTCCAATCTCCATTCTGGATATTGTCAGGCATGCTAACATCATAAGTTTTCTCACCAACCTGAACTGTAATCGTACTAAACCCAACATGATTTTCGTTAGGTAAAGTCACATCCAATTTAAGAGGATCACCTGCTTTAAACACAAGGGGCCCACCCGCTTCTGTTGGGGGGTGTCCATTATTAAAATCAGCTTTTTCAATAGTTGGCTTATCAGGAGTTATCACATGTAAATCGTTCACCACCTTCTTCCTACCCGGTGTCCAACCAATGCTAAAGCCGAACCCAAGCGGACGCACTACATTGGCACTTCTTGAATGCTCTGCGTAACCTGGCGTATGCGACGCGTAAGTCCGCGCCCCATAAGTGAGCCCAAAGCCGATTTGTAATGTTTTGGAATTAATATTAATCCCCGTGCTCACCCCAGCCTCTTGATAGCCCTTCACATCATCCATCATATCAACGCTGGAAAAAGGTAATTGTCCGCGAGCTTTGCCCAATCCCACATAAACACCTAACGGCAACGTCACACTACCATCTTTAGTTACATCCCATTGAACTCCAGCTTCCCCTTCAAACCCGGTACTGTTAAAAGCAGCTTTCTTATTGCCGTCCGCCGTCGCTTGGGCCAACGTTTTAGACACCTGCCCCAAAACAAGCCGACCAGACACATAAGGATTAACCCGACCAGCACCACGAAATAGCGCCGTTACACCCAGTTTTTCCCGCAATTGTTTGTAAGATTTTTCTTTTGAATTTTCTGGACGCCACATGTCCATGCCCAATGAAATATGAGGCGTTAATTCCACAGATGATTTTTTGGAAGAAGCTGTTGAAACAGGCGCTGCCTCTGCTGGTGCCGAACCCTCAGATTCACCCGCGTCATCAGCCGAAGCTGTATCAGCCGGGGCTATATCAACCGGAAGTGCGCCCACAGCACTAGAACTTCCTTCAGAAGTAGTACTATCGATAGTATCACTCGTACCAGTCATAGCACCCGAGGGTGTAATAATTTGTGGCATTAGTTTCTCCCTCTAAGAAAAACTTAAATTTTACCTGTTGTCTAAATTATCGGCCCGTTTTTATAAAAGTTGCTAGAAAGTTGCTGATTTTATTTTTAAATTTTACACACAGCGTCATAAATCTTCACTTAAAATTTACACTATCTCTTGGTGACTAAAGTGTCATACACCTCTTCTTGAGTCGTAACACCATTTTCTACATATTCTATGGTGTATGTATCAACTACAGAATTATAGTCTTTAACTTCCGCTGCTATTTTTTTACCATCACTTTGTTTCACCCACACTTTTGCACCTGGCTTAAAATGATGGCCATCGTCATAAGCATCTTCTTTTACATCGTCTAACAATCCGTCCATCATTGCACTACTGCGTAATGGCTTAGGAGGAGGTCCCTCCCCCCACCAATTGGAGTCGCCGCCATCGTCACTAGATTTAGTTTTATCTTTTTTGGGATCAAGCTTGTAAATTTCATCAAGAGGGACCTCTTTAGCATCACCGTCAGTACCAATAACGTAACTATTGTCCGGTTTAAATTTTACAGTCTTTCCATCCGGTTCAATTGTTAAAATCCCCACGACTTCAAAATCATCATATAAGTTAGATGAGTTATAGTCCCAAGAAAAATCCCTGTATTTACGTACCACCTTCTCACCATTTGTAAAAACAGCACCATAATCATTTTTTATGGTTCGTTTTGATTGTTTTGGAGCTGGAGCTGGTTCTTCCGCATCTGCAGCTGCTGTAGCCCCTTCAGGTGTTGGTGCTATTTCTGGTGTTGGTGTTGGTGTTGGTGTTGGTGTTGGAACTGGTACTGGTGCTGGTGTTGGTGTTGGTGTTGGTGTTGATGACGATTGCAACAACGGTAAACCTGTAGCTGATGGCGCTGCAGCCAAAACCGGGGCACTACCTGTCGTACCCGTCGAAGTTGCTCCAGTCGAGACTGTGCCAGTCGAGACTGTGCCAGTCGGGACTGGATAAGACCCCATAGGGTCGGATGAACTAGCAGTTGAAGCCGGTATCAATGAGGCAACATCCACTCGGGAATCTTCAGGAACCATCGTTTGAGCCGGCCCAGTAGAATGACGCGCTTCTGTCGTAATGACAGGAATAGTGTTATATTGCCTTCTTGCCGGGGTCCAACCAATACTGAAACCTAAACCAGGAATTGCTTTTTTAAAGGAGAAAAGACTAGACTCTGCGTAACCCTTCTCGTGGGCTGTATACGTTCTTAAACCGTAAGCCACAGATAAACCAATCTGCAGCGTTTTTAAGTTAACATGCAAACCACTTTCTAAACCTAAACCATTGTAATTTTTTAATTCGTCCTGTGCCTCCGGACCTGAATAATGTACAGAACCCGTTGCTAAGCCCGCTTCTCCGTACACCCCAAAGGGTAAGGTCACTCTGCCCCCTTTAAGGATATCAATTTCCACGCCAGCGCCCGCTTTTCCACCAAAACGATTGATAGAAACATCTTGGCGCATTTGGCCCAAAGCTAAAGCCGCGGATAAATAAGGGTTAACACGATATCCTTGACGAAATACAAGAGCCGCCCCTAGAGTTTCGTTAAGGCCCACCTCATCCTGATAGCCTTGCTCCAAGCCCACAGATATTTGAGGCGTAAGCTCTATACGCGATTTATTAATAGTCGAAGCCATTATCGACACTATTATCGGTAGAGAAATAGAAATGTTGTGGAAAAAATGAAAAACTCGGGAGCTTGCTCCCGTTTTTCATCCTGAAAAAAATAATCTAATTTTCGGCCCCAAGGGGCCGAGTTTTTCGAAGGATAAAAAGATGGGGTTTAACAGTATCGATACAGAACGCCGTCCAACAATTACAGTCCCATGCACCCCCTATCAAGCACGGGGTGACGGTTTATGACACGATGTTTAACACACCATGATTAGCCTTTAGCAGACTTGGTCTTCTTTTCTTTAGCAGCTTTTTTCACCTTAGGGGCGGCGGCTTTTTCTTTCTTTTCCTTTTTAGGAGCTTCTTTTTTAGGAGTGTCTTTTTTAGGTGCCGCTTTTTTGGAAGCCTTTTTATCATCCCCCGGAACGGCAGAAACAGAACCTTCACCAGGAAGATACTCTATAATGGCCATCGCCGCAGAATCACCATGACGAAAGCCCAGTTTTAAAACACGGGAATAACCCCCGTGACGATTTTTAAAACCAGGTGCTAACTCAGAAAATAATTTACCGACAGCTGACTTCGAACGGACAAATTGAAAAGCCTGACGACGAGCCGCCAAAGTGTCTTTCTTCCCTAAAGTAATGAGGGAATCCGCCACCCCCCGCATTTCTTTAGCCTTATGAAGAGTCGTCACCACACGTCCTTTTTCAATAAGGGATGTTGCCATATTACGGAACATCGCCTTACGATGCGAGGAAGTACGTCCTAATTTTCTGCCACTGTCTTTATGTCTCATAAATAAAAGTCCCGGTTAAAATATTTCTTCTTTTTTAGGAGCAGCCTCTTCAGTGGGAAGCGACCAGTCGTCGATCTTCATCCCTAAGCCCAATCCCATTTCGGTCAAGATTTCTTTAATTTCGTTAAGCGACTTACGTCCGAAATTTTTGGTTTTCAACATTTCCGACTCGCTCTTTTGTACCAACTCTCCAATAAAGCGGATATTGGCATTTTGTAAGCAGTTCGCCGAACGAACAGACAATTCTAACTCTTCTACACGACGATTAAGATTTTCGTTAACACGAACCACCTCAACCGGTTTTTCTTCAATTTCCGGCTCTTCGCCTTCTTGGAAGTTGATAAACACCTGCAATTGATCCTTAAGAATTTTGGAAGCAAACGCAACCGCATCTTCTGGAAGCACAGCTCCATTGGTCCACACTTCCAAAGTGAGTGCGTCGTAATCGGTAATTTGTCCAACGCGAGCATTGGTTACGTTGTAATTGACGCGTTCAATCGGTGAAAAATTAGCATCAACAAAAATAGTACCCACGGATGAATCGGATTCTTTATTCTTTTCGGCCAACTCATAGCCCTTGCCCATTTTAACTTTCATCTCCATGTTGATTTTGGCTTCTTCACCCAAAGTAGCAATCACATGGTCGGGGTTCATAATTTCCACTAACCCACCAGTATTAATGTCCTTAGCCATGACATTACCAGGGCCTTGAGCCGTAAGCGTGATCGTAGCCGACTCACCTTGCAGCAACTTAAGCTTCAACTCTTTCAAGTTAAGAATAATGTTGGTCACATCTTCTTTAACCCCAGGAATGCTTGAAAACTCGTGCAATACACCATCAATTTTAACCGAAACGATTGAGGCTCCTTGCAGAGATGAAAGCAACACACGTCGAATAGCGTTACCTAAAGTTAAACCAAAACCACGTTCCAACGGTTTTGCTGTAAACTTGCCGTAAACAGCGGTGCGGGAATCTTTATCAACAGATAAAAATCTCGGTTTAATCAGACTACGCCAGTTTTTATAAATAAGGCTCATGGAAACCCTCCATTGGTAAAATGAGTAAAATTAGTAAATGAATCAAATTATTTTGAATAGTATTCAACAATCAGCTGCTCTTCCATCGGCAGAGTCACTTGTTCTCGCTCCGGAAGCGCCTGGATATTAACCGTCATGGCCGCACGATCCACTGTCAACCATTCAGGAATACCACGTCGTTCGCTAGCTTCCAGAGAAGCTGCAATTCGGGTCATCTTACGGCTTTTCTCCTTCACACTCACCACATCTCCAGCTTTAACGCGAGCAGAAGGAATGTTAACCGACTTACCGTTAACCAAAAAATGTCCTTGAGTCACCAAAAGACGAGCTTCGTTTCTGGAGTTGGCCAAACCACTACGATAGGCGACATTATCCAAACGAGACTCTAAAAGACGAATAAGATTTTTACCTGTCTCTCCTTTTTGGCGTTCCGCACGGTCGAAAGTTTTTTGAAACTGACGTTCCAACACACCATAAATACGACGAACTTTTTGTTTTTCACGCAATTGAACACCGTATTCTGAAAGCTTCGTACGACGTTCTTGACCATGCTGACCAGGGGCATATTCACGCCGTTCAATGGCGCACTTTTCGCTGTAACAGCGGTCACCCTTGAGGAACAACTTTAAACCTTCACGCCGACAAAGACGGCATACTGATTCTTTATATCTAGCCATATTACACTCTTCTCCTTTTCGGGGGACGGCATCCGTTATGAGGAATGGGCGTCACATCTTGAATACGAGTAATGCGGATACCAGCTGAGGCAATGGCACGCAAAGCCGATTCGCGCCCTCCACCCGGGCCGGTCACAAAAGCAATCGCTGTACGAACCCCATGCTCTAATGCTTTGCGAGCAGCATCATCAGCAGCAATCTGAGCAGCAAAGGGTGTGGACTTACGAGAACCCTTAAAACCACGGGATCCGGCAGAACTCCAACAAATAGCATTCCCTTGCGAATCACTAATGGTGATGATCGTGTTGTTGAAGCTGGCCTGAACATGAATCACCCCGGAGGATATATTCTTACGGACCTTCTTCTTCTTTTTATAACCAGTTTTTTTGCCCGCAGCTCCAGAGGCTCCGGCTGTTTTTTTGCCTTCAGCATCTCCGCTGACTGTGGGTAATTTTTCTTTTGCCATATTTTTTCTGCTGATCGTGGACTGCTGATGAGAGATCGGGTATCGATCATCCATCAACAATCAACCATCGACTATCTACTAATTCGGCCCTGGGGCTTTCTTCTTACCGGCTACCGTCTTACGGGGACCTTTTCTTGTTCTTGAATTAGTCTTGGTTCTCTGACCTCGGACCGGCAAACTCTTTTTATGTCGCGAACCACGGTAAGACCCCAAATCCATCAAACGCTTAATATTGACAGAAACTTCACGACGTAAATTTCCTTCTACTTGATAATTCGCATCAATCGTGGAACGAATTTTAGCCACCTCATCATCGGTTAACTTTTCGGCACGCACATCAGGGGAAATTCCCGTCGCATTCAAAATATCTTTAGCGCGGGTTTTGCCGATGCCGTAAACATAAGTCAACGCCACTTCAATGCGTTTTTTTCCAGGGATATCAACTCCAGCTATTCTTGGCATTATTCGTTCGTTATTCGTGAAGCGTGAAGCGTGAAGCAATCTGATAAATACAGATCCGCTTCACACCATCTCTTTCAGGAATCAACCTTGTTTCTGTTTGTGTCTTTTATTTTTACAAATAATCCGCACAATTCCATTTCTACGGATAATTTTGCACTGATCACAAATTTTTTTTACTGAAGAACGTACTTTCATAAATTCATGGTTCGACAATCTCACTATGTCCATCTTAGAGGACACCCTGAGCCTATCGAAGGGCCATCTCTATTTCGCCCGATATGTGATGCGCCCCCGGTTTAAATCATAAGGAGACAGTTCTACTCTCACTTTGTCTCCAGGAAGAATTTTAATAAAATGCATTCTCATCTTCCCAGAAATATGGGCCAACACTTTATGTCCATTATCCAACTGCACTTGGAACATAGCATTCGGCAAAGGTTCCAAAACAGTCCCTTCTAATTCTATTGCTTCTTCTTTAGCCATTCATCCTTTTACAGTCTGGTTAATACCCGTGGTCCATCAGCAGTACAAGCTATGGTGTGCTCAAAATGAGCCGATAACTTTCTATCCTTCGTCACCACCGTCCATCCATCCGAAAGAGTTAAAACCTCCGGAGTTCCCACATTCACCATCGGCTCAATCGCTAAAACCATGCCGACTTTAATACGAGGGCCGGTGCCCGGCTTGCCAAAATTAGGAACCTGAGGTTCTTCGTGCATCGCTCGTCCAATACCATGGCCCACAAAGTCACGAACCACAGAAAACCCAGCCGCTTCAGCATGGCTTTGAACGGCATAACCAATATCTCCTAAACGTTTGCCGTCAACAACTTGTTCAATGCCCTTCTCTAATGACTCTTGGGTTACTTTCAACAATTTTTCAGCCTCGGGCTGGATAACTCCCACAGGGACTGTCACAGCCGAATCACCAACATAACCCCCAAAAGTCACCCCTAAATCGATACCGACAATATCACCTTCCTTCAGCACCAAGTTTGAAGGAATACCATGAACCACTTGTTCATTTACCGAAGTACACAATGACTTAGGATAACCTCGATATCCGATAAAAGTAGGAATCCCCCCTTTTTTTCGAATCATCTCTTCAGCAATCCGGTCTAAATCATCAGTGGTAATTCCCGGAGCAACTTCCTCTTTCAGTTTTAAAAGAACTTCGCCTACGATGCGCCCTGCTTTGGCCATCTGATCTATTTCTTGAGGCGACTTTAAAATAATCATGTCATTCCTAAGGCATCATCCATTCGTTTAAAAACCACTGGCAACTCACCAACTCCATCCACATCTTTCAATAAATCTTGTGACCGATAAAAATCGATCAAAGGAGCCGTCTGCTGATGATACACACTCAAACGTTTTTGAATGGTTTCTTCACGATCATCATCGCGCTGAACTAAACTTCCGGAACAACGGTCACATTTTCCCGTTGTTTTCGACGGAGAAAAAGCAACATGGTAGCCCGTTCCACATTCTGTACATACTCGGCGTCCGGATAATCGCCGCACTACATCGGCATCGGGAATTTTAAAGTTAAGCACTACATTCACCCGACTGCCATTTTCATCCAAAATTTTTTTTAAGGCCTGTGCTTGAGACAAGGTCCGAGGAAAACCATCAAGAATATAACCTTTACGGCAATCCGCTTGTTTCAAACGCTCAGCAATAATACCAATAACAACTTCGTCAGGAACCAACTTTCCTTCTTTCATAAACAATGCCGCTTGTCGGCCTAACTCGGTTCCTTTGTTCTGGGCTTCTCTTAAAATTTCCCCAGTAGAAATTTGCGGCAACCCCATTTTTTCGGTCAGCCTACGAGCTTGCGTTCCTTTGCCGGCTCCAGGAGGCCCCAACAAAATGATGTTCACGCGCGTCTCCCCTTAAATTTTCCGGCACGCCCACCTAAAAATCCTTCATAACTTCGGTTGAGCAGATGCGATTCAATCTGAGCCACTGTATCCATGGCCACACCCACCACAATCAATAAAGAAGTTCCACCGAATGTGGCAGCCAACGATCCAGGAATACCAAACTCACGAATAAGGATCGTCGGCAAAATCGCAATGGTAGCAATGTAAACGGCCCCTCCCAACGTAATGCGACTCAAAATAAGATCAATAAAGTCGGAAGTTGATTTACCAGGACGAATACCCGGAATATAACCACCGTTCTTCTTCAAACCATCCGCAACATCCACCGGATTAAAAGTGACCGCCGTGTAAAAATAACAAAAGAAAATAATCAGCGGTACATACAAGGCATCATGCAACCAGCCGCGTGTTAATGAATTAGCAACCGCCTGCATTGTTTCCGTTTTCCAAAACATCACTACAGTCGCTGGAAACGAAATTAAAGCAGAGGCGAAAATAGGAGGAATAACTCCCGCCATATTCAATTTAAGTGGCAAATGCGTGCTTTGCCCCCCATACATTTTCCGCCCCACTACACGTTTGGCATATTGAATGGGAATACGCCGTTGGCTTCTTTCAAAAAAGATGATCAAGCTGATGACCGCAAAAATAAAAGCGAGCAACGCAATAAACCCAATAAGGCCGGCAAATTGCTCCTTTGTATTCCAAGCATCTCTAAAGGCCGAGGGCACACGCGTCACAATACCGGAAAAAATAATCAGGGAAATTCCGTTACCAATACCACGTTCCGAAATTTGCTCACCCAACCACATCAAAAAGGCCGTACCAGCCGCCAAGGTAAACATCGTGCTTAGGTAATAAGTCACTCCATTAATACCAGGAAGCACCATCCCCTGTTGCTTCAAGCCAATGCTAATCCCTAGCCCTTGCAACAACGATAAAACAACCGTTGCATAACGTGTGTACTGGGTGATTTTTTTACGACCATATTCTCCATCTTTAGACAGCTTTTGCAAAGCCGGGATAGATACCGTCAGTAACTGAATAATAATGGAAGAACTGATGTAAGGCATAATGCCCAAAGCAAAAACGGAAAACATCTTAAGGGCACCACCAGAAAACATATTAAAAATGTCAAAGAGCGAACCTTGCGAAAACAATTTTTGAAGCGCATCCCCATTAATACCGGGCGTGGGAATAAAAATCCCCATCCTGTAGATACCTAACATAACTACGGTAAACAGGATCCGCTTCCTCAACTCCGGAAGTTTGGCTAAACCTTGCACGCCTCCTTCACTCACTAAGCCCCCCTCTTCAAAAGAGTGTAAACCACCATGATTAACCTGCCACCTTTTCAATGACTAAAGCTTGACCACCGGCCTTTTCGATTTTTTGTTTAGCCAATGCAGAAAAACGAGCGGCTTTAACAACTAAAGGAATCGAAATATCACCATCACCTAAAATTTTTAAACCAGCCATTTTCTTCTTTAATAATCCGGCTTTTTTCAAAGAATCTGCATCCACCACATCATTGGCTTTAAAGGTCGATAAATCCCCCACGTTTACCACAGAGTATTCCACACGGAACAAATTAAAAAATCCGCGCTTAGGGAGACGACGATGAAGGGGCATCTGACCGCCTTCAAATCCAACTTTATGGTACCCACCAGCACGCGCTTTTTGTCCTTTGTGTCCTTTACCGGAGGTTTTTCCATGTCCGGAGGATTCACCGCGTCCTAATCTTTTCTTAGCATGAGTTGCTCCTTTAGGAGCTCTTAATTCGTTCAGTTTCATGTTATTTTCCTTGATCGAGCACCTTCACCATATGCGGAATTTTTTCAAGCATTCCACGCGAAGCCGGCGTATCCACCACTTCACGAATCTGGTTTAAGCGCGTAAACCCCAAACCCTTCACTGTTTCTTTTTGACGTAACGAACGCCCGGATGCACTCTTAACCCATTGAATCTTAATTTTATTAGGCATTGAGGGCCCCCTTCTTCGGCATCTGTTCATCCTCTGTAACCAAATGTTGCAAAGCATCAAAAGTAGCTTTCACCACGTTATGAGGATTGCTAGTGCCAATGCATTTGGACAAAATATTATGAATACCGGCAGATTCCACCACCGCACGGACAACTCCTCCTGCGATAACTCCCGTACCAGGACGAGCTTTACGCAACAACACACGAGCCGAACCAAAGCGACCCACAATGTCATGAGGAATGGTGGTTTGCGTCACCGCCACTTGAATCATTTTTTTCTTGGCACGTTCAGCGCCTTTTTTAATGGCATCTGGAACTTCTGCCGCTTTGCCTAAGCCATAACCCACACGGCCTTGACCATCACCTACTACCACTAACGAGGAAAAGCTAAACCGGCGACCACCTTTAACCACTTTAGCCACGCGACTGATATGCACAATACGCTCAATCAGTCCGTCACCCGCTTCTTCATCTGTTGGTATATTTTCTTGTGCCATATTTTTAATTTATTAACTCCGCCTCATCTCCCCTTATGTTGAAGAAGAGTTTTCTTTTCCCTCTTAAATAATAAGAGAGACTTAAAGAGGAGTTACTCATTATTTTTTAACTAAAATTTTAGTCCTTCCTTGCGAGCGGCTTCAGCCAAAGATTGCACAGCTCCATGATAGAGAAAACCATTACGATCAAAAGCCACATTTTCAATATTAAGGCTTTTGGCTTTTTGCGCCAAAGCTTGCCCTACCATTTCGGCCGACTTCTTATTGCCGCCCCCTTTTTTAACTTCCAAAGAACTGGCAGAGGCTAATGTTTTACCGTTGAGATCATCAATGATCTGGGCATAAACATAACGCAAACTGCGGTAAACCGACAAACGTGGACGTTCAGGGGTTCCAAACAATTTTTTGCGAATACGGTTTTTTCTTTTAAGACGACTATCCAATTTAGATTCTGACATATTACTTTCCTCCTCCAGCACCGGCAGCAGCTTTACCCACTTTGCGCTGAATCACTTCGTTATCATACTTAATCCCTTTTCCTTTGTAAGGCTCAGGGGGTCTGAGCGAACGGATGGAAGCCGAAGTTTGGCCCACTAAGTCTTTAGAGGCTCCTGTAACAATCAGGCGCGTTTGTTTTTCCACCGTAATCTTAATTCCTTGAGGAATGGGAAATTCCACAGGATGCGAAAAACCAAGAGTTAAATGAAGTGTGCTTCCTTTTACTTCTGCACGATAACCAACCCCTTGGATATCCATGGTTTTTGTAAAGCCTTCGGAATAACCCGTAATAAAGTTACTCACCAAGGCCCGCGTTACTCCATGCAATTGACGGGATTCACGGCTGTCATCCTTGCGCTTAATCAGAATCTGTTTCCCATCTACTTCCACAAGCACTTTAGGA
>CAZQCI010000015.1:28465-31877 GCA_964592255.1 uncultured Nitrospiraceae bacterium | reverse complement strand
CAACCAAGTCACAAGTGGTAATACCATTACTGTTCAGCCTCAAAAACAAGACATGCAAAAAGCACAACCCTCCCTAACGCAAGGAGTCAGCATACCAAAGGAACAACAAGAATCTCAAAAAGCTACTTCTTATACTCCAACGCCCATAGAACCTAAACAAAGTGAAAAACAAAATTCAGAAAACTCTCCCTACACATTGACTCCTACGACATTGCAGTCGGAATATAAAGCAGTGGCCGATTCCAACTTTGAACTTACTCCCGTTGGAAATATAGGTACCAAAAACCCTGTAAAGCAAAACACTGTAACCCCTTTGCAGAATGGGACAGCATCAAATATCATCAGCAAAGGAACAGGGATAGTGACTGTACCTTCCAAAGCTGAATCCGAAACAGATTCTACCAAGTTAACTGGTATCGACCGTACCAGCGTCGACACCGACACGAGTATGATAGATCCCAAAGAAGGTACTGATGGCAAAGAAGGTGGGGACGATTGTCATGACAAAGTCATCTCACACGTACCAGTGGATATGACCGTGGAATTAAACGTTAGCTTCAGTGACAAAGCACCTTCTATCGATGACATTGCCAAAAACATTGCCTTTGCCTTTCACTTGAAAGACCAAGTCACAATGGAAGCCTTCGATAATGTCTATCATATCTATAAGGCCGATCGGACATTGGATCACAACGGCAATATGTTCTGCACCTTGCAAGACAGCGTCATCCGTTGCACCATGCAGAATGTACAACCCTACAGCATCAATACCTTCGACAATATCGAGCTTCGTTTTGACAATAATTTAGGAGTCATTGTTAACAACTACAGCGTTAACTTCCATTATCATCCAGAAGCTAAAGTGCTTAATGCCTGCAGCCCAGAAGAAATGGAAAGTGCTGGAATGGAAAGTGACGGAGATGCCGATGACGATTGTCATGACGACGGTGCCTTCCATCCGTTGGTATTGTTAATGAAATAAGTTTGTAGAACGTATTCTGCGAACCCCGCTGACCGCAAAATCCCCTCTTTTCACAAAGAGGGGATTTTTTTTATTTGAGGTAAAACACGCCTTTTTTCTCTCCTTGGCGTGTGAGGGCATGCCAGTCTGCTTCATTTTCATTGGGCCAAGTCACCTGGATGGCGGAAGAAAGAATACGCTCTGGATCCCCAAGATCCAAAGCACCTAATTTACGATCAAAAAAATAAAAATACCGCTGATACCCATAAGCACTGCACGCAAAACCAAAGCACTCTTCATAAATCACCAATTCTTTTCGCCCACTGGGGGATAAGTAGGAAGTCAAAGTGGGAGAAGAAAAACCAGAAAACAAAAACCAAGCAGTCATTGTAATAAAAGTAGGGAAAAAAAGAGGAAGATATTTAACTTTGGTTTTCCATAATTGTTTTGAAATCAAAATACGGAAGAGAAAAAAACAAGACACCAACATAAAAACAAGGCTCACCAGATCGGAAACATACCAGCCTCGAACACGCCAAACGGCATTGATAGGATAACTCAAAAAAAGAACTATCAATAAAACAAGATTGCTTCCTATTGCGCCCCAAAAATAATTCTTATTTTGTTTTTGAATGACTATCATAAACCAATTATTAGGCAGTATCTTAGTTTGAAATTTAACGAAGAAAAAAATTGTCATCCCGACTTTCGTCGGGATGACTCATCAAAATTTCAAACTGAGACACTACCAAGATACTACAACTATTGACAACCTTCTCCTAAAGAAGGATTAATTTGGTAAAAAGGAGTTGCTTATGCCCAGTTTCGACATTGTTTCCGAAGTGAATCTGCAAGAAGTAGATAACGCTGTCAATCAGGCTGTAAAAGAAATTACAACACGTTACGATTTCCGCAACAGTAAAAGTTCCATTACATTCGACAAAGCCAAAAAGGAAATCCACATTGTGGCGGATGACGATTATAAACTTAAAGCCGTTATTGATATTCTGCAAAGCAAAGCTTTTAAAAGAGGGATTGCAATTGAATCCTTAAAAGTCGGTGATCCACAAACAGCCGCCGGCAGCCTTCTGAAATGCGACATTAAACTCATCACCGGGATTGAGACGGAAAAAGCCAAGGAAATTGTCAAAGCCATCAAAGAATCTAAAATCAAAGTCCAGGCTCAAATTCAAGATGAACAAGTTCGTGTTTCGGGAAAAAAGAGAGACGACCTTCAGGAAACCATCACCTTTGTCAAATCACAAAGTTTCGGGCTTCCCCTCCAGTTCAATAATTTCAGGGACTGAAGCGGGTTGATCGCGGTGATCCATGGTGCCAAAAACATAATCCCACAAGGGGTTACTAACCCCGAAATAATTTTCATCGTTGGTGAAATGATGCTTAAGATGATGTTGTTTAAGAAAACGGGCCACAGGATTTTTCATGGGAAAATGATGAACCGCAAAATGAATCATGTCATAAGCTAAATAACCCGTCACAATGCCTGCAAACAGCGGATCGGCGTGGAGGCCAAACAAAAATTTAAAGAGACCATAAACAAGAAATGCCAACGGTACACTCACACTCAAAGGCATGACCAAACGGGTGGCATCGTTAGGGGTGGCATGATGAACCCCGTGAAACAAAAAATGAATTGCCTTTCCTAGGCGGGATGAGAATGAAAAATGAAAAAAGCCACGGTGCATCACGTATTCCAAAAAAGTCCAAAAAAGAAGTCCTGCCCCGTAAAATACAATAAAATCCCCAATGGAATGCCCCACCCACGACCGATATAAAAACCAAATAATCACAGGCACAAACACCACTAAAGGAGTGGCCGGGTGAATGTGAGACAACGATTCCAGAAAAGAATTATGAAACATCCGGATCGATTCGTTTTTAGTGCTAACAACTTTAGGAACCATGGGCGGGTGAGTACCAAATTCGGTGAGCGAAATCAAGTCGATGTCACTAATTGGCAGCTTCCATCAAAACAATAGTTTCGGCAGGGTTATTCTTAGGTTTTAGCGAAAAAACATAAGCCTTTGGAGAAGATGAAAAATTTTCTCCCAAACTTTTTTGAGCCAATTGCATGGCCTGTGTTGCATCACCATGCCTTCCCCAGCCGATCAGGTGACTGTCCGGTACAAGAGTCTGTCTAGCCAGTTTACCGCTTAAGGACTGAGGAAGAGCCCTATACAGGGATGCAAAAAAAGAATCCAATTTTTGAAACACATCAGTAGGGTTATCTTTATGTAATTCGTCATATTTTAAACGAGCCAAATCAATGAAAGATTGCCGCACCTCTTTCCAATCGGCCACATAATGCCATTGTTTGTCCTGATCATCATAATATTGCATGGCTTCAACTTCAGCTTGGGTGAGGGTTGTAGAGTCACCATCTGTATCCAATAATTGGAATTGTTGTTTTATTTGATCACAAACAAAGGA
>CAZQCI010000015.1:0-28455 GCA_964592255.1 uncultured Nitrospiraceae bacterium | reverse complement strand
GTATAACTTTGAGTTATGGCCACCTAGGTCTCCTAGACTCAAAGCGGATACGGATTGAGCATCATGGACACATATGAGATGTTGCATCCATCCCAATGTTAGACTAACGCTCGCTTCAGCTTGTCCATTTTTGACAAGATAAAAAAAAGTGCCGTCTATAATATGTGAACCCTCTTCGGGTTTGCAGGTTAGACCTCTTTCGGGAACTGAAAAACTTTGATAAAAATCAAGACGTGCATTGCTTTTGGCCGTATCACTACAATCGGGTTGTTGTGGTTGATCATCTAAACAAGAATCTCGGCCTATTCCAAAAAACTGATTCGGAGTCGCACCCACTCCATATATTGTTGGCTGACTAATATTCAAAGAGATAGGTCTATCTGTAAATCCCAATTGATTGCCTATCACGGGGGATAAATCTTGCCCCGCTGTATTCCCAAAAGGTCCTTTATACAAAACAGCAAAAAAATGGCGTAATTTTGGAAGCCAACACGTTTCAGGAAATTCAGACTGTGTCAGCGAAGGCGGCCATGTTGTATGAATAGGTCCACATTCTTCAGAGTAAATAGTGTTAATAATGTGCTGGTTCTCATCCAGTACAACACCATCTGTTAGGGCTTGGAAAGCGGCTTCAACTTCTTCCCAATTATTCATCGGGCGGAAGCCTGCCTGGCTAGTCTCGTCAGCAGATGAAAGCACCTGTGTTTTTAGTGCAGCTGGCAGTCCTTGAACAACCTGGTTTAAATCGCCTGTCTGTAAAGGAGCCGCCCAATACTGCATAGCTTCAGCTTCTTTTTGAGTCAAATCCATGGGGTTGCCATTGGTATCCAGGGCGGCAAAATGCTCTTGAAGCAACTTAAAATAAGGCTGAAGCCCATTATCAGTATAGTAAGAGGCTACAGCATTTAGATCCAAGGATGATGACATGAAGCTTTATCGGAATAATTAACAGAAAGTTGTGTATTTTTTCAAACCATCTCTAACGGAGAATCCTTACATTCCTGTAGGCATTTTGACTTGACCGTCTAACTAGGGGGATGGTAGCCATGGCCTCCATACCGTTTTCAGAACTTACGGTATCTGAAAGCACCGGAGGTGCTAATCCATGGAAGAGATTGTTTCTTTAGCAAAACGGCGCGGGTTTGTATTTCAATCCAGCGAAATTTACGGAGGAATCAACGGGTTCTGGGATTTTGGACCTGTAGGAGCCGAGTTACGCCGTAATCTTAAAGATTTTTGGTGGAAACGCATGACCACCGATCGGGACGACGTGGTCGGGGTGGATACCTCCATCATCGCACATCCAGAAACTTGGAAAGCCTCCGGCCATATCGATTGTTTTTCCGACCCAATGGTCGACTGCAAAAAATGCAAAGGCCGCTTCCGCGCCGATCAGATTGGAGATATGTCTTGTCCGGAAAAGCCTTCTAAAAAACCCGGCGAATGTGGGGGTGAATTAACAGAACCCCGGTCTTTTAATTTAATGTTCCAAACCTTTGTAGGCGCCAACCAGGAAGCCTCCTCCATTGCCTACCTGCGCCCCGAAACATGCCAATCGATTTTTACGCAATTTAAAAATGTGGTCACCTCTTCGCGCCAAAAAATTCCTTTCGGCATCGCTCAAATCGGCAAAAGTTTTAGAAACGAAATCACACCACGCAATTTTATTTTCCGCTCCCGCGAATTTGAACAGATGGAAATGGAATTTTTCATCAAACCAACCGTTGAAGAAGGAAAAAAATGGTATGAGCACTGGAAACAGGCCCGTCTTCAATGGTTTTATGATTTAGGAATTAAAAAAGATAAACTTCGCCTGAGGGAGCATGATAAAGACGAGCTCGCCCATTATGCTCGAGGTTGTGTGGATGTGGAATATGAATTCCCCATGGGATGGAGCGAACTGGAAGGTATTGCGGACCGCTCCAATTACGATTTAACCCAACATTCCAAATTTTCTAAAAAGGACCTGTCGCTCTTTGATGAGGCCACTAAAGAGAAATATACACCGGGCGTCATCGAATGCTCCGTCGGTGTGGATCGCACTTTTCTCACTCTTTTGTGTGATGCGTTTGATAAAGATACTTTAGGTGGGGAAGAAAGAATTGTCATGCGTTTTGCGCCTCATATAGCTCCCTACAAAGTCGCTATTTTCCCACTCAGTGGCAAATTGGAAGAGCCAACACGCAAGCTGTATGCGGACATTCGAAAAAACTTTCGTGCCGACTACGACGATGCGGGCTCCATCGGTAAACGTTACCGACGGCATGACGAAATTGGAACACCGTTTTGTATTACGTATGATTTTCAATCGGAAGAAGATAAGCAAGTAACCATCCGCGACCGCGACACCTTAAAGCAGGAACGTGTCTCCATCGATCAGGTGGAAAAATATTTGTGGGATAAAATAAAAACCCCCTCTTAAAGTAAGAGGGGGTTAGGGGGAGTTATTAACATTTAAATTGGGTAACCCCTCTCCCAAAGGAATCCCCTTGGGACTAGCCTCTCCTTATAATTAAAGGGAGGGGGTTTTGATAAAATTTAAATGATTGGGATAAAAAAATGTCTTCAAAATCTACAAAAAAGTCACAAAAAAAATCTTCCAAAAAACTCGTTTATTTTTTCGGCAATGGAAAAGCTGATGGAAAAGCGAGCATGAAAGAATTACTCGGCGGTAAAGGAGCCAATTTGGCCGAAATGACTAATTTGGGCATTCCAGTACCCGCGGGCTTTACTATCACCACCGAAGTATGCACAGCGTATTACGATCATGGAAAAAAATTCCCCCCCGCACTTCGGGAACAGGTAAAGAAAAACTTAGTCGCCGTGGAAAAAATTATGGACGCCCGTTTTGGGGACCCTGAAAGCCCTCTTCTCTTATCTTGCCGCTCGGGAGCACGCGCCAGCATGCCCGGCATGATGGATACCATTTTAAACATCGGGCTTAATGATGAAGTGGCCGAAGGTTTGGCTCAAAAATCCGGAAACCCTCGCTTTGCCTACGACAGCTATCGCCGTCTTATTCAAATGTATGCCGATGTGGTTATGGGTATGGATACTGATGTTCTTGAAGAAGACATCGATCACTTGAAAGAAAAGAAAGGGGTTAAGCTCGATACCGAACTGTCCGCCGATGACCTTAAAGGTTTGGTCACTTTATTTAAGAAGAGAGTGTTGGAAAAAACCGGAAAAGAGTTTCCCACAAATCCGGAGGAACAGCTTTGGGGCGCCATCAGTTCAGTATTTGATTCGTGGATGAACAAACGGGCCATCGAATACCGCCGCATTAACGGCATCCCCGCCCATTGGGGAACCGCCGCCAACGTTCAAGCCATGGTCTTTGGAAACCGCGGTAATGATTGTGCAACCGGTGTCGCTTTTACGCGCGACCCATCAACGGGTGAAAAAAGATTTTATGGAGAATTTTTAGTCAACGCCCAAGGCGAAGACGTTGTAGCCGGTATCCGTACACCACAGCCTATTAATATCGAGGGCAAAAAACAGGGCGGAAGTACTCTTCCTTCCATGGAAGAAGTGCTCCCCGATTGTTATAAAAGTTTAGTGTCCGTTTATAAAAGATTAGAAAAGCATTATCGCGACATGCAGGATATTGAGTTTACCATTCAAAATAGCAAACTCTGGCTTCTTCAAACACGTAACGGTAAAAGAACCGCCCAAGCCGCAGTTAAAATTGCTGTGGATATGGTGAAGGAAAAATTAATTTCTGAAAAAGAAGCCATTTTAAGAATTGACCCGGCTCAATTAGACCAATTACTTCAC
Organism: uncultured Nitrospiraceae bacterium; assembly: GCA_964592255.1. Lineage (GTDB taxonomy): Bacteria > UBA10199 > UBA10199 > UBA10199 > SBBF01 > CAZQCI01. The sequence goes on along the minus strand of CAZQCI010000015.1, from coordinate 24,678 downwards.
CCACGTTTAGACCCCAACGCCCCCAAAAATGTGATTACCAAAGGTTTGCCGGCATCTCCTGGAGCCGCCGTAGGGCAAGTAGTCTTTACAGCCGAGGAAGCGGTTGAAGAAACCGAACGGGGCAAAAAAGTGGTTTTAGTTCGTCTAGAAACATCTCCTGAAGACATTCACGGCATGCACGTATCTGAAGGTATTCTCACGGGTCGCGGTGGAATGACCAGCCATGCCGCCGTTGTAGCACGAGGCATGGGTAAATGTTGTGTTTCTGGTTGTGGCGACATCAAGTTTGATTTGGCTAACAAACAATTTTCTGTTGGTGGGGCCACGGTTAAAAAAGGCGATTGGATCAGCCTGGACGGATCCGCCGGAACAGTCATGCTAGGACAAGTCCCCACCATTCAACCGGCGCTTTCGGGTGATTTTGGTATTTTCATGAAGTGGGTGGACAAAAATCGCACACTCAAGGTTCGCACCAATGCCGATACACCGCATGACGCCAAAGTAGCCCGCGAATTTGGCGCGGAAGGTATCGGTCTTTGCCGCACGGAACACATGTTTTTTGAAGGAACACGCATTGACGCCGTCCGTGAAATGATTTTGTCCGACACACGCGAAGGCCGTGAAAAAGCATTGGCCAAAATTCTTCCCATGCAAAAACAGGATTTTTTGGGGATTTTCCGCGAAATGCAAGGCTTGCCTGTCACCATTCGTCTGCTGGATCCGCCTTTGCACGAATTTCTACCTCATACGGATGCTGAAATTGCCGACTTATCCAAAAAAACCGGCATGGCTGTGGATGCCCTTAAAGCTAAAAATGATTATTTGAAAGAATTTAACCCGATGCTTGGCCACCGCGGTTGCCGCTTAGGAGTTACGTTTCCTGAAATTTATGCCATGCAAGTGCGCGCCATTATGGAAGCCGCCTGCGAATTGGTAAAAAATGAAGGATACAAAATTGTTCCAGAAATCATGATTCCCTTAGTTGGACATGTGAATGAACTGAAAATTTTAAGACAAGAAACCAATGAAGTCTGTCAGCAAGTGATAAAAGAAAAAGGGGTTAAGATAAAATATCTTATTGGAACTATGATTGAGCTGCCGCGTGCAGCGATTACCTCCGATCAAATTGCCACCGTGGCGGATTTCTACAGTTTTGGAACAAACGATTTAACGCAAACCACTTTTGGTTTTTCCCGTGACGACGCACAAAAATATCTTCCTTTTTATGTGGAACGAAAAATTTTGGAATGCGATCCTTTCGTCTCTCTCGACCGTCAAGGTGTGGGGGCTTTAATTGAAATGGCACGGACTAAAGGCTTAAAGGTTAACCCAACATTAAAGATGGGTATTTGTGGAGAGCATGGTGGGGATCCTCAATCCATTGAGTTTGTTCATCAAAAGGGGCTTAATTATGTTAGCTGTTCCCCGTACCGTGTGCCCATCGCACGTTTAAGTGCGGCTCAAGCAGCATTGAGGAGTAAGTAGACGCCCCATCCACCACAGTTGGTGGATGAATCCATCTCTGGATTGCTTCGGCCCGTTGGGCCTCGCAATGACAAAGCTGGAATGAGTTTCAAAGATATTATGATAAAATTTCCAAAAAATATTTTTCTTTTTCTTTTTTGTTTTGTCTTAGCCTCCTGTTCTTCCGGCAACGATATTTTTCCCGACATTCCTCTTTCCACCAACACAGCTGATCTTGATTTTCCTAACCCTATTTCAATTGCTACAGATGCCGCTAATAATCAGGTTATTTTAGTTAATTCCAAGGTCGATTTTTTTTACGACAAAGGCTCCATCGCTGTTATCAGCGTTGATGTCACTGACCCCACAGCCCCCATTCTGGCCGCTACAGACATCATCGCTGCTCCCAACTTTGCAGGAGACATCGTTTTTGATGGCACACAAGCTTATGTTCCTTTTCGAGAAGCTTCATCGACTTCGGGGGATCAAGTTCTTCGCTACACCATAGGTGCTGGCTCCATTACAAACGATGTTGAATCAACCACGCAATCCAACCCATTTGGTATTGCGCTAAATGGTACGGATGTTCTCGTGGTGTGTGACAAGAAACTGGATATTCTGGACGCCGACTTAAATAATGTTGCAACGGTAGATCTCACCACAGCCAATAGCTTTGATAACACCAACAGTAGAAATGCCGAAGGAGTGGCCGTCGACACAACCAACAACCGGGCCTACATCACCAACCGGACGGGTGAAATTTTTGTAGTAGATCTTACTAGCAATACCCTGACACATGTTATTGATGGCCCATTAACCACACGGGGCATCGCTTTCGACGGAACTTATATTTATGCTGTTAATGGAAACTCCCCAGCTGTTTGGGTTTTAAATCCTGCACTTCTTCCCGCGGCTACTTCTTCCCCGCAGGAAGTGGATGACGCTACCCTCGTTTTTAAAGTCATCAGCGTGGGGGATGGCCCCAATGAAATTGCTTTGGATACCACAAACCAACGCGCTTATGTCACCAATGCCTCCGATCGAAATGTATCCGTTATCGACTTGACTGCCTTACAGGAAATTACACGTGTTTCGCTTAAGAAAAAAGATACGGGCTTCACAGAAGGTAAATCCCCTTTCGGTATTGCTGTAGATACTTTTGGAGGAACACCTTTAGTTTTTGTCACTAATTTTGAATCGAACACAATCGAAGTCATTAATGGCACAACTCTTAATGTAGTGGCTTCATTTCCTGAGTAAAAAATTATGAAAAAATTTATTCTTCTCTTGCCTCTTTTTCTTCTATCGGCCTGCGGTTCTGATGGCAGTGTTAATCCATTTCGTCAACCTCAAGTCATTGCCGTTGATTCTACCAATGACCGCCTCTTCATTATGGAAAAAGAACGTCGGCTTTTTATTGCAACCGCTTCAACACGTGATGGCATTGGTGATCAACCCGTAGTCAATAAATCCAGAAATGAAGATATTTATGATTTATTGCCTCTCACTCCCACACACATGGTTGTTATCAACAGCGGCAGTACTTCACGCCTTTTCATCACCGGCTCGCAAGAGGATGATGATGGCAATGCCGTCACTAATCGCATTTTGGTCTTGGATTATGATGGAAGTAGTTTGACTGTAAGTTCTTTGTCTCCATTAATCGTTAGTGACAATGATGGAGCCACTGATGATACCGCTGATTCTTTGGGTGATTTAATGGTCGACACCACCAACGCCCGTTTGTATGTCACTAATACCACCAAAGGATTCTTGGCTAGTTTTAATACCGACGATGGTACAACCGCTAATGCTAATATTACTATCGCTGGCTCTCCCAATACTATGAGCCTGGATAGCAATCGACTCTACATTGCCAATTCCACTTCAACAGATAGCGATCAAGTTATTACGGTGATGAATACGGATGACTTCTCAACAACAACCATCGACGTAGACATCCCCACCGATGGTATCGCTGCCCTTTCAAATTCTAATGGCACTGTGTTATTAGCCAAGCAATCAAATGCTCAAGTTGTTTTGGTACGCACAGTAGATACGGGTACTTTTGCGGATTCCACAGCTATTGCAGCCGGTGATAACTCCGTCAATGATGGACAAATTGATTCCACCGTCGGTATTACCAGTGTTGTTGGAGAAGTCTTTTTGGCAAAAGATGCAGATGGAATAGTCTACGGTTACGCTCCTCAAGCGGATGGCAATGTAGAAATTCTCACCATCGAATCTGACTTAAGTTCTTTTGTTTCCACCACACACGACACCACACCCACCTTGCTTCAAGACATGGCCGTTCTATTGAATGACGATGGCACAGGCAACACCGTTTTTGTTGTAGCGGTAGGAACAGGGGATGTTCTTTTCAATGAAGTGGGCAGCACACAGATTAGAGCCGTATTTTAAATAGAGCTTTCTTCCGGCCATTCGGGGGCTAGTTCGGGCACGTGGGTGGAAATCACGTAAATCACGGCCTTAATATCATCCACAAAAGTCAAAACGTCTGTGCCATCATCAAAGAAAACCTGATGGACATCGTCTTTCACATCATCCCAATCAATGTCAGCGTCATCGGGATAAGTATAAGATAAAAGATCGATGAGGGAGTCGATATCGGCTTCACTGTAATTGGCCGAATAATTTAAACTGCCGGCTTGATAACTTTTGCAGTAGTCCACAACTGCGGCAGCATAGTCTTGGGTTTCGCTGCTCATCTCATCCAAAAAATCCGATCCGGCAGTTTCTAAGGCATTAGTGGCACCATAAGCTCCGCCATTATAGGCAGCCGCCTGCCAGGAAGCCTTGCCATCATCGGTTTGAAAAAGATCAGAAGCCGTATCACTCAGCTCGGTATAAGAATGATACAAAAGATATTCCTGCCATTTAAAATAAAGTCCGGAAGCAATGGCTCCAAAAGGAAAATTAACAATACTGGACACATCCTCACTGTCAATTTCATCGGCAGTAGGATCTGTTGTTAGACGAAACTGATCAGATCCGGGTGTTTCTCCAAAATAATCAGTGGGATCTTCAAAAAGAGAATCCGGATAATAAGTGCTAGATCGGCTTGACCAATTCCAATCTTGTACTCGGTCGGGATAACTATCATCCAATTGCGCCCGACCAAAAGTATTGGTGATTTGGAAACACCCTTCACCATGAGCCGATGAAACCGCAGCACAATTACCGGCAGATTCTTGGGACAAGACCCCTAATAGAAAATACGGATTGATTTTCATCCTTAGGGATACCCACGCGATAAAAAACAAATCTTGCTTGGACAAAAGAAGCTCTAAACCATTGACGTTACCGTTGACTCGATTGAGAACAAAAGTGGATACAGCATTGGGGTTATAATCAAAATTACAAATGTCTTCGGAAAGAGGTTCTTGATGGGTGATATTGATGAAATCGGAAGACAACTCACTATAGGACGGTAAACATTCGTCATGATCAACACATAAATCACTTAAATCTGCGGAATGATAAATAGCACTCGCCCCAGCGGAAGGATCACCACCGACTTGGCTTACACCGTCACCATCACTATCACTGTCCCCACCTAGTCCTAAGTCAAGATAAGGAAGACTACATCCGGCAAAAAAAAGAAAAACTAGGATCAGGCCGTAGATTTTATGCATTTTTAAAATGAAACCGGTTAAGAATGTCCTCCAGGGAGCCCAGTGGGCCCGTCGTGTTGGGACAAATTATGCAGGCTTTGCATCATTTTGTTATTTTTAATCAAAGCCATGATGGTCCAAAAGAAAGAAATAATCCCCCACCAACCAAAAAGAAGATTGTGCAACAAAACATCTTGATAGGCTTTCTTTAATTGTTCTACAGTTCCTGTATATTGAACTGACGAACGCCGGGCCAACACTAACAAGCCGGTAACTTTAACAAGGCTGATTTTGTATTGTTTCATAGGGAAATGTTTTTTATCAAAATCTTTTCTGGAAGACAAGAAAGAACAAGGATAGAAAAAACCTCATGCCTGACTCTGATGATGAAAAATTTAGGCTTAACGGTGGTTTCTTTGAAGTACCCTGCCACCTCTATGCCGTTTTAGGTGAAAAGGCAGCAACATTCCTACACGGTCAATTGACCAACGACATTAAAAATTTAAAAACCGGGGAAGAAAATTATAATCTTTTCCTCACTCAAAAAGGAAAGATTATAGCGGACTTGTATGTGGCACGCTGGAACAACGATTTTTTCATGATGATCCGTCCCGATTTGGTCCCGAAAGTGATAGAGCATCTCTCTAAACTTGCTCCGCTATCACGTGTTACTCTCAAAGAAATAACTCAAGAATGGATTTTGTTTCATACCCTTCCCTCTTCATCTGTCATGCCTGAAAATCAAAATGAATGGAAAAGATTCCCATCCAACCGCCTTGGAATCAACGGATTTGATTATTTTATTCCCATCAATCAAAAAGAAATTTTCCAGCAGACATGCCAGAGTCAAAAAAAAATTCTGTTGAATAAAGATTTGATAAAAATAATCCGTTTGGAAAAAAATATTCCGGAATATGGAATTGATTTTGACGAAACCAATTTTCCACAGGAAGCCCATTTGGAACAGGCTTTAAATTTTACCAAAGGCTGTTATCTCGGCCAGGAGATTGTAGCCCGCTTGCAATATCGCGGGCATGTAAACAAAATTTTGGTTCAATTTGAAACAAAAGAAAGCCTAAATGCCGGGGATAAAATTTATGATACTCCGCAAGCCGAAAAAGAAATAGGCCAAGTAACCTCTTCTATCTTTTCGTCTCAACAAGACTCCTACCTTGCCCTAGGCTACATCCCCTATACTGCCAACGAAGCCGGTCGTATTTTTTTCGTGGGGGATAAAAAAAGAGAAGCGAGGATTATTTGTCAAATAAACTAAAACATGTTCTAATTTATTGATGTCAAAATAGAAGGTAGTGAATCTGTGGAATCATTACTCAAAAATACACAAGTCTTGCAGGTAAAAAATTTTGAAATTAGGGTTGTTGATATTCAAGATCTCATCAATCTTAAACAAAAGGCCGGAAGAGGTCGGGATTTAAACGACATTCTAGCTTTGAGAAAAATTCAGGAGTTAAGGAATGGAAAATAAAAAACCACTTACTGAGGAATTTGACTTAACAGACATCCAATTTTTCATGAACTTAACATCTGAAGAAAAACTGAATTACCTTGAAAACTTAATAAAGTCTTTAGACGACATCACTCCTCCGGAAGCCAAAAAAATGCAGGAAAAACTTAGAGATTCAGGATTTTAAAATTCCATCACCTTTTAAATTTCAAAATTTCCCACCCTTTTTGTAGAGCTATTTTCTTCATCTTTCTTTTAGGATTAACAACAACAGGACGAGCCACCACTTCAAACAAGGGAAGGTCGGAATAATGATCACTGTAAAAAATGCTATCTTCTAGTTTTAATCCGGAGGCAGCGCAATAAAGCTTGGCATAATACACTTTGCCTTCAGCATGACAAAGGGGGGAAGGTATTTCATTGGTAAGAACATGATTTTCAATGACGGGGCCAATGGAATAGGCCGCATCGGCTTGAAGATAATTTTTTAAAGCCTCCAAGGTCATCGTTGGACCAGAAGAGATAAGAACTACTTTGTCCCCTTGAGCTTGATGCTTACGGATAATATCAAGAGCTTGAGGAAAAATTCGTTGTTTCACATCTTTTTCAAAACATTCGCGGCCAATACCAAAAATATAATCTTTAGTTTTGCCTTGCATATCATCAATGGCAATTTGGTAGATTTTTTTAATTTCCTCTTCCGTAGCGCGCGCCCGGATCAAGTAATATAAAGATTGAAGAAGCCGTCTTTTTTTAAGTACACGATGCTGTATTAAGCGTAAGGATGTGTAAAATCCGGTATTGCCGTCCACAAGGGTGTAATCAACATCAAAAAAAGCAACAGTGGACATGAAAAAAAATCCCGTCCTCTCAAACGAAAGGACGGGATTAAAATGAAAACCGTTTCAAAAATTACTTGGTAATAATAGTTACGCAGTCGGTTTGGTCACTGCTTCCTTTTTCCTTCGCTTTGTAAGCCAAGCCAACAATTTTTCTTGGGGGAGAAATGGTTTGCTCACGGCCTTCACGACCTCCTTGAATATCACGATTGGCCACGCGGTAAGTACTACCACCTCCTTGTTTAAGACAAATAGGAGTTAAGCCATCAAGCTTATCGGAACGTCCATCGTGTCCCATTTCGTCTTTAGAGTAAATACCAACCATGACTTCACCCGATTGGCATTCCAATTTTTTGGGTTGTCTTTGAAAATCATCGGAGGTCACCCAAAAAGTTTCTCCATTATCTCGCTCGCACATCATCGCTATGGCATCGACATCGTCTTTTCCTTTAATTTTACTATAAGCGGTTCCTTTAGGAGTAGTCCCTTTGGGGCAGCAACTAATACTCCACTTCCGACTATTGCCGGAACAATCGGCAACATACTCAATCATACCGCCACAAGCTGATTGAGCATAAACCATTTTTCCAATACCCAACAACACAACACAAAACGATAAAGCCATTAATTTCTTCATAGTGATCTCCTTAAATTTTTGTCAAAACTCCTTAAGAGTATTTGTTGGTAACAAAAAAAAGACTTTTTGGCAAGAAAAGGGAAAAAGAGGCAGGCATTCTCTACAATCAAATCAACTTATCGATAGCCTTTAAAGCCTCGGCTAATTTTTCAGGCAAATTACCTCCGGCTTGAGCCATGTCGGGGCGTCCACCCCCACGACCTCCGATAATAGGAGCTAATTCTCCGATAATTTTTCCAGCGGAATATTTTTGAGTTAAATCTTTACTCACCATCACGGTGAGGGTGACTTTGTCTTCATTCTTAGATCCTAAAACAAGAACACCGCTACCCAATTTATTTTTAAGCTGATCGCCTAATTCTCTTACAGCTTTAGGATCATCAAGAGCAAGTTCAAGTGCTAGAACTTTTACACCGTTGACTTCACGGACTTGTGAAAGTGGATCTGTATTGGAGCCTGTAGAACCGGTAGAGCCCGGTGGACTACCGAAGCCCAAACCAGCCACTTTTGTTTTAAGTGTTTGCACTTCTTTTTGAAGTTTTTTGGAATCTTCGGTGATCTTCTGGGCGCGAGAAACAATGTCTGCAGGAGAGGATTTAAAAACACCGGCCACCTCATCGAGGGTGTGTTTGAGATGTTGAAATTCTTTGATGGCCCCTATTCCCGTAACGGCTTCAATACGACGCACACCAGAAGCGACAGAAGCTTCGTTAATAATTTTAAAACAGCCAATCTCGCCGCTGGCGTTTAAGTGAGTGCCACCGCAGAATTCCATACTGTAGGGGCCAATACTCACAACTCGCACTTTGTCTCCGTATTTCTCTCCGAAGAAAGCCAGCGCCCCTTTTTTCTTGGCTTGCTCTTGGGTCATTTCTTCTTTGGTCACGGAATAATTGGCTTGAATCACTTCGTTGACTTTAAGTTCTATTTTTTCAATCTGTTCGCGGGAAAGCGGTTCGAAATGGCTAAAGTCAAAACGCAACCGATGGGGCTCTACCAAAGAACCCGCTTGTTTAACATGATCCCCTAAAATTTCGCGCAGGGCCGCATGAAGAATATGAGTGGCTGTGTGGTTAAGCATCACGGGTCGACGATGGATGGGATTGACTTTAAGGGAAACTTTATCACCTACTTTAAGTGTACCCGTGATGATTTTACCTTGATGTGAAAAAATTTCATTAAGTGGCTTTTGTGTATCTTCAACCTGCATCTGGGCCGCTTTGGAAACAAGAAAGCCTCTATCCCCCACTTGTCCGCCAGACTCACCATAAAAGGGAGTTTCCTTAACAATAACTTCAACTGTAAGTCCTTCTTTAGCTTCTTTAACTAGCTGTCCTTTGGAGAGAATAGATACAATTTCGGATTCCGCTTCCAAAGTAGTGTAACCTAAAAAAGTGGTGTGGATACCTTGGCTCACCAACTGGTGATACGTATCGGCAACAGCGGCTTCACCAGAACCTTTCCAGTTGGCCCGCGCCCGTTCTTTTTGTTTCTCCATTTCAGAATTAAAAGTTGGAACATCAACACTCAATCCTTTTTCAGAAACAATAAGTTCGGTGAGATCGAGAGGAAAGCCATAAGTATCGTAAAGCTTAAATGCAAGCTGGCCATCAAAAACTTGGGACTTGCTATAACTCCCCCCAACCCCCTCTTGTTTCAAGAGAGGGAGTTTCGTAATGGCTTCTTCGATCATGATCAAGCCCTGAGCAAGAGTTTCTAAAAATCGTTCTTCTTCTGTCTTGATGACTTTGGAGACAAAAGACTGATTTTTGATGAGATCCGGATAAGCTTCTCCCATCAAGTCCACAAGAGTAGGAATAAGTTTGAAAAAAAACGGCTCATTTTGCCCCAGCATTTTTCCATGGCGGATGGCACGTCTCATGATGCGACGTAAAACATACCCACGCCCTTCGTTGGAAGGCTGAACTCCATCGGAGATAAGAAAAACCGACGCGCGGATGTGATCGGCCAAAACACGCATAGAGACATCGTGCTCTGGATTGTCTCCATAATTTTTTCCCGTGTTTTTAGCGATGGCGTGGATCAGTGGAGAAAAAAGATCGGTGTCGTAATTTGATTTCTTTTTTTGGAGCACAGCGGCCAAGCGCTCCAACCCCATCCCGGTATCGATGGAGGGTTTAGGAAGTGGGTTCATCTTCCCGGACTCGTCACGGTTGAATTGCATAAATACCAAATTCCAAATTTCCATGAAATCGGTGTCGTTAGTACCAGGGTTTCCAGTGGCCACCCCTTCGCCATGAACTTGTTTGAGATCAACGTGAATTTCGGAACAAGGCCCACACGGCCCCGTTTCGCCCATGGCCCAAAAATTTTCTTTTTCACCCAAGCGAATGATGCGGTCTTTAGCAACACCTTCCTGCGTGTGCCAAATATCGGCGGCTTCATCGTCATCAGTAAACACCGTAATCCACAACCATTCTTTGGGGATTTTGATAGTCTGTGTGAGAAATTCCCAAGCGTAGTGGATGGCGTCTTTTTTAAAATAATCGCCGAAGGAAAAATTTCCCAGCATTTCAAAAAAAGTATGGTGTCGTGGGGTGCGGCCAACGTTTTCAAGATCGTTGTGTTTACCAGAAACCCGCATGCATTTTTGAGAGGTAGTGGCCCGTATATAATTCCGTTTTTCGCGCCCAGTAAAAAGATCCTTGAAAGGCACCATCCCGGCGTTGGTAAAAAAAAGAGTCGGATCGTTGAAAGGAATAAGCGAAGCACTATCGACGTGAGCATGCCCCTTCTTTTCAAAATACTTCAAAAAACTTTGGCGAATTTCATTGCCAGTCAACATAGTCCCCCGTTTCTACACAAGTTAAGGGAGAGGGGCAAACGCTAAATTTTAAGAGTTTACCCCCACCGTCTTCACACCCGGATATTGGTGTATTTTTGGGTCTGGGGTAAGGATGGTGAGGTCGTGGACTGTGTCGTTTCGATAAGAATGCGGTCGGATGGATATGTTTAAGTGGCCCTCCGCCAACGGGACGGAACGAGATGACATCTGAGACATCCGCAAAAAAATTCAAACTAACACACTACCCATATCTTAAGAAGCTTTTGACTTTTTGTCGGTAGTGGCGGGAGCCGCTTTTTTATCCTCATTGGCAGGAAGTAAGCCCACTTTTTTGAGCACATCCCCCTCGATTTTTTTGGCAATAACAGGATTATCTTTAAGAAACTGTTTCGCATTTTCGCGGCCTTGACCAATGCGCTCCTCGCCGTAGTTAAACCAGGCACCACTTTTTTCTACAATTTCGTGCTGCACGGCCAGGTCGATTAAATCACCTTCGCGGGAAATGCCTTGATTATACATCATATCAAATTCCACTTCGCGGAATGGAGGCGCTACTTTATTTTTAACAATTTTCACACGCGTGCGGTTACCAATAGCATCGTCGCCCTGCTTAATAGCCCCAATTCTACGGATATCCAAGCGGACAGAGGAATAAAATTTTAAAGCGTTACCACCCGTGGTGGTTTCGGGGTTTCCAAACATCACACCAATTTTCATGCGGATTTGGTTGATAAAAATCAAAAGTGTTTTGGATTTAGAAACCGTACCCGTCAATTTACGCAAAGCCTGGCTCATCAAACGCGCCTGAGCTCCCATTTGAGCATCGCCCATATCACCTTCCAACTCTGCTTTGGGCACAAGGGCAGCCACTGAGTCCACAACAATTACATCGATAGCGTTGGAGCGAACCAAAGTTTCCGCAATTTCCAAAGCCTGCTCGCCACTGTCGGGCTGCGAAATAAGAAGGTCTTCCGCTTTAACTCCTAACTTGCGGGCATAACCCACGTCTAAAGCATGTTCCGCATCCACAAACGCACACACTCCACCACGTTTTTGCGCTTCGGCCACAATGTGGAGAGTGAGAGTTGTTTTTCCGGAAGATTCCGGCCCATAAATTTCGACAATTCGGCCTCGCGGAAGTCCACCAATACCCAGGGCAATATCAAGCCCCAAAGACCCCGTGGGAATAGCTTCCACCATCGCATTTTTCAACACATCCCCTTCGCCCAAGCGCATGATGGAACCTTTACCGAATTGTTTTTCGATTGTGGCCACTGCAAGCCCAATCGCTTTGTTTTTATCTCCAGAATTATTTGTTTGATTGTTTGTGGAATCCATATTTTCTCCTTTTTTTGACCCTGCTTACTTCTGATCTTAAACGGCATCCTTTTCAAGTAAAATCTAATGTCATTGTCACCCCGGCAGTATTAAGCCGGGGCCCTTACCTAAACCTTATGGGCACAAAACCACTCTACCGCTTCTTCAAGCCGATCATCGCCCCAAAATAATTCGCGGCCTACAACAAAACTGGGGGCGCCAAAAATTCCCAATTCCATAGCTTCTTCTGTCTGCCGGCGCAGGGCTTCTTTAACATCATCGCCGGAAGATTGAATAAGAATAGACTCTGCATCCACATTGAGGGAGTTCAACAATTTTTTGATGATGAGAGCATCGGCAATATTTTGATCATCTTTAAAATTGGCTTCAAAAACTTTTTTAGTGAAATCGACTCCCCATCCTTGCTTCATTCCACAAATGGCCACGCGCGCCGCCAACAAGCCACTTCGCGGAAATACGGAAGCTTTCTTAAAAACAACACCTTGCCTTTCAGTACGTCGTTCCAGATCACGCCACATGTAACGTCCTTTTGCGGGATAAAGATTAAAAGGAGAATCGTTCCACCCTTGCTTCTTAAAAATAGGCCCCAACAAAAACGGCTTCCATTCAACTAAAATCCCCGCCCGCCGAGTGACTTCTTCAATCCGCATGACGGTTAAATAAGAATACGTGCTGGCAAACTCGTACCAGAATTGGAAGGGCATGGGTTGATTGGGGATTTGAGACATTTTTATTTGGTACCGTCCTAAAATCGGATGATTCATTTTGCATAGTAATTATAAATCATCAAAATATATAGGATTAAATTTCTAAATTTCTTGGCATGGGACTTGCTCAAGTAAGATTCTCATGAAAATTAGAATCAAAAAATGTCAGATAAATATGGAAGCTTTTCTCAAGCGCATAACCCCAGAAATTGATACTCCGATTGCAACATTAAAGGTCTACTCACCCTCTACAACTGGACCCAAAAAGACCTAAGCCGAAAATCCGGCCTCTCCGTCACCGTCATCTGCGATATCCTAAAACAAAGACGCCCCATCGGAGTCCTCACTGCGAAAAAAATAGCAAAAGCCTCTAAAGCGGATTATCGGGAGTTTTTGTAGATCCTAGAGACCTTCATCATCAATAAAGTGGCATTATTCAAGAGTATAATGTAAGTTTTTCCTTATGCGTAAAGAAATCAGCAAAGCTATTGGCAACAAAATAATTAAAAAAACTGACCTAATCAAAATAACTAATTTTATTTTTAATGAATATAAAAAATGTGATGATTCGAGCAGAGCAATATTTAATATAACTATTCATTGTGAAAACAATGAAATACGCAGATACGAAAAAACAAACTTAGAGGAAAATTCAATTTTAGATTTAAAGAAAATTCTTCGCTTAAAGATCGATTTTACAGATTATCAGGTCCAGAAAAATATTGTTTTGGAGTTACATCAAGGAAATGATGAGTATTTCAACCAATATACAGTAGCAGGAGATGAAGATGATTGGGTCAATTCAACAGACATAAAAATTGAAGAAATTTTATATGCAATCACCCCTCAAAATAAAATTTTCAAGAAAATTAAAAGAATAATGTTTCATTTTTTATCTTTGAATATTGGGTTCTTCTTTTCCAAAATTCTTTTTCTCATTCTAGATAAATTAGGTTATAAGCCCATTAAATCTGATCCAGATTTATCGAATCCTTTCACATTTCTTTTTGATAAACTATTAACTTCCTTCCCAACATCTAAATATATTTTTTACGTAGCAGCCTGTTGGTGGCTTGGTATGGGGATCTTATTTTTGTTTTGGCCATCTTATAAAAAATATTGGGAAAATATATGCCCTTCAATTGAATTTGATTTCGGGCCAGAACATACAAAATATTCAAAAATAAATCGAAAAAGAATAGCAACAATAACAACTTTGATTTTAATACCCATGCTCTTACAAATTATCTTTGCCCAATTTTAGTTAAAAATCTCTTTTTGCATTACACCACCTTTTTCTTCAATTGAAACTGTATTTCATAACCTGCCAATCCAGCCAAGTGGAACAATTGAATCCATTGTTTGGAAAGATTTTGGTCATTAAGTAACCTGCGGACTTGCGCAGGGGAAGTATGCAACGCATCGGCCATTACCCGGAGAGATACCGACATCTTTTTCACCTTGCCAACAATAGCTTGCTTGATTTGATTAAGCGGTGACCAATGATAAGAAGGATCACAATAATATAAAACCAAATCAGACGGAAAATCGCCTCGGGTGCCGTCCTCCAGAATAAACCGTGCGGCAAGAGAGCTTAGGGATTTATCGATTTCGATTTCTGTAAATCGGTTTTCGAGCCCTATTTTCTTATTTCCAAAAACAATGAAAGGTAAAAGATATGATTTGGCCTTGCCTTTTTCCTGCAAAACTATTTCCAGAGCTTTTTTCCGGTAATTGGGCCTAATTTTTTTGAATTTCGGATTTCTCATTAAAAATACCTTCCTCCTTAAGAGTCTCTAAAGCTTTTCGGGCTTTTGAAGTCATTTTGCCTTCCATAATCGACCATTCATCGATATTGAATTTAAGAAGCCTTTGGCCGTCTTCAAAAACATGAACATGGCGAGGTTCATGGTCATACAAGTATTCCACGACAATAATTCCAAAACGTTTCCACCGGCCCATAAATGTACCTAATTTGATAACAGTTGTAAATAACTCAAAACAAGCCTGCGGCTTCAAAGAGCAATATTAATGCCAGGGCTTGGATGAGTTTTAAGTGAACCTCAGAGAAAAAAAGAGGCGTGATGGCATGGAAAGAGTTCGATTTTCGGACTCAAATTTCCTAATGAAAATAAGGGATTTTATGGTAATCTTGAATATATGGCGGCACGTAAAAAAATTGCGCTAGTATTATCGGGAGGGGGGGCCCGGGGCGCTTATGAGGCTGGAATTATTCATTATTTACGCACCATGTTGCCGCCGGCTTCTCGTAATCGACAGTTTGATATCCATTGTGGCACTTCTGTAGGTGCCATCAATACGGCCTTTATGGCAGCCACAGCAGCAGACGCTACGCGTCAAGGTCGGGAAGCGCGCGTTCTTTGGGAGAATGTCCGTGAAGAAAATATTTATCGGCGCGACCGTAAAGCGTTGTTTGAATTTTTAGCCCGCAGCTCCCGTGGAATTTTCAGTAACTTTTTAAAAAAAGGAAAATCACAAACCCATCACTTTAACGGATTTTTAGACACAACTCCTTTTCTGCCTTTTATTGAAAAAGTTATCCCGTGGAAAAATATTACCGAAAATATTCGGCAAAATATCATTCAAGCCGTATCTATTGTCACCACCAACGTTTTTACAGGACGAACCGAATTATTTGTCGAAAAATATCCCACACTGGAATACACTGGCGACTACATTATTCATGAAATGCCCATTCAACCCATCCATGTGATGGCCTCTGCGGCCATTCCTTTGGTTTTTCCAACAGTACTCATCAATGGCATCGGCTATACGGATGGTGGCTTGCGTCTCAACACCCCCATGTCTCCCGCTATTCAATTAGGTGCTGATTCCATTTTAATTATCAGCCTACATCATCGCGCGGGGCCTGGAGAAAAAATTCCTTCCCATGGCCTTAAGGGCGTTCATCCCCCACTGGGTCAGGTCTTGGGACGTGTGATGAATTCCGTGTTTTTGGACAAAACCAATAACGACATCGAACAACTAGATCGCATCAATAAATTAATTGAATGGAGTGAAGAAGTTTACGGAAAGAAATTTTTGGAAGACATGAACCACATGCTCCATAAGAAAAAAATTCGCGGCGATATGGCCAGTCGTGGGGTTAAAAAACTGCAGGTACTCCGCATTCGGCCTTCAGAAGACATCGGCGAAATTTTCAGCCACTGTTATCGCCGGGGGCGCGACCTGCATTTTAGCCCGTTTGAAAAATTTCTCGTCCGTGTTTTGGATATTGATCCCACCTCCGGGGTTGATTTTTTATCCTACATCGCCTTCATGCCAGAATATTTGAAAAAACTTCTCGACTTAGGCTTTGAAGACGCCCGCCGTCAGCATAATGATCTGAAGGAATTTTTGGAACAGTGAGGCATAAAAAACATATCGAGCCTGCTCTCACCATGCCCTACTGGACTAAATTCTCTTGTTTTTAATCGCGTCTCCCATTAAAAAGTAACCCATGCTTAAACCAAAAAATCTTTTTGCCATCTTAGTGATCCTTTTTTTGGAAGTTCAATGGATTTACTTCAAACTTTCCGGAGTGCATCTTCCTAGCCCCTGGAATGCCATCGCCCCAGGAGTAGCCATCTTTGCGGCTGCTTTTATGTTATCGTGGGGTGCGGAATTGGCCCAGTTTGAAATTCCACAATCTCTGGCCATCGCTTTTCTAGCACTCATCGCCGTGCTCCCTGAATATGCCGTAGACATGTACTTTGCATGGGAAGCAGGCACCAAGCCCGAATACATCCATTATGCCACCGCCAATATGACGGGTGCTAACCGGTTGCTCATCGGTGTAGGCTGGGCCGCCGTAGTTTTTGCTTATTTCTTTAAAACAAAAAAAGGCGAAGTCATTCTAGAAAAATCAAGCCGCGTGGAGCTTTTGGCCCTGACCATGGCTACCTGCTACTGCTTCTTTGTTTTCTTCAAAAAATCATTGTCGTGGGTCGACTCTATCGTGCTCATGTCTATTTTCGTCTGGTACATGTTTCAATCGACTCGCTCCCATCATGAAGAACCGGAAATCGAAGGGCCCATTGTGGAAATTGCCGAATGGAGCCGCTTGCCGCGAGTCCTGGCTACTCTCTTCTTTTTTGTTTTTTCAGGTTATGTGATTTTTATTTCAGCAGAACCTTTTGCTGAAGGTATTTTAGAGATGGGCCGACACCTGAATATCGAAGAATTCATTCTTGTGCAGTGGCTGGCGCCTTTAGCCAGCGAATCACCGGAATTTATTGTCTCTATTATTTTCGCACTGCGAGCCCGAGCGTCCGCAAGTTTAGGAACACTCATCTCTTCTAAAGTAAACCAATGGACCCTTTTGGTGGGCATGTTACCTTTGGTCTACAATTTTTCGGCAGGACATTTAAACCCAATGCCCTTGGATGCGCGGCAGGCGGAAGAGATTTTGCTCACGGTAGCACAATCGGTTTTTGCCATAGTCATTATCGTCAACCTTCGTTTCTCCATAACGGAAGCCTTGATTCTCTTCGTTCTTTTTATAACTCAAATGCTTTTCACCAGCACCGAAGCCCGCACTCTTTACGCTCTGGTCTATATCCTGCTGGCCATTGGATGGCTTTTTGTTATCAAAGGAAACCGCCAAGGTTTGATTTACATGTTCCGGGATGGGTTTAAGAACCCTAAGAAAATAGTTTGATATGGCTCTTATCGAATCCATCGACATTCCACTGGGAACAAAAATGCCCTCGTTTGTTTTGCCGGATCCAGATGGAAAAACGTACACAAGTAGTGAGCTGATAGGAAACAAGGGGTTGCTCGTCGCGTTCACCTGCAATCATTGCCCCTACGCCGTAGCGATTTGGCCACGGTTGATTCGTCTGGCCGATGAAGCTAAAAAATTAGGTGTCAACACTGTGGGCATCAACCCCAACATTCATCCCAACTATCCGGAAGATGCGCCCTATCAGATGACCAAAAAAATAAAAGAATGGGGGATTTCTTTTCCTTACTTGGTGGACGAAACCCAAAAAGTAGCCCACGAATTTAAAGCCCAGTGTACACCAGACTTATACCTTTTCGATTCCAACCAAAAATTAGTTTATCACGGGGAATTGGATGACAACTGGAAAGATGAAACCAAAGTCACAAAGCAGGAACTTAAAGAAGCCATTCAAAATTTAGTGACTGGAAAACCCATTGCACCCGATCAAAAACATTCCATGGGGTGTTCTATTAAGTGGAAATAAGCGCCAAAGGTGCGTTGAGGGGGAGGCTCCATCTGGCTTTGCCAGTGGAGGGGGCGACGCTAGCCCCTATGATAAATGGGTTCGATTAAGTGGAAGTAATTTTTTGTGCAGCGTCATTCAAAGATTAATGGGATTTGGAAGAACCTATTCTCTCGACTTCGTTATCACCAAGTAATTCTTTCCTCAATTTATCCAGCGCAATGGAAGATACCAGTAACTTAAACCATTCGCGATTACGCGGAAAAAAGAATTTTTTCTCCCAATCTTTTTGTCCCCCCACTAATGCCACATGAACCGTACCAACGGGTTTAGACGGTGTGCCGCCATCGGGACCTGCAATACCTGTAATGGCCAGGCCGTAATCGGTTTTAGAAATACGACGGATGCCGTGAGCCATTTCCAAAGCGCACTCGGAAGAAACAGACCCCTTCTTTTTGAGGGTATCGGCAGAAACACCCAGGACAGAAATTTTTGACTCGTTGGAATAACACACAACCCCGTTTTTAAGATAAGTGCTGGCTCCGGGAATATTAGTTAAGCGATGACAAACCAAACCTCCAGTGCACGATTCCGCCAAAGCTATGGTTTTTTTAGACTGGCTGAGCAAAGAACCAACCACCGATTCCAAAGTATCCTCCCCTTGGCCATAGACGTATTGTCCCACTTCATTGCGGATTTTCTGTTCAACATCTTTTAGAATTTTTTTGGCTTCATTAGCTTTCTTGTGCCACGCCGAGATTTTGATAAAAATTTCCGGAAAATGCGCGCGAAAACCGATACGGGCGTTTTCTATTTCCGTTCGATTAACGTAAAGGCTTTTAAGGGCATAATCCAAATCGCTTTCAGCCGAGCCAAAGCATTTAAGAAAAAGACTTTCGAAAAAAACTTTCTCCTTACGGGATGAAATAATTTCGGGAAGAATAAAATCTTCAAAAATCTGTTTCATCTCTTTAGGAACCCCCGGCAAAAAATAGAGCTGCGCTCCTTTATAAGTAAGACCGACGCCAGGGGCGGTGCCGACGCGGTTCATGTAAGTGTGCGCCCCTTGAGGAACCATCGCCTGCTTTTTGTTGTTTTCTTTAAGCGGCCTTCCCCATTGTTTGAAAAGATTATTAAGCTGCTTAAGCGCTTTTTCATCCACCACTAATTTTTTTCCAAAAGTTTTGGCCGCCACTTCAATAGTAAAATCATCCGCTGTGGGACCCAATCCTCCGGTGACAATAATTGTTTGCGAACGACTTGCCGCCAGTAAAAGAGCTTCACGTATTTTTTCTTCATCATCCCGTACGGCACTATGGTAATTTACTTCAAAACCATTAAGCCATAATTTGTCGGATAAATAGGCTGTATTGGTATCAACAATATTGCCGGAAAGAATTTCGTCGCCGATGGTGAGTATTTCAAGAGTCATAGGGAGGTAACCTCTCTAAATTTAGGATTGTTGTCAAAATCTTTGCAAAAATACTTTTTTATTTTTGCAGGAAGATCGGTGTTTGAGCCTACCTTAGTATAAATAATAAAATAACTAGCGAGTTTCGATCGACTGAAAAAATAAAAAAGTATTTTTGCAAAGATTTTGACCCCCTTATCTTAGGAATTGCCCTGGAACATCAAAATTGCTATCAGAAAACCGTTATGACAACCATTCACATTGCCCATAGTCCCGACTCCGATGATGCTTTTATGTTTTACGCCTTAGCGGAACATAAGATTGATGCGGAAGGCTTGGATTTTGTTCATGTTCTTAAGGATATTGAAACACTTAATCGTGATGCCTTAAAGGGCACTTACGAAATTTCGGCGGTTTCCATTCATGCCTATGCGTATTTGGCCGATCAATATGCGCTTCTTGGAAGTGGTGCCAGCATGGGGGAAAAATACGGGCCCATGGTAGTGGCCAAAAAACAATTCCCATTATCGGATTTAAAAACAAAAAAAATCGCGGTGCCAGGTACCTTAACAACGGCTTTTTTAGCATTAAAAATTGTGGAGCCTGATTTCAATTACGTGGTGGTTCCTTTTGATCAAATTTTGGATAAAGTGATGAACGATGAAGTGGATGCCGGCCTTATTATTCACGAAGGTCAATTGCAATATCAAGAAATGGGCTTGAAGTTAATTGTAGATTTAGGTGTGTGGTGGTTTGAGCAAACGGGGCTTCCACTTCCTTTAGGAGGAAACGCCGTGCGGAGAAATTTAGGCCCGGAGATGATGAAAAAGCTAGCACGCATCCAGAAAAACAGTATTGCCTATGGCTTGGAACACCGCAAACCAGCGCTAACCCATGCCTTGCAATATGCCCGCGGTCTTAATCCAGACACGGCGGATCAATTTGTGGGCATGTATGTTAATCAACGAACCTTAGATTACGGCCCCGACGGCAAAGCCGCCGTACAGAAAATTTTAGATCTGGCCTACCAGAAAAAAATTATTCCCAACAAAGTGAATGTGGAGTTTGTAGAATAATCCCCACAGGAGAGGTGCTCGAGCGGTTGAAGAGGCTTGACTCGAAATCAAGTGTGCGGGCAACCGTACCGTGGGTTCGAATCCCACCCTCTCCGCATGTTTGGTATATTGTAGAAAATAAAACTTTTTCAGAAATTTTGACGTAAAAATACGAGTGACACAATTTTTATGTTTGACCTTAATTATTTTTCTTATTCTTCAAAAAATAAATGACCCCGTAACAAATCGTTGTTATATTTCCACCTTCCAATAAGGCATTTGCCAAACGTTTTTCTTAGTCAACAAAATATAAAAAAGTAAGATCCATTTTAATTTTTGAAAAGCACTTGAACTGTCTAAGCAGTCCTAAAACAAATTTGGATCTGCGAGTTTTCAAGAAATTGAAAAAATCAAAATGCATTACTACCTAAAAAATAAGAACTAAAAACTCACAATCTGCGCATGAAACACACTATTGAACAATTGGGTCAAAAATTAGATCAAAAAATTTTTGATGCCCTTATGGTCTCTCTTAATCAAACATCCCTTGTATCCATAACAGACAATAAAGGGACCATCGTGTATGCCAATGAAAAGTTTGTAGAAGTTTCAAAATATTCTCTTAACGAACTCATTGGACAAAATCACCGCATCCTTAAATCTGGTCATCAGCCGGATGAATTATTTACTGAGCTATGGAAAATCATCTCGAGTGGGCAAGTATGGCGTGGTGAAATTAAGAACCGGGCTAAAGATGGTAGCTATTATTGGGTGGACACATCCATTGCTCCAATTTTAAATGATGCCGGAAAACCAGAACGATACATAGCTATTAGATTTTTAATTTCCGATAAGAAAAAAATTGAAGAGGACCTTTATCATCAAATGGAACAGCTCAAAAAAATGAATAGCTTAATGGTAGGGCGAGAATTAAGAGTGATTGAATTAAAAGAGCAAATAAAAAAACTTTCAGAAAATACCAATAACTAACACGGCCAAAGATATCCGGCTTGACTTAAATCAGACTTCAGACCAACCCCCTAATTAAAAAAAGATATAAAACAGTTTTTTAGTTTTGAAACATAGTCCGAAAAATAGAAACTACCGTCCGAAAAACGAACCCCTCCTTTCTTTTATTTGCTGCAGATTTTTTATAACTAATTGAAATTTCAAGTAATTGATTTTTTAAAAACCATGGCATGCACCTTGCTTTAGAAAATATTTAGAAAGGAATATTATGGACATCAATGTACAAGGGCCCCTAGGGCAATCGGGAATTAATTCTTTAAATGACACATCCAAAGAGTTGGAACAGGATGTTTTTTTAAAAAAAACTTACACTCTCTTAAAAACAGGGGTAACACAAAACCAGTCCCAAGATTACGTAACGGGCGAAATTCAGACTTTAGTTAAGCAAAACCCTCAATTGGCTAAACAATTTAATCTTCCGGATGATTTTCAGGACCTCAAACAAAAAATAGTAGCGCCTTGGTATCAAAACCAAACCTCGTTGATAGGTGAAAAGAACTCGCGCCTCCAATTAATAGGCACCCTCAATCCCAAGCAAACTAATAAATTAATAGAAACAAAAGTGAATCTCACTCAATGGCCGGATGAGTTGAAAAAATACATCACTGAAACTGATATAGAAAAAGCTATCGCTCAAGGAATAAAAAATAAAAATTCCATCGATGACATGGCGAATATTCTTTTTAAACAATTGCCTACAGATTTACAGACGGAAGCCAACAAAAATCATCTTGTCGCTTGTTTGGATGATAATTTGAACCAAATCACTTTGAAAGGTGCTGAAGCGTTAAGTCAGAAAGGTGAAGATTTCATAAAAAATTGGGAACAATTTAAACCCACAATGTATGACAATGATGGAGGTAAAAATACAACCATCGGCTTTGGACATCTCGTTCACGAAGGTAAAATCGACAATAGTCCTTCGGAGCAACGGTTTAAAAAAGGCATCACCCGAGAAGAAGCCGATGCCTTATTTAAAGAGGACGCCGCCAAGTATGTACAAATGGTTAACACTTACATCACCGTACCCCTCACACAAAACCAATTCGACTCCCTTGTCAGTTTCGCTTTTAACCTCGGAGAATTGCCGGACAGCATTATTAGGCTGGTCAATGGAGGAAAAATTGAATCGGCAGAATTCAAGAACTTAACAGCCCGTTATCATTATTCCAAAGGAAAGTCAGTGCCCGGATTAATCAACCGACGCGCCGATGAGTGGGACATGGTCAAAAATAACGATTATAAACGACAATAGAATCGTCACCCCCGCCTGGGCGGGGGTCCAGATTAATTAAAAGTTGGATTCCAATTTACGCAGAGATGACCATTAAAAATTTCACACTGAAAGATTATCAAATTTTATGAATACAAAAAATTTATTAATTATTTTTTTAGCTATCGGTTTTATTATTTTGTCAAAAGTTTCAAGAGCGGAAGACGTATGCGAATCCGGCATGACCAGTGATCTAACAACGTGTGCCTGCCAAGCAACAGAGAAGGCTGATAAAGAATTAAACAAATGGTACCAAGAAACCCTTAAACAATATGAAGATAATGCCGGCATTATAAAACGTTTAAAGGAGGCCCAACGCGCTTGGATTAAATTTCGTGATGCCTATATCGAGAGTATCTATCCAAATAATTTTGAAGATTATCCTCCAGCCGGCACCGCAATGCCCATGTGCTTATGTGATGTACAAACATCATTAATTAATCAGCGTATTCAGCAATTAAAAAATATTTTGGAAATTCCAGAATACGATGTCTGCACCCCCGACATTTATCCCTTTAAAAAAGGGAAATACTTAAACCTGGACAAAACTCATTAATTTTGATGGAAAAGACGGATGCGCGCTCTTCTTTTTGTTCTCTGTTTTTTATCCGGTACCCTTCATGCCGCTGAAAAAGGTCGGTTTTTATATGAAGGCGATGGCAACATAACAATAATCAATAAAAATAGTGGGGCTAAGGCCACGGTGACTTATCGGAATACAGATGGTTCCTACAATTCTTCCGCGTTAGACCAAATCAATCGTGTATTCAATATGCCGCAAGCGCAGTTAGGTGAAGGAATTTCGCTGCGGTTGATTTCGATTTTGGACTATCTGCAAGATCATTACCTCGCAAAGCAGGCTTTAACCATCACCTCAGGTTATCGCAGCCCCACTCTTAATGCCAATTTGCGGAAACAAGGAAAAACAGCAGGAGAAACCAGTTATCACATGGACGGCATGGCTGCTGACCTCCAAATCTCTCAAACAATGGCCGAAAAAATATGGGATGAATTTAAAGAAGTGAAATATGGTGGCGTGGGTATTTATGGAGGCAGTGAATTACATGTGGATGCCGGACGTCCCCGCTTTTGGACAAAAGCAACCGCATTACCTAAAGACAAACAACCTCAAGAAAACAAAAATGTCTACTTATCCATCGATAAAGACATCTATGAATCTGGCGAAAAAATGCAGCTATTCTTTTCGGGAGTCAGCCAATATCCCATTGGTGTGAAAAAGAAACTGAACCTTACAAAAAACGGTAAAACCGTTTCCTCTTTTGAGCCTCAATTTCTTAATTCTCAATCAACTGATAGTGATAAGGATTGCCTTCTGCTAGAAAACCACAAACAAGCCCGCCTGATTTTTTGGGACATTCCACAAAAAATTTCGGGAAACTTAAATATTGAAGTTGAATTTTGCGGACCGGTTACAGAGAAGATGCCCAAGACATTATTATCTCGAGGGTTTGAAATAAAATAACCTCATCTCATATCCTCTTTCTTAATCTTCCCCCTCAGCCACAAAAAACGCGTCACCATTTTTTCAAAAATTTCTTCCATTTGTTTTTGGATTTCTGCTCCTTCCAAAATTCCCAACGCCCGGGCGATAGCTTCAAACGTGCAAATCCGGCCTGCGATGGTGTTATGCCTCAGGCGATACGTGGAGGGGCCTCCCACCGGAAGGGCCAGCCGTGGGAGATTTTTAAGAGTCGGCTCATGCCGGACCATTTTGCGCGCCTGGCCCCAATGACCATCCGGGCAAATGAGAGTGAGGGGATTTTTTATTTTCTCCAAAAAACTGGTTGT
>CAZQCI010000014.1:0-33402 GCA_964592255.1 uncultured Nitrospiraceae bacterium | reverse complement strand
GCTACGTCGGCATTCGAGTTTGTTTTACAATTTGACAAGACATCCAGTCAATGAGTATCTCAAATGCATGTCACAATCACTAGACAAACTCATCGCCATCATGGCTATTCTTCGCGGACCTGAGGGCTGCCCTTGGGACCACGAACAAACGCATGAGTCGATTATTGCCCAGCTGATTGAAGAAACCTATGAATTGGTGGAAGCCATTGAGTCAAAAAATGATCCTCATTTTTGCGAAGAATTGGGCGACCTTTTGCTGCACGTCGTCTTTCAGGCCCAAATGGCCAGCGAGCGTGGGGCCTTCGACATCGATACGGTGGCTGAGCAATTGAGCGAAAAACTGGTCAGACGTCATCCCCATGTATTCGGCAAAGCAAAAGTAAAAAATGCTAAAGAAGTCATGGTGAGTTGGGATGAAATTAAAGCGAGAGAAAACAAAAAACACAAAGGCACTTCTTATCTTGACTCGGTACCCAAAGGGTTACCAGCCCTCTTCCAAGCCCACAAGCTGTCTAAAAAAGCCTCTAAAATAGGTTTTGATTGGAAAAAAACTAAAGACGTGATGATGAAGGTGGATGAAGAGCTGATGGAAATCAAAGAAGCCGTATCTCGAAAAAACAAAAAAGATTTGGAGCACGAAGTGGGTGATTTTTTGTTTGCCCTTTCCAATCTCTGTCGTTTTTTAAAAATCCAGCCGGAGGAAGCCCTACGAAAAGCCAATACACGCTTTAGAAAACGCTTTGCTTTCATGGAAGAAAAAATTAAAAAGCGTAGAAAGAAATTTTCACAAATTACTCTAAAACAATGGGACCAACTCTGGAACATGAGCAAAAAAGCCGAAAAGGCCGAATCCAAATCATCGTAGTTCTGCTTTTCACGCTTGTCTGCCGCAGTGTTTTTGCGGATGACGCACAGGAACCTTCTCCTTTAGCTCAAGGCATAGCTTCTTTTGAAAGAGGGGATTTTAATCAAGCGCGCAATCAATTTGAAGCCGCCGTTAAGTTTTATCCTTCACTGAAGGAATACACCCATTACTGGCTAGCCAAAACACTCAATCAACTGCATCGTAGCGAAGAAGCACTCCCTCTTTTATCGCCTCCCTCGTCTTTCCGTCGAAGAATCGATAGCGATATTTTTTGGGAATATTTTCAAACTCAAGTTTTATTAAAACATGGACCCGCAGCAGAAGCCGCTCTGTCACAATGGCAGAAAGTGAGTGGAAAAAACACGCGGGAACAATTAAAAATCATTTACGGAAAAGGGTTATTAGCGGCCTCACAAGGCCGCAACACACAAGCACGTAGCCTCTGGAAAACACTCCTCATCAAATATCCTTTCAGTGAACAAGAGGCCGACGTACTCAACAAACTAGGGGGATCTATAGAGAGTCTCCTATCCCCACAAGAGCTCAAAAATCGTGCTGATAATTTGCTAGATGCGGGATTGCCGCGTGAAGGTTTAAAACTTTTACAAAAATTAGCACCCAAAGGATTAGTGAATTCAAAAGACATCGCCTCGGCCACCTATAAAAGCCGCGATTATCGTGAGGCTGCCGTTTTATACCAAAAATTATGGGATTCAGGTCAACGCGACGTCACAACTTTAAATAATTTAGCCAATAGTTATGGGCGTTCCGACCAATTCGACAAGGCCCTTGTGTACCATCAAAAAATAACAGAGCAATATCCCACTTCACGTGAGGCGATGATATCCCGTTATAAAATCGCGTTTATTTATTTCGACTCCAGCGATTACAAAAAAGCACATGATGCTTTTTTAAAGCTGATGGCGGACAAAAAAGTTTATCAAAAAGAAAAAGTACAATGGTATCTGTTTTGGTCAGCATATTTGTTGAGAAGCTATCCAGAAGCAATGAGTCTTTTGGAACGGATAGAAAAAGTCACACGCGACAAAAAAGAACTGAATACCATTGATTATTGGCGGGCTCGTATTTTGGAGCAAACCGGTAGAGCAAGAGACGCTCAAGGCCTCTACAGTGATTTAGCTGCACGGGATCCGTGGAGTTATTACGGTCTTTTATCCTCACAACGCCTCATAGAAGGAGGCATTGTTCCGGATATCTTGGTGGACGTTCAAAAAATATCGGATTTGCCTTCAGCGCCCATACAAACAGAGTCCACGGCATGGATCAATCGCTTGGATATCCATCAACCGCTCAGAAAAGCCATTCTTCTTTCTCAAGCTGGTTTACTGGCTCCCGCTTATGAAGAAAGTGTGCAGACTGAACCGGTGGATTTATCTTACGACGAATTATCTCAGGCTCTTTTGGCCGCTCATAATTTCAATCGGGTTTATGCCATGGGGATTAACTCGCTTAAAGCGGCACCTTCCGGGGCCAGTCTTCCTTTCTATCTTTCACTCGCTTATCCTCAAGCCTATCCCGAATGGGTTGAAGCGGAAGCTGCAAGATTTGGCATCTCCCCACTTTTAGTCTGGTCCATCATGCGTGAAGAATCAGCTTTTAAGCCTTCCGCTCTTTCCAATGCCAATGCTTTTGGTTTGATGCAGGTTATTCCTCAAACAGGGATGGAAATTGCCACCTCATTAAACGTAAAAAACTTTAATCCTTATCAATTGAACGATCCTCAAACCGCTATTCGTTTTGGCGCTTTTTATTTGAAAGAATTATCCAGCCATTTTCAAGGCACCCTCATCAAAACAATCGCCAGCTACAACGCAGGCCCTGATGCGGTGGACCGCTGGGAAAAATGGGGAGATAAACTACCTGCCGATTTATTTATCGAACTCATCCCCTATGATGAAACCAGTGATTATGTAAAAAAAGTCATTCGAAGCTATTGGATTTACGACAAGTTGTATTCCTCATTGCAAGTCCCAAAAAACAACTAATACCGACCCCTTGACATACCAGAATATATATTCCATTATAGGAATATCAATGAAAACAAGTCTTAACATCGATGACAACCTCTTTAATTCAGCCCGATTAACGGCCATAAAACAGAAAAAAACATTGGGGGAAATCATTTCTTTATGGGCCCGTGTCGGCAAAGACACCCTTGCAAAATCAGTTAAAAAGAAAACAAAAATTAAATCTTTAAAATTGGGAAAAATGAGTATCAGTCTCAATTCCAGACAAACGTGGATGGATTTTCTCGATAAATAAATGATCGCTCTCGATACTAATATTCTTGTCCAACTGATGGTAGAAGACCATCCTTCTCATCTTAAAACTAAAAAGTGGCTTCTAAAAAACACAGAAAAACTCTGTACAACATTCATTAATATCGGGGAAACGCTAAGGTTATTGACACATCCTAAAGTTTTTTCACATTCCCTAACTCTTCTTCAAGCGATTGAATTGATAGAAACAAACATCTCTGGGCTTGAAATAATCGTTTTAGAGGAATCGGAGGAATGGGTTTCAGAACTTAAAGCACTCTCAAAAAAAATACCCTCTATCAAAGGCAATGAAGTTTTCGATGCCCGTATTGCGTTAGCACTTAAAAATAATGGAATAACCGATTTAATGACCTTGGATAATGATTTCTTAAAATTTTCTTTCTTAAAAATCGTGTCTCTTTAATTCTTAATCACTTCCCAAACGCCCCAGTTTTCCTTGTTTGCGAGACTGGCTTAACATCCAATTGAAAAATAAAGCCACGGCAAGAAAATAGAGGCCATTGAGCAAAAAAGCATGAAGTAAATACGGGTGAGTGAGCTTTCCATCTCGCACAATTTCACGCATCCCTTCAAACACATGAGTGCTGGGGAGAAAAACTGCCACCTTTTGAATCCACAGGGGCAAAATAGAAAGCGGATAAAAAATAGCTGAAAAAGGCTGAAGCAGAAAAGGCACACCCCAAATGAGCGCCTCCACCGAATGCCCCCACCGAATAAGAAGAGAAGAAGTAAAAATACCCATCGCCCATCCAAACAAAAATAAATTAAGCGAAAGAGGGATGAGATAAAAACCGATGACTCCAATAAAATTAAAATGATACAGAAAAAAAGCAATGGCACTGAGAAGGGAGGCAATCAGAAGTATTTTGGCCATGCTGTAAAAAAAAGTAGCTAAAAGCCATTCCGAAATCCGCAAGGGGGAAACAAAAATATTGGTGATATTTTGCGTCCACATTTCTTCCACTATCGACAAACTCACCCCTTGCTGACTGCGATAAAGCAAATCCCAAAAAATCATCGCGCCAATGAGAAAAATAATAATTTTTTCCAACGGCCCTTGCGTTAACGACCTTAAATAAACGGTCAAAAAGCCCCAGACAAACAATTCCATCACGGGCCAAAATACAATTTCCAAAGTACGCGACACACTGCGTTTGTGAAGATAAAGATACCGCAAAAACATGGCGGAAATTCTGTTAAAAGATTGTTTCAATTGAATGTGCATAACCCCACCCAACCTCCCCGATACCCCCCTCTTAGCCTAAGAGGGGGCTAGAGGGAGTTAACAAATCCACTTTGCCTTACCAATTTAATGAACACATCATCCAAGTTACCACTCTGATATTGTCGCATCACCTCTTGAGGGCTGCCTTCAGCCATGGTTTTACCATGATGTAAAAACATCACTCGATCACACAGCTCCTCCACTTCCTTCATATTGTGTGAGGTATAAAGAATCCCCATCCCTCTTTCTTTTTGTATGTTCTTGAGGGTGACTTTAACTTTATCGGCCACTTCCGGGTCCAAACTGGCGGTAGGTTCATCTAAGAGAAGAAGTTCCGGATCATTTAAAAGTGCTTTGCATAAATTTAGCCGTGTTTTCTCCCCTGCCGATAAAGCCCCCGTCAAACGATTGTTTAAATGTTCAATTTCAAAAAGATGTAAAAATTTTTCAATTTTCTCTTGAGCCTTCTCTACATTATACAACATGGAAAAAATTTTTAAATTCTCCCGCACTTTTAAGTTGGAAGGAAGATTAACATAAGCGGAAGAAAAATTAATACGGGACGCAATAACGTGATGGTCTTTAATGGGAGATAAACCAAGAACAGAAACCTCACCGGAAGAAGGGGTCAATAAACCTAAAAAAATATGAATGGCCGTTGTCTTACCAGCGCCATTAGGACCCAACAGTCCGACAATCTCTCCACGAGACAAACTAAAGCTTAAGTTGTCCAAAGCAATTATGGAACCATAAGCCTTTGTCAGATTCTGAGCTTGCAGAAGAAACGTCATAGAAAAGTAGTATGCCAGAGCACACAAAAAACCAGCAATCATTAAATCATAACAAACTCCTCACTTTCCTTTTTAGCCAGGCTTTGATAAATCCAAAACATGACTTTTGACATTAAAGAAATCATCACCCAACGCACCGGTGAGCATCTTTCTCTGCATGCGGCCCATATTAACCCTCAATTCGCCAAAGTTTTAAAAACCATCGGCTTTGATAAAGAGTTCCGAAATGGGGAAGGCCCTTATGTGTACGACACCGAAGGGCGACGTTATCTCGATTTTCTTTCCGGTTATGGTGTTTTTTCTTTAGGACGCAATCATCCCGTCATTAAAAAAACACTGCATGACATCATCGACCTCAACAGCGCGAATTTAGTACAAATGGAAGCCCCTCTTCTTTCCGGTCTTTTAGCGGAAGCACTCCTTAAAAAAATTAATATTGAGGGTATGAGTCACGTATTTTTCACCAACTCCGGAACGGAAGCCATTGAAGCCGCCATCAAGTATGCACGCTGTGCCACCGGGCGAAAACGGATTTTATTTCTGGATCATGCTTTTCACGGACTCTCCACCGGAAGTCTGGCACTTAATGGAAATGCGGAGTTTCGCGATGGTTTTGGCGATCTTCTTCCCGGCTGTGAAAAAATCATGATGAATGACTTAAACAGCTTAGAAGTAGAGTTAAAAAAAGAAGATGTCGCCGCTTTTGTATTCGAGCCCATTCAAGGCAAGGGTGTGTATGTTCCAGATGACAATTACCTGCCTCAGGCAGAAAAATTATGTCGTCAATATGGCACACTAGTTGTTGCCGACGAAATTCAAAGTGGACTGGGTCGCACGGGAAAGTGGTTTGCCTATGAGCATTGGAATTTACAGCCCGATATTGTCACCCTGGCCAAAGCCTTAAGTGGTGGCATGGTTCCTGTTGGGGCTTGCGTGGCTCGCAAATTCATTTATGAAAAAGTATTTTCCCGTATGGATCGCTGTGTCGTGCACTCCTCCACATTCGGACAAAACAACCTTGCCATGAGCATGGGGCTAGTTAGCCTCCATCTATTAGAAGAGGAAAAGCTTATCGAACGGGCCGCTTATTTAGGCAACTTACTGATCAGTAAATTAAGAGACTCCCTCAAACGTCACGAATGGTTTAAAGAAGTGCGCGGCAAAGGATTAATGATTGGAATCGAATTTGGCAAACCTCAATCGCTTCTCAAAAAAATGAGCTGGAATTTGGTACACAAAATGGACAAAGGATTGTTTGGTGAGCTCATTGTCATGCCTTTGATGAGTCGCCATAGTTTTATCACCCAAGTTTCAGGCCATCATCAAGACGTTGTGAAACTACTCCCCCCTCTAGTGATTGAAGAATCGCACATTGATGAATTTGTGTCCGCCATCAACTCCGTCGTGGAAGACTGCGGCAAAGTCTCCGGCCCTCTTTGGGAAATGGGCAAAAACTTGGCCAAAGCCGCCCTGGAAAACAAGCGGGCCGGGTAGAAAAAGAATTTACATCTTATACACATTTATATTAAAATGAGTGTATGCAAAAAAGAACCAATATTGTGGTCGACACCATCAAAATAACAAAAGCTAAAAGGATTTCTGGTTTTAAAACAACCCGAGAGGTAGTTGACTTTGCGTTAAACCGCCTTACTCAAAGCCATCAAGCCTTTGAGGGACTTTCACACTTACGGGGAAAAATCCATTTTTCAAAAAATTATAATTATAAAAAGGACCGCTGATGATTTTAGTTGATACCTGTGTTTGGATTGATTTTTTGAAGAAAAAACAAACGCCTGCCTGCCGCTTCCTTGAAGAATCTATTTATAAAAAAACAGAAATTGTTACAAATCACATCATTTATTTTGAATTACTGCGTGGCATCTCTAGCGAACTGGAAAGACGACGTGTCCGGAAATACCTACTGCAATTGGCATTTTGTGACTACAGCCCAGAGAACTTTGACCAGTTGATTTCTTTTTATAGAAAATGCCTCTCTCAAGGATTAAACCTTCCAAAATTGGGGGATTGGCTAATATTAAAATCGGCAATTGATTTCAACCTCAGCCTTCTGACATCCGATAAAGGATTTTATAAGCTCCATGAGATACTATCTTTTAATCTCATAAAACTTTAATATGCCCTCTCTTAAAAAACGTTTCCTTCAAAAATTGGCCGACTTCATCATCGGCTTTCCTTGGCTCATCATTACCCTCTCCGTTACCTTGGCGGCACTATCAGCTTTCTACTCGCTCAATAATTTAAAACTCGACACAAATGAAGATAACCTCATTTCAGCTAAAAAAACTTACCGCCAAGAATACCAAAAATTTTTAGATCAATTTGGAGATTCAGAATATTTTTACGTCGTCTTTGAAGTCACCCCAGAAAACCGGGAGGAAGCCAAAAAAGCCCTCGTGGCTTTAACTGACAAAATTAAGGACCGTACCGATTATTTTACCAAAATTAATTATCGTGAAGATTTAAGCGTTTTTGAAAGCCGGGCCTTTCTTTTACTGCCCGATGAAGATTTTAAACAATTGTCCCAAAAATTATTCGACTGGAAAGCTCCTATCTCGCGGATAGCCTCTTTAAACGATTTTGAAGGCTTACTGCAAATGACAACCGACACATTGCAAGCCCCACTTAAAGATTTACAAAAAAACGCCGATCAGCTCAAACCAGGCTTTGAACTATTACAACGCATTTTGGATTCTATGGACAAACCGGAGGCGATGAAAAAAATCATGCCCTCTTCCTTATTACAACCCATCTTGGGATTAAAGTATCAACAAGATCCTGATGGTTTCTTTCTTTCTCCCAGTGGCCGCCTGCTCTTTTTGCAAATCATGCCAAAGAAAGATTACAGCACTATGGCAGTAGTGGAAAAACCTTTGGAATTTTTAAGGGAAAAAATGCAGGAACTGCGCCAAGACTACCCCAACTTGACCTTTGGACTCACAGGGCGCCCCATTCTTCAAGCTGACGAAATGGCCTCCACCGGCAACGATTCGCTCTGGGCTTCAATGGCCTCTCTTATCTTTGTCGCTTTGCTCTACATTTTTTATCTAAAAAACTTGACCAAACCATTGCTGATTATGCTGGCCTTAGTCTGTGGTATTTCCTGGTCCACAGGATTTATTACACTCACTTTAGGACATCTAAATTTACTGACTTTAGTTTTCGCCATTATTCTTGTGGGAATTGGTGTGGATTACGGAATGCATTTTTTACTACGCTACTTAAAAGAACGAAACAAAAACCAAGGGGTTGAAATAGCGATTCGTAAAAGTCTTTTAGCTACGGGGGAAGGCATTGTCACCGGTGGGCTGGCCACCGCAGCCGCTTTTTTTGCAGCACTGGCTGCCGATTTTCTGGGGCTTCAAGAATTAGGATTTGTTTCAGGGTGCGGGGTTCTCTTCTGTCTTTTCTCTCAACTCATCACATTTCCCGCCCTTCTTTTAGTCGCCGAAAAATATTCTTCTCAAAAGAAGAAACGACCCGATCATCAAACAAAGAACGCCGCCGTAAACAGTTTTGGGGAATTTAAATTTTTAGACGGGCTTCTCAAAAAACCTTACTTAACATTGGGCCTTGTCCTGTGTGCCACCTTAGCGGCCGCGCCTTTTTATTTAAAAACCCATTTTGAAAATAATATTCTCAAACTTCAGGACCCCCATCTAGAATCTGTCATTTTCGAGAAAAAAATCATGGAAGATGGCGGGGCCTCCACGTGGTTTGCTGCCAGCCTTGCTTCCAGTGAAGAAGAACTGACGCGCCTGGAAGAAGCCCTGAAAAAATTACCCAGTGTTGCCAGCGTTGAATCTCTTCACTCCGTTATTCCTCTTAATCAAGAAGCACGACGCGCTAACCTTAATCAGCTTAAACAAAACCTCTCTTTCAATTTTGCCCCTTCCCAACGACAAGTTCTCAGTGATTATTTGAGAGAAAAATTAGAGAAATTAAAATTATCTCTCGAAAACATACAAAATTTAGCCTTTCAATCAGGGGAAACACAGGCCGTTGAATCGATGGAAACACTCATGAGCACAACATCACAATTACTAGAAAAACTTGATAAAGATGGCGATAAAACTTGGCAGAAAATTCGACAATCCGAAATTATTTTCTTCAGCAACTTACATCAACAAACACAACAATTTATGGCAAATCTGTCGCCTGCCCCACTAACAGTCCATGATCTACCTCAAACAGTAAGACAAAGATACATCAGTGCCTCAGGCCAATATGCTCTCTACATCACACCAGCCGGAGACATTTGGCAGGAAAATTCCATGGAAAAATTTATTCAAGAATTACGAACCGTCGATCCGCATGTCACGGGAGCCCCTGTCAGTGTTTATGAGTCGGCCAAACGCATGAAACATGGTTTTTATCGAGTCGGGTTTTTAACTTTAATCTTGGTCTTTATTTTTATGATGCTCGATTTTCGCTCATGGCCCCATGCCTTCATTGCCTCTCTCCCTTTAATATCAGGCTTTTTATGGTTATTGGGCTGGATGAACTTTTTGGGCGTATCCCTCAATTTGGCCAATTTTTTTGCACTTCCCATCTTGATTGGCCTAGGCATTGATAACGGAGTCCATCTTGTACATCATTTTAGGGAACACAGAAATGTTAAAGAGATGCTGCACACAGTGGCTCCAGCCATCATTTTATCGACCCTAACAACACTCATTGGCTTTGGGGCACTCAGCATGGTGCGTCACCGAGGCCTGGCCAGTTTTGGAATGATTATGAGCATCGGTAGCCTCACTTGTCTTGTAGCCGCTTTACTGATGGTGCCGATCGTGTTACGTATTGTGTATAAAAAATGATCTTTTGGCGAAAATTATTTCCCTTCTTTTGTATTTTACTTTTGTCGACCTCCGTTCATGCAGCTACCGAGGGCTCCAAAGAATCCCAACCTTTTTTTAAAAGTGGTTCGTTCGATTTTTTCCCCGTTCCAGTTTTTGAAATTAGCCCAGATGAAGGGCTTACGTACGGGCTCATGCCCATTATGATCATGTCGGATAAAAAAGACGGCTCCATTAAAGCCATTGCCGGTATGATCGGACAATATAACAGCATCACCAAAATAGGCGGCTCTTTTCTTTCTTATTTTTATCCAAAACCAGATCAAGCCATTGAGTTTTACTTCGGCATGGCCCAGCGTTATGAACGCGAGGCCACCTTCCATTTTTTTGATCCTACTTTTTTCGATAAATTTTATATCGACGCCTCTGTGACTTTCAAAAAAAGTCCTTTCGGACGTTTTTTTGGATTAGGCCCACAACGTAGCGAAAAAGCACAAAGCAATTTTACGTCCCGCTCCTTCAATATGGACCTGATTACCGGCTATACCTTTCTGCCGCATATAACAGCCAACTGGACAACCGCCTTTCATACAACCGACTTGCTGCAACGCGCTTTTGATGACGTGGATGACACGCAAAAACGTTACGGACTTCTATCCAACGTGGTAGATTCCACCAACCTTCTTTTTGGCCCTTCGATTGTTTTCGACAACCGACCTGAGAGAGAATACTCCAAAAAGGGTAGTTTATTCAAACTAGGCTACTTTTTTTCATCCAAAACTTTGGGAAGCGATAAAAATTTTCAAGGCTTAAACTTTGAAGCCATTCATCTTTTTTCTGAAAATAATGAGCGCTTCACAACGGCATTGCGTTTAAGTTTTGAAGAAATTTTCGGACGTCGGGTGCCCTTCTACGAAATGGCTTCTTTAGGGGGAGATAAAACCTTACGATCTTTCACGCCTCTACGGTTTGTCGACCAAGTCAAAATTGCTTTTCAAGCCGAGCAACGAATGCGCTTATTTAAAGCAAAAATGTTCGGAAATTATTTTGAAACTTATCTCGATCCTTTTTTTGAAATCGGGAGAGTCGCCCCTTCTATTTCCACCCTGGGTTTTAAATATTGGCAACCCTTGGTCGGCATGGGTTTTAGATTATTTGTGCCTCCTAATGTAATCGGCCGGCTAGATATGGGCTTTGGGTCGGATGGTTTGGAAATTTACACGCAGTTAGGATATCCGTTTTAAAAATCGGTAGTGTCTCTGTTTGATTTTTTTTGAATACCCTTTCGTCACCCCGGCATGCTTTAAGCCGGGGACCATTTTAAAATTAATTTAAAATTTAAATGGATACCGGCTTAAAACATGCCGGTATGACTCAGATAAGATTTAAAACTAAGGCAAAGAGTATTTCTCCCTTTTCCCTTGATGGGAGGAAATAACCTCTTACATCTTTTTGATAATTTCTAACGCTTGGTCTTTTTGATATTGAGTGAGTGTTGGCCGGTCTTTTTCTTCTGTTTTTGCAAAATCTTTTTCAAGAGCAGTTTGATTAATCAACACATCGGGGGTAATGCCCTTGCCATCGATGGAACGACCTTTGGGAGTGTAATATTTAGCAATAGTAATTTTTAAAGCCGCCCCACCGCCCATATCCAAAACAGTTTGGACGGAGCCTTTACCAAAAGATTGAGTCCCCAAAATTTTAGCGCGTTTGGTATCTTGAAGAGCCCCCGAAACAATTTCAGATGCGGACGCCGATCCATGATTGACTAATACCACCAACGGTGTGCGTTCATAGGGGCTGCCTGGCTTGGCCGAAAGCATTTCTGTTTTTTGATCCCGTCCTCTTGTGGAAACAATAGGGCCATTATCGATGAATAAGTCGGAAACACTCACCGCTTCAGAAAGAAGGCCACCTGGATCATCTCTTAAATCGAGAACAATTCCTTTAAGAGGCGCCGCATATTTAGCTTCTAAGGCTTCTAAAGATTTTTTTAAATCTTCTCCAGTCCCTTCTTGAAACATCGTAATACGGATATAACCAATTCCCCCTTCTGCCAGCTCCGATTTCACACTAGGGGTTTCGATAATTTCTCGAACCAAGCTCACTTCACGCGCTTCGGTAAATCCTTCTCTCCAAAAAGTGAGAACCACTTTTTGACCTTTATTACCCCGCATGGCATGAACCGCATCCACTAGGTTCATATCTTTAGTGGCTTTCCCATCAATTTTTAAAATACGATCGCCAGATTTAATTCCCGCTTTGCTAGCCGGAGAATCTTCAATGGGTGCCACAACGGTAAGAATACCTTCTTTAATACTGACTTCTAAACCAATACCCCCAAACTTACCCGTGGTATCGGATTTAAAATCTTTATACATGTCGGGAGGGAGATAAACGGTATAGGGGTCCAACGCTTCCAGCATGCCCTTGATAGCCCCCATAATCAGATCATGTTCATTAACAGGGGTGACATACTGCTTGTCGACAATTTCGATTAAACGGGTGAAAATTTCCAGCTCTTGGTAAATTTTATCACTTAAGGCCCAGGCTGAAGCTCCAAAAATGAATAAGACCCCAAAAATTAACGACAAGAAACGTCTTTTCTTCATGAACGTATCCTTTTAAGCAAAGAATCGGCAATGCCTTGAGGAGATAAACCATAATGCGCCAGCACTTCTTTATAACCACCGGACTGTCCAAACTCATCCTGCAGTCCTAAGCGAATCAAGGGCCGAGGGGATTGATCGGTTAATACTTCAGCAACAGCAGAACCAAAACCAGCCATAACGGTATGTTCTTCCACACTGGCTAACCAGTTGTGGGTTTTAGCCATTTCCACAATCAAAGCAGCATCAATCGGTTTAACAGAAGCCAGATTAACAACTGTGGGATTAATACCTTTGGTTTTTAAAATTTCAGCAGCTTGTAAAACAAGGGAGGTCATAAAACCCATAGTAAAAATACAAAGGTCCTTCCCTTTTTGTAACACATGGCCTTTGCCGATTTTAAATTGATAATCGGGCCCAAAAACAGCCGGACCTTTCGCACGACTTAAGCGAACGTAACAAGGCCCTTGATCGACCACAATGGCTTCCAAGATTTTTTCGGTTTCAATACCATCGGAAGGAACAAAAACTTTCATGCCAGGAATCACCCGCATTAAAGCAATATCTTCTATCATTTGATGACTAGCACCATCTTCCCCTACGGTCAGGCCAGCATGAGAGGCACACAATTTAACATTAAGATGAGGATACGCCGAAGATTGACGAAAGGGTTCCCAAGCACGGCCCGCAGCAAAAATAGCAAAGGTAGAAGCAAAAACAATTTTATCACACGCAGCCAAACCGGCAGCGGTTCCTAACATATCTTGCTCAGCCACACCCATATTAAAAAAACGGTGCGGAAATTTTTTGGCAAACACTTCCGTTTTGGTAGAACCGGACAAGTCTGCATCTAGCACCACAATTGGAGGATTTTTGTCTCCCAGTTCGGCTAATTTTTTTCCGTATGCTTCGCGTGTTGCGATTTCCGTCATGGTTCAAGCATTTCACTGGCTGAGCTTGTCCCAAAAAGGACACGCTTGAACCCAGTGAAGAGCCTTAATTTAAGCTTGTAATTCTTTCATCGCCACGGCCATTTCCTCATCACTAGGAGCCACGCCGTGATATTTTGGTTTATTTTCAAAAATAGAAACACCCTTACCCATCAAGGTTTTGGCCAAAATGAGTGTTGGCTTACCTTTAACAGTTTCTGCCGTATCGAGAGCTTCACAAATCTGTTTCATGTTGTGACCATCGATGGAAAGTACGTTCCAGCCAAAAGCTTCAAATTTTTTATCCAAAGGGGCCACTTCTTTTACGTTGGAGCAAAAACCGTCGATTTGAATATTATTGTAATCAAGCAGCGCCACACGATTATCCAATTTATAATGTGCAGCGGTCATCGCACCTTCCCACATCATCCCCTCTTGGGACCCACCGTCGGACTCAAGGGAATAAACTCGATAAGGCCGATTGTCCAAACGGGCCGCCAAGGCCATTCCGTTGGAAATACTCATCCCTTGACCCAAGGAACCGGTAGACATTTCAATACCCCATTCCAAATGACGCTTAGGATGCCCTTGAAGCCCACCGCCTAATTTTCGTAAATTCCACATTTCTGCTTCAGGAATAAAACCCGCTTTAATCAAGCAAGCATACAAAGCCGGGGCCGTATGCCCTGCAGAAAGAACAAAACGATCCCGATCGGGAGAGAGAGGATTTTGAGGATCCACACGCATGGTGTAAAAATAAAGAGCTGTCAGCAAATCAATGCAAGACAAAGGCCCACCGGTATGACCGCACTTGGCGTGATGAACCATCTTAAGGATAAGAATTCTTAATTCACGGGCCAGATTTTCCAACTCAGCAACGGATCTTTTTTTCTGATTCATGAGGAAAAACTTGATTAAAAGGTTTTGGAAAAAGAGTCAAGAATTGGATAACAAATAAACGAATCAATTCATAAAAAAACTTCAAAAAAGCCTACCCCTGAAAAACACTCAGCCCTACAAAATTTCCACTTTATGGACTTCCCCAATCTCTTCACCTAGAAACAATTTGCCCACTTTCTGCATGCGGTCGGGAGCATCAGTAGAATAAAAACGACGGTTCCCCTTGCCTGGCGACTTCATCCAACCCTTTTCAGTCAAAACTTCCTTCAAGCGTTTGGCTGTTTCCACTGCAGAATCCACAAGAGTAATTTTGTCCCCCAAAATACGACTCAATGTTTTTTTAAAGAGAGGATAATGCGTACAACCTAAGATAAGGGTGTCGATATCACTCTTTTTAACATCCGCCAGATATTGACTTAAAATCCGATCGACGACTTCCCCTTCAAACCACCCTTCTTCCGCCAAAGGCACTAATAAGGGACAAGATTGTGAAATAATTTCAGAATGGGGTTGAAGACGCGTAATGGCTTTGCGATAGGCCTCGGACTTGATTGTTCCCTCCGTGCCAATCACACCAATTTTATTATTTTTTGTTTGAGCCACTGCGGTAGCCGCTCCCGGTTCCACCACCCCCAACACGGGAATTTTAAAATACCTCTGCACTGCTTCCAGTCCGTAAGCCGAAGCCGTATTACAGGCAATCACCACGGCTTTAACTCCTTGATCCAGCAAAAACAGAGTATTTTGAATGGTATATTTTAAAACAATGTCTTGTGACTTGGTCCCGTAGGGAACGCGCGCAGTATCACCTAAGTAGATAATATCTTCGGCGGGCAATGCTTTGGCAATTTCTTTGTAAACAGTAAGGCCCCCAATGCCCGAATCGAAAATGCCAACTTTAAGGTCTTGTTGCACAAATTAATTTTTAACGGAACGTCGATTGATTTTACGAAGACTTGTCGCCGTAAGAGAGCGTTTGCCCACTTTATCGATGGATTTTTCCAAATGGTCGATCTTACGGTTTAAATTTTCCAAATCACTGCGAGAAGGCACATCCATCACCTTAAAAACAGTTTGGATGTTGTGACGCAAAACACGAGTCACTTCTTCCTTGGTTTCAATGGCTTTGGAAACTGCTTTAACGAAAAGGTCGTTATTGACCACTTCGGACAGCATTTTAGAACTGAAGATTTCGTTAACAATTTCTTCCTTAATATTTTTGCCTTTGTTAAAGGCTTCATCTAAAAAATTCTTGAGGTCCATACAACACCTTCCTTTCCTAAAAAGTGGGAAAACCTTGACCCTTCAGCTTTAGCCTATTCATAAAAAAAGTGTCAATGGGGAATTGCCTTCTTTTAAAAATTAACCCAATGGATACCCCCACCTTTCTTAAGCTTAAGACGCGTTAAGCGTTTAAAGTTTGTTCCATCGGCATCTACCACATAAACATCGTAATGGCAGTCAATACCCCCACCTTCATTCATCATGCGGCAATCCCCATCCATAGCGGCTAAAAAAGCCAACTTGGATCCATCGGAGGACCAATCAAAACTAGCAACGGCAGTATAACCCTTACCAAAAATAAATCCGGGTCTATCTAGATTGTCTATCTTAAGCAAAGCTCTCGGTTTGTCTCCCGGACGGTCCACCACCCACAAGTTATAAGGCGACATCTTTCCAGGGATT
Organism: uncultured Nitrospiraceae bacterium; assembly: GCA_964592255.1. Classification (GTDB taxonomy): domain Bacteria; phylum UBA10199; class UBA10199; order UBA10199; family SBBF01; genus CAZQCI01. The sequence continues at coordinate 17,283 of CAZQCI010000014.1, read as the reverse complement.
ATTAATTCAGAGCGAGCCATAAAAGCGACTTTACTCCCATCGGGGCTAAAACGGGGCGTAAGTGCATAAAAGAAGTCGGGTGAAGATACCCACAAAGTTTTAGCACCCGTTTGGACATTCACGGAGTTGATTAAAGTATCAGCGCCATTATTTCCACCGGTTCTTTCGGTAAAAACCACCTCATCTCTTTTTTTACTTAAAGACAAATAAGACAAACCATTGGGGGCCGAATTATATATTTCTTTCAGACCTACCCCGTCTGGCTTAACGGTAAAAATTTTATTCCCGCCCAGCAAATCTCCACCGCGTAGCATAATCAAATCATTGGAAATCCATTTGGGCTCTGCCCCGCCATCGGTAATTTTCTTCATCGACGTCCCATCAATATCACTGACGGCTACATAATTACTGGTGGTAGAATCGGTATAATCCACGTACACAAAACGATGCATCGATAAATCGGAAGACATGCCTGTCGGAACATTCCCCACTTTAGGATTATTGGGAAAAGGCAGATGATAAAAATAACCTAAAGACGAAAAAATGGAATCGGCATGAAAAAAATAAGGAGGCTTAAAAATACCTTCTGCATTACCGGGCTTAAACGCCTTCTCCGTCACTTGCCCGGTTTGGGCATTCACCACCGACCATTGATTGGTGTTATCTTTAAAAAGAATGAGAGGATCTTTGTATAAATCCACCGCTTGCGACACAGAAGAAAAGAAAGAAAACATAAGAATAAAGGGTAAAAAATTAAAAATTGATTTCATAAAAAGAAAACCTACAGCCTTAGAAGATAGGTTTCAATCCTAAAATTATCTTAAATCCCCCTCTTAAAGTAAAAGGGGGCTGGAGGGAGTTATTTAAACATGGATTAAATTATAATGATAAAGAAAAATTTGATGATACAATCGCAGGAACTATTGTGGAAATTGCTTCAGCGGAAGTGGTGGAAGTGCTGGGTTTAATCGGTGCAGGAATAGAAATACCATAACTCTTAATCAAAGAATCGATTAAAGATCTATCGCCTAAAACTACAGCCGCTAAAAGTAATCCTTGTTGCTCTGGCATTAAACAAATTCTAGATTGTTCAAGAGCGGCGGCTAAATCTTTACGGCCATGTTCTTTAAGACCACCATAAAAAACAGAATCATCCGGTGAATTCACATAAGTTTTCAAAGATTCACTAACCTTAACGAGCTCCGGTAAACTTTGCCCCAAAATCTCGTAGCCTTGTTCAAAGGCCATGGAAACAAGCTCCCCGAGAAAACCACCCTGGGGAGAAGAAGCAAGGGGTTGGCATGTTATTGTTCCTTCATGGGTCACAGGGGCTTTACCTGTTTGTTTTTCATCTCCAGATTGTTCGGACCACTGATAATGAGGTGGAGCCACGGCCATACTCCAAAAAGCTTTTTCGGCTTCTGTTATGGTGAAGCGGCCTCCATCGGAACCAATACCCAATTTAGTGAGATCACCATCACGTGAAATCCATCCATAAGTCGGGTGAAAAGTTCCTTTAACATGTCTATTATAAGGACCAAAAGCACTGACTTTAACGTCGGGGCCATAAATCAAATCGGTGGGAAAAGGAAGCCTATCTGGGGAATCTGTTACATAAGGAACATAAGCATTCGTCATAAAAAACGCCAATTGACGCGCCAAGCGTAACCAATCGGCCCGCACGCGAATCACCTCACGCGCCGCATCTAAACTTAAATTCCAACGGGCTGAATAACCTTCAGCATGGGTATCCAAAAGCCAATCAGCATACTTTTGCAACCACTTATCATTTTGCCAAAATGGAACACCTTCAATGTAAGCCTCTGATTGAGCATAGCTCTCCGCCGCAATACGGATTCTATTTCCAATATAAAGACTGGCCGCAAAATAAACATTGGCCATAAGAAGAGCATCCATAAGAACAGCAGCATTAGGCTTCATTTTCAATTCTTGCAGTTGTTTCGCGTAGGGAGAACCTGGCTGCATCAATTCCTCTAAGGTAACCAATTCTTCTAAATCTCTCATACCATCAACACCCATATTTCCATGTGCCAAGGCTTCAGGCCAATTATCCAAATCACCCAACTCTCCTTTAGAGTTAAAAGCAACTCCTGGGGATAAAACAAAAAGGCGCGGGGATGTTCCTGTTTGGTCATGAAATAAAGTCAGGGGTGTCCTATGATAAATACCATAACGTGCTAGCAATACCATGTCATGGACGGAGTTTTTCAACCCTTTTAGAAACTCTTCATCCGTAAGCGAAGGATCATCCAAATAACGATAATAATTAGACGAAGCCTTAAAAGCGATGGCAGACACACCATCTATGTCATAAACCACAGGACGTCCTGCTTCATCGAGAATCGGTTCAGGAAGCGTACTTCTTAATCCGGACACTTTCTTTTTCACAAGATCCAGCCAAAGGACCTCTCGCACTAACTGAGCCTCTGATTGTCCTTCATTGGCCTTTTTAAAAACCAACAGTCGCCCATCTCGCAATGGATACTTCACAGAGCGATTATAAGCTCCATTTGCAGGCAAAGGCTCGGCATCAACGGGCGGCTGCTCCAAACCCTTAACCATTTCAACAGCCCCCAAAACCAATGCCTCATCAGGAGGCGGAATCCGCGCTAAATATTTTTCCATAAACCACGGAGTCGTGGAAATACCATTGCCTGCATCTTTAAACTCAATTGATCTCAAGCCCAACAAAGGCCAAAGAGTATTCAAATCAATCAAGTCCGGCTTAACCCTAGAAATAAACCCTAGAATAATAGCAGCCTCCCTGGCAACAGCAGCGTCAGGATGATTTAATAAACCAATCATCTCATTTACAAAGTCCGAGGTTATATATTCAGATTTTCCTTCAACCACGGAAGAAAGAAGACCAACGCATATGAGGACAACACTGCCCGAAGGATGCTTAAGCCCCGTCACCAGTGCTGCAACGGCCTTATCAGCCACAGCAGGAGAAGCCTTACGAGATATCATCTCCAAGCCAAGAGCACATTCTCTGGCCAAGATGATGCTTTGAGATTTCAAATGTTTGGCTAAGACCCAAACAGCTTGGCAGGCAATGGGTTCTTTATTAGAATTCAGAGCAATGCTTCTAAAAGCCTTCACATAATCAGCTACGTCGTTTAAATAAGCATTCTGCATAGCTTGATCCAAAACCATAACAACCGATCGGGTGATGCGGTCGGGAGCATAATGGGCTATAGACTCCAAGGCCCAAACATATTCTATATACTGGTCATCATGATCAAAAGAAAGAAGACGACTTAAAAGAACATCAACAACCTTGTCCGTAACCCGATGCGGTGCCACTTTAGCCACATATTCAATAGTCTCAATATAACTTCTTAGCAGCCAACCATTTTCTTCTTGGCCTTCGATTTTTCCAGCCAAAACACCTATCAGCCGGGAGCTAATTTTGCTCGGGTCATTCCTAATGACATTGTTAAGAATACGAAAACAATTACAAGCTATGTCTGATTTATCCAGTCCCTTTAATACCAAATGTATCACTAGTGCAGTCATTCTTTGGGGAGCATCTTGTGAGATATAAAGTAAAGAAGCCGCAGCAGATTGGGCGATAGCTACATTGGAGTCTTTAAGTTTTTTGGCAAGGTCCATCACTTGAGCATCACCCAAAATAATCGACACACCTCTCGCCAAACGACCCGCATAAGATACAGCATTGGGTCGATCTGAACCTTTTGGTAAAGTAACAGGACCCGCTATCCCGGTTACTGTTTCTTCAGGTTGCCCCGGAGTGGACACAATTCCATCTCCTTCTTCTGCAGGACTAGATAACGCGGCGAGATCACCACCAACTGGGGATACTTTAGGCATAATTTTCTAATTAAAATTGAATTAAGAGCTTATCGGAAAGATGTCAAAAAAGTTGCGTTAAGAATGAGCCTAAAGCCAACCTTCTTTTTCGTACCATTCTTTAGAGATTTCAAGCCCCTGAGGAAGTTTCACGCAAGGAGGGAGAGTATGATCTTTAAAAAGATTTTGGCTGGAACACGTCCAGAAAGGCTCCTTCATCTCAGAGAATTTATCTCTATTAAAGAGCGGAATAAAACCAAAAACTTTTCCTAAAAATTGAGAAATAAAGGCCAGGGTTCCCGCTAAAAAAAGAGGGACGGGCAGACGGCGAATTTTGCGACCAAACAGCCTTTCACCTAAAGAAATCAAGTGATCCAGCGCATAGCCATTCTCACCATCGTTAGGGTAATACACCGCCGAACGATCCGCTTTTTCAGCCAACGTGGCCAACACAACAACCAAATCTTTTACAAAAATAAAACTGTGTTGATAAACGGCAGATCCAAATTTGGGGAAGAATCCTTTCTTAAAAAACTTAAAAAGCGACAGGGTCTCTTTATCACCAGGGCCATATACAATCGGCGCACGAACAATAACAACAGGAGTATGAGGCAACGTTTTTTGTGCCACCTCTTCTGCTTTAAATTTACTGCGCCCATAATGACTGACGGCACCTTTGCCGTCTTCATCATGCTGATGAAGCAAAGGCCCCCGCGCCGACAAAGAAGAAACCAAAATAAAATTTTTTAAAGAACGCTGCCGAAACATGTCGGCTACATGACGTGTACCATCTTCGTTGACGCGATAAAATTCATCCGTATTTTTTGCTTTAATCAGGCCGGCCAGATGAATGACGGAATCAACAAGAGGAAGATCTAAAAATTTTACAGAGGTCAAATCGCCTTCTAAAACTTTCACTCCTTTTTGCGTCAGAAGAATTTTGTGCGCTGGACGACGCACTAATGCATAAACCTCATGCCCTCGGGATATTAATTCATCCACAAGATGCATCCCCACAAAACCCGTAGCCCCTGTGACTAATATTTTCATGCGGGAGACGCCGTCTGGGGCACCAGGGAGCTCACCAAGGCGGCCACCACAGCAGCCATATAAGGAAAACCCTGAACCACTAAAGCAATAGCCCAAATGACAGCCTGATGATTCACGGTACCAAACATCATCAACATCGTAATCGCCAAAGCCGTAAGAATAAAAACAAGAGCAGATTCTTCAAACACACTACGTAATCCTTGAATCACACGAGGCGCTTTGTCCATTTTGGGTGTACGATAAAAAGGCTGCTGAAAACCCAATAAACCTTGAAACACCGCCTTCGCCACTTTATGCGTAAGCGACCCACCAGCGATCATCGCCAACAAAGTACGTTTACGGCTAATTTTAACGCGGGCGGCATAAGTCCATAAGGTACCGGATAAACGAAGAGCCACAAGTAAGAGCGCTGGATAGACAAAAATCGGTTCCGGAAAATCGGTATGCAACGGATCTACAATCAACACCGCACTCCAAATTAAGGCGGTCGCCGTAAATACCATATGGAGCGCATCCCCAATCCAAGGCAGCCATCCTTTGATAAAATGATAACGCTGAGCGCGCGTTAAGCGTCCTGTTAATCCAAAAATTTCACGCCAGTAATGTCTAAAAATTCTCATGCCTCCATAGGCCCAACGGAATCGTTGCTTGGCATAGGCTTCATAACTATCGGGCACTAAACCATGCCCAAAAGAATGGTTTAAATAAATGGCTTGGCTGCCTTCTAATAAAATACGCAAGCCGAGTTCGGAATCTTCACAAATACACCATTCCGCCCAACCTTTAAGACGGTCTAAGGTTTCACGACGGATGAGAGTCATCGTCCCATGTTGAATGATGGCGTTCACTTCATTGCGCTGCACCATGCCAATGCGAAAGAAACCGCTATACTCATCATTTTCCATTTGTCGGAAAATATGGGTATCCCATTCACGATGTTCTTGAGGGGCCTGAACAACACCCACGGTGGGGTCATCAAAATAAGGGGTAGCTGCCTTCAACCAGTTGGGTTCCACAATATAATCCGCATCCACCACACCGACAACCTGCGCTTTAGGATGAGTGGCATGTAAGGCAAAATTAAGAGCACCGGCCTTAAACCCCGGCCAAGAACCAAGGGAATAAAAATGAAAACGATCTCCCAATTTCTTGCAATGAGCCTCCACAGGCTTCCAAAGAGATGCATCTAATGTATTGTTATCAACAACAATCACTTCAAAGTCAGGATAATCCAACCGGGCTAGGCTATCGATGGTCGCTATCACCATTTCGGGGGGTTCTCGACAACAGGCCAAATGAATAGAAACAAAAGGATACGAAGGATGCGCTTCTTGAATAGGGTCAAAACGATTTTTCAGAGGTTTACCTCCAACTACGTCGGCAATTTCGGCCGCATCGGTCAACAGGATGATGGCTAATAAAACCTGGGCGCTGATCATGACGGACCAAAACACAATATCACCTGGAGACATATATTGGTCGGAGGCTTCACGAGCCAATTGAGTAATCAGCCCTGCCAATATTTGAAAAACAATAATGGAAAAAGCCTGCCCTCTTTTTTTAAGATTAGGTCTGCGGAATAAAAACAGCAGGCTCGCTAGAAAGCCTAAAATAGTGGAAGACAAAGCCCAGTACTTCCAATTGGGATCTTCCAAAACCGGGCCTTTGATGGGGAACTTATCGTTGCGGTCGGCATCCATAATACCCCAATGCTCCCCCACCCGCCCTTCAGTCTGGCCTTTCCAGGGCTGATCAAACGCTTCAATGATATTGTAATTAATTTTTGAAAGCTCCACGCGTCGGATAAAATCCCGCACAAACAAAGCCTGATTCGCCTGAGTCGCTTGTGCCGCACCCCGTTGCGGCCCATCACTGGGCCAGCCGGTTTCGGCAATCATCACTTCTTGTTTCGGAAATCGGTCTTTAACGGTATTGTATTTCTCCAGCACATAATCAACCGCACGATCGATGGGCACTTCCAACCAATAAGGAAGAATATGGACGGCAACAAAATCCACCTCTGTTGCCATTTCAGGATTATTAAGCCAAAAATCCCAAGGTTCCGCCGTAGACACAGGCACCTTCAATTCTTGGCGAGCACGCGCGATATAACCCAGCAACTCCTCACGGGACACGGTTTTGTGCAATTGCGTTTCGTTACCGATAATAACGTGAGTGACATTCTTATTTTGTTTGGCCATTTGAATGATGCCATCCACTTCCAACGCATTAGCATTGGTATCTTTGTCATCATCCAAGAAAGCGGTGGCCACCACTTTCAATCCATATTTCTTAGCAATGGCAGGAATTTGTTCTTGCCCATTACGAGCACTGTAGATACGAACACTACGCGTTTTGCCAGCCAATACTTTAATGTCAGATTCCAGTTCCGCCGCAGTCAGATAGCTTAAATCAAAAGGGTTTTGATATCTTTTAAAAGGATTAAACGAAAGGCTGTTGAGAGGATAATGTGACTCCACCAAATGAAACGGCTTGTTAATAAAAACCCAGATGGCCACGTTAACAAGAAGAGTGGTGACCAAAATCGTGATAGTGGAAAGCCTCATAGGGTAAGCTGTGGAGGGATTTATACAAGATTGAAAGGAATTTCAAGAAGTAATCCCCCCTTTTATATTTACTTTTAATCACAATACTCACTAAAGAGAAATTATGACTATCTTAATTGCCGGAGCCGGAGGGGTGGGTCTTTATTACGGGGGTTTATTGGCTCAAGCAAACAATGATGTGGTTTTTTTAGCCAGAGGGGCTAACTTAAAGGCTCTTCAACAAAAGGGCCTTACACTGCGTGATAAAGGGAAAGAAGTTGTCTTGCCCATTAAAACCCTAGGTCCCACAACACCCAGAGATCCTTTTTCCGTCAGACTTGTCTTGCTCACAGCCAAAGCCTATTCAACCAAAGCCATTCTCGACAACATCCGAGACCTTATTGGCCCCGATACTCTTTTTCTTTCATTACAAAATGGAATAGGCGTGGAAGCAGTGATCCAAGAAGCCTTCCCTGACAACACTGTTTTGGGAGGGTTATGCTATTTAGGCGCCAAAGTGGTTGCGCCGGGCATTGTGGAACAAACCGCCCAAGGCCATATCGTTTTCGGCGCACTGAGTGATGAGAATGTCCCTGCTGCGCAGGAAGTAGCCGCTTTGTTTGAGGGGGCAGGCATTCCCTACAAATTATCCCAAAACATTATTTTGGATAAATGGATGAAGTTTGGTTGGAACGTTCCTTTCAACCAATTATGTGCTGTAAGTGGCTTGACGGTTGCAGAACTATTAGCCGTTACAGAATTTGAACAAGCAGTCCGCGCCATGATTGAAGAAGTACGACGAGTAGCCCACGCTTCCGGAGTTATCTTGCCAGAAACCCTTGCAGACACACAAATACGCGCTTCAAAAGAAAAGTTTGGCGCCCTTCACCCTTCCCTGTCTAAAGATTTAAAAGACGGCAAACCCACGGAGCACGCTTCCTTTGGAGGCTATATGGTCAACGAAGGAACCAGACTTGGTGTATCAACCCCTTTAAACCGGGCCGTGTTTGCTTTTTTAGATAGTGACCGGGCAAAAAATTCAGAAAACAGAAATCCCAATACACTTCATGTTTTATTGTCCCAAGCCCAAATCATTCAACAACTTGAAGAGCAAGGACGCCCCGATCTGGTAGATCCCCTAACACAAAACCCGGACATTGATTTAAAGATGGTAAAAAATATGTTGGACGCTGGAGATTTCAAAAGCCTTGAAACACTTTTGGGCCTTACCAGAACAGAAGATTCAAGGCCCGGCCAAACAGAAGTTACAGGGGAGGGTCAACTCGCTGTAAGCTCTGTCGCTACAACGATGGCCACCGTCGTTAAACCCGGCTAAGCCGATAAAGTTTTCTCATACACTCGGTATTTTTTATAAGCCACCCCACCCATCAGTTCGATACCGGTGTTAATTTTGACATTATCTTCAAGAGTCCAGGACAGCTCGCCGCCCGTCATACCGAGAGTCTGACCACGCTTGTGCATTTCACAATAGAGTAAGACACTTAAACCACCCAAAACATCATGACGGAATTCTTTTTTAATACCCAACAAGCAGAGCCGGGCCGTTTTGGGATTTTTCACTTTCATACGATAAAGAAATTTGAAAATGCCAAAAGGAAATAGTCTACCTTTTAAATCATAAATCGCTTCATGGTAATTGGGGATGGCAATGGAAATAGCAGCAGGCTTTCCTTCCACTTCGGCGATGAGGGCTAATTTGGGATGAAGAATCATTTTTAAATCTTTAGCCGCTTGTTTAATTTCAGCATCCGACCAAGGAATAAATCCCCAGTTTTTAGACCAGGCTGAATTAAACACATCACTGACAATATGAATTTCCTCATCCATTTTTTTGAGGTTCAACTCGCGAATCACCAAGCCTGGGTATTGCGCGACAACATCAGCGATCTGTTGTGCCGTCTCCGGCACAGGACGAAGTGCGTCATATTTCCAAGCCAGAAGATCTTTCACTTTCTGAAAGCCCGCTTCCTCCAACAGCTTTGACGCATAGGGAGCGTTATGAGCCATGTAAGGATAAGGACGACTATCAAAACCTTCTACCAGCAAACCCACATATTCATTGATACTCAGGGTCATGGGTCCAACAATCTTATTCATCCCCTTACCTTGAAGAAATTGACGCGCTTTATTCAAGAGAGCCTGTGCTACCTCTTGATCATTGATACAGTCGAAATAACCGAAGTGTCCGGTTTTTTCCTGATAGCGCTCATTGTGAAGATGATTCACTTGCGCCGAAATACGCCCGACAGCTTTTCCATCCTTCCAAGCGACCCAGAAAGAAGCCTCACCATTTTTAAAAAAAGGATTTTTCTTGGGATTCAAACGCAAATGTTCTTCCATCAAAAGAGGCGCCACCCAGTGCGGGTCGTGACCATAAAGTAGATAAGGAATTTTGAAGAAAATTTTCCGGTCCGAGCCGGAAATAACGGGAGTCACATGAACAGATGAGGTCATGAGCAAATACCAAACATCTGGCCAACTTCCTTGAACACTTCTAAAGACTTGTCCAAATGTTCACGGGTATGAGTAGCCAGATAACTGGTGCGCAAAAGCTCGTTTCCCTTAGCCACAGCCGGATAAGGAACCGGATTAGTGTAAATCCCCCGATCCAACAGTTCCTTCCAGATAAGAAAAGTTTTGAGCGTATCACCAATAATCACGGGAACAATCGCTGCATCAGCATGACCTGTTTTATAGCCCATGGCGCTCAATTCTTTTTTCATATACGCCGCGTGCGAGCGGACCGTTTCGGCCCTTTCGGGCTCTTGGATTAGAATATCGAGAGCCTGCGACGCCGCAGCCGTACAGGAAGGAGTGAGAGACGCGGAAAAAATCATCGGGCGTCCGAAATGTTTGACAAAATCGACAACTTTCTTCTGCCCGGCCACAAAACCGCCGATGGAAGCAAGGCTCTTGCTGAAAGTACCGACGATCAAATCGACCTCGTTTTCCACGCCGAAATGATGGCTCGTTCCGCGGCCGCCAGGGCCCATAACGCCAAGGCCATGCGCGTCATCCACGGCTAGACGCACCTTGTATTTGCGAGCCAGTTTGACCATTTCAGGTACCGGAGCCAAATCACCTTCCATGCTGTAGACACCGTCCACAACAATGAGAAGCCCCTTATTCGGATCTTGCTCCGAAAGAACTTTTTCAAGATCCGCCAGATCGTTATGCTTAAAGCGGATATTTTCCCCTTCCATCAACCGACATCCGTCATGGACCGAGGCGTGCGCAAAGCGGTCGACAACGGCAGCGGCTTCCTTACCAACTAAGCCCGTCATCATGCCTAAGTTGGCCTGATAGCCGGTGGTAAATACAAGAGCCGCTTCCTTCCCCAGAAAACGAGCCAGCTTTTCCTCTAATTCCTCGTGCAGTTTCATCGATCCATTGAGAAAGCGAGAGCCCGTCATCCCGGTACCGTACTTCCGGATCGCCTCTATGGCCGCTTCACGAACTTTCGGGTGAGTAGTAAGCCCCAGGTAATTGTTGGAGCCGAGCATAATAACTTTTTCACCATTATAGATGGCCACCGGTCCCTGATTTTCGTCCAAGGCCTGAAAATAAGGGTACATGCCCGTCTGCGAAAGCTGATCGTAGAGTTCCCACGCGAAAGCTTTAGCGAAAACATCCCGGCCGCCGAGATTCCCCTGATCCGTCCATGAAACTAATTCTTCTTCGGATAACATAATTATTCCTTCCCAATCACGGCCAACACCTTCCCCGATTCGACCGTATCGCCTGGAGCGGCTTTAATTTCCTTCACAATACCATCCATGGGGGACAAAAGCTCATTTTGCATCTTCATCGCTTCCACCACCACGATTGACTGGCCTTCCGAAACAGAATCACCGACCTTCACTTTGACGTCGACGACTTTACCCGGCATAGGGGCTTCAATCACAACAGTACCTGCAAGAGCTCCACCTGCACCCGCTTGGGAGGCTAAACGTTTACGGGGGTCAAAAATTTCCACATGATAAGGCACATGCCCCACATTGATAGAGGCTTTATCTTTATTAAAATTAACCTCCGCTTCTAAAACCTGATGACCTTCTACCAAAAAAGAATAAACCGGATTTTTACTCAGCAACACATCAAAACGATGGGTGCTTCCATCGAGAGTCACTAAATAAGAGTCTCCCTCGGGCACAATAGACACGGTTTTTTCCTGACCTTCGATGATAATTTTATATTCGTGCGACATGCTATCCTATTATTTAAATCCCCCTAGCCCCCTCTTATATTAAGAGGGGGAATTTCTTCCTCCCCTTAGAATAAAGTGAGTTAGGAGAGCTTACTTTCTTAATGAATCCATTCTTCCCAGTTTTCTCCACTGAGAAGCATCCGACAAGACACTTTCTTTTTTTACCGGTTTTTTCTCTTCCAAATACTTAGCCAACACTCCCGACATAAGAGCCAAATCCGTTTCGTCTTTAGGAATTTCCAAAATTTTCTTTAAATACTTATCAATAAACGAAGTATCATACACCCCCTTAACAAAATCTTCGATAAGAAGCGCTTTACGATGAAAGTAAAGATTGGTCTTAGGGCCACTCACCCGATATTCCGTAAGAGCCCGCAACATTTTTTCCAGGGCATCCTGACGTGTACGTCCCCATGTGATTAATTTGCTCAAAATAGGATCATAATCTAGAGGCACTGTAAAACCGGCATAAATGCCGTTATCTAAACGAACGCCCGGACCGTGAGGATATTGCTGATCAACAACCAAACCGGGTGCGGGCAAAAAGTTATGAAAGGGATCTTCGGCATACACCCGCACTTCTAAAGCATGACCATTTTGTTTTAAATCTTCCTGTTTCCAAGGAAGTTTTTCACCTTGAGCCACTGCAATTTGCGCTTTGACCAAATCGACCCCCACCACTTCTTCCGTAATGGGATGCTCCACTTGAAGGCGCGTGTTCATTTCGAGAAAATAAAAATTTTGATGCTTGTCGACTAAAAATTCCAACGTGCCCGCGTTGTGATAATTCACTTCCTTGGCCAAGGCTACTGCCTGCGCACACATGGCTTGGCGGGTTTTTTCGGTAATGAACGGTGATGGCGACTCCTCAATCACTTTTTGATGTCGACGTTGAACGGAACATTCACGCTCAAAAAGATGGACCACATTACCATGCTTATCCCCCATCACTTGAATTTCGACATGATGAGGTCCTTCAATTAATTTTTCGATGTAAACAGCGCCATCTTTAAAGGAACGAAGCGCTTCGCTGGTAGCCATTTGAAAGGCGGACTCCAGATCTTTTTCAGCAAAAACGGAGCGCATGCCTTTTCCTCCACCGCCCGCAGAGGCTTTAATTAAAACCGGATAGCCAATGTCTTGGGCAACTTTTTTGGCTTCTTGAATATCGCTAAGCGGTTTGGCAATACCAGGAACAATATTGACCTTGGCTTTCATTGCCATTTGACGGGCACCAATTTTAGAACCCATGGCTTCCATGGAGGATGGGTCGGGCCCGATAAAAATAAGACCCGCCTCGATAACGGCACGGGCAAAAGAAGAATTTTCAGATAAAAACCCATACCCCGGATGAATAGCATCGGCGCCTGATTTTTTGGCCACATCAATAATTTTCTGGATATTAAGATAGCTTTCCGAAGGAGAAGCCGGACCGATGTGATAGGCTTCATCCGCACGGCGAACATGCAAAGCTGCCTTGTCGGGATCACTATAGACAGCCACTGACTTAATTCCCAATTCACGACATGCACGCATCACACGCACGGCAATTTCCCCGCGATTGGCAATTAATATTTTGGTAATCTTTTTTAACATTCAGTCGTTCTTCCTCCCCCTCTTAGTATAAGAGGGGGTTAGGGGGAGTTAGTTACTCTTGAAAAGTACCACTTTAATAAACCCTCCCGGCCTGCCTCCTGCGCCCATTAGCCTTGGCTACGGCGACCGAGCCCCTTATTCTAAGGAGAGGAGATCAAGGATCGAAAATTATTATAGGGGTATATTCCCATGTTTCTTCGGCGGATTCTTATCCACCTTGTTTTTCAACATCTCTAATGCCTGAATAATTTTAATGAGCGTCAGCGACGGCTCAATAATTTCATCGATATAACCCAACTCTGCCGCTTTGTAGGGTGTTGCAAAGGTATTGCGATAATCTTCAGTCAATCTTACTCTTTCTGCTTCAACATTTTTAGCATCTGCAATTTCCTTGCGGAAGATGATGTTCACAGCCCCTTCAGAACCCATCACAGCAATTTCAGCAAAAGGGTAAGCATAGTTGATGTCGCCCCGAACATGCTTACTACTCATAACATCGTAGGCACCACCATAACCTTTGCGCGTGATGATTGTTACTTTTGGAACCGTTGCTTCGCAAAACGCATAAAGCAATTTTGCACCGTGCAAAATAATACCACCGAATTCCTGATCGGTACCCGGTAAAAATCCTGGAACATCTACAAAGGTAACAATAGGAATATTAAAGCAATCACAAAAACGGACAAAACGCGCCCCCTTAATGCTGGCAGCAATATCTAAACAACCCGCCAATACATTAGGCTGATTGGCCACAATACCCACAGTACGGCCATTATAACGACCAAAACCAACGACCATATTCTTGGCATAGTCAGGTCCAATTTCAAAAAAATAACCGTCATCCAAGGTAGTTTTAATAAGCACCTTCATATCATAAGGTTTATTAGAGCTGTCAGGAATAAGCGTATTAAGTTTTTCATCGACACGCGCGGGATCATCCTGCGACACAACAGAGGGAGGATCTTCCAAATTATTGGGAGGAAGAAAAGAAAGCAATTCGCGAATTTTCAACAACGCTGTTTTATCATCAGGGGCTTTCAAAAGAGAGACACCTGACTTGCTATTGTGAGCCGATGCTCCTCCCAAATCTTCTTTAGTCACCACTTCGTGCGTCACCGCTTTAATCACATCCGGTCCGGTGATAAACATATGCGCCGTGTTTTCAACCATCAGAATAAAATCGGTAAGCGCTGGCGAGTAAACCGCACCACCCGCACAAGGGCCCATAATGGCGGAAATTTGAGGAATCACACCGGAGGCCATCACATTACGTTGAAAAATATCAGCATAACCTGCAAGCGACTGCACGCCTTCTTGAATGCGAGCACCACCACTATCGTTTAAACCAATAACGGGAGCTCCCGTCTTGATGGCCAAATCCATAACCTTGCAAACTTTTTTGGCAAATGCTTCACCCAAAGATCCACCAAAAGCAGTAAAATCTTGAGCAAACAAAAAAACGGTGCGTCCATCGATAGTACCGTAACCAGTCACCACACCATCGCCCAAAACTTTTTTGTCTTGCATACCGAAATCGGAGCAACGGTGTGTTACAAACTTATCAGTTTCTACAAAACTGCCGGGATCGAGCAGAAAGTCGATACGTTCACGCGCCGTCAATTTACCAGCCTTATGTTGGGCTTCAATACGGGCTTGCCCTCCCCCCAATTCGGCTTCAGCATTTTTCTTTTTAAGTAATTCGATTGTTTCTTTGTTGGTTGACATAAAAAATATCCTTTAAGCATTCTACCTCCCCCACTTGAGACAAGAGGGGAAATACCCGAATTTATTTTACAGCCCCCGAATGCACCGCCGCTTTTTGCACGGCTTTCGCCACCGCATCGTGCAACACCGGGTCTAGCGCATCGGGAATAATTTCTTTTTCTGGCGTATGTTGCGAAATGGCCTGGGCCGCCGCAATATACATTTCTTCCGTCATTCGCTTTGCATGCGATAGGATAGCTCCTCGGAGTAAGCCGGGGTAAGCGAGTAAATTATTAACGCGGCTTCCATCACTGGCAAAAGCGGCCCCTGCCGCCAAGGCTTCTTTAATGGAAATTTCAGGAAGAGGATTGGATAATGCCAGAATCACCTGCCCTTTTTGCACCCATTGTGGCTTAATTAAGCCCGCAATCCCCGTTGTGGCCACCACCACTTGGCATTTTTTCATCAGTTCTTCAAGCGGCAGCAATTCACCACCGTTTTGCTGATGGCGTTTTTGGCACTCTTCATTTAAATCGGACCCAAAAACAGCCTTACCGGTATATTTCATGATCAACCGGGCAATGGCGGATCCTGCGGCTCCCAACCCAATCTGACCAACACAGGCGGTTTTAAGATCAAGGCCGGCTATCTGGCTGGCATTCATCAAGGCCGCCAACGATACAGTGGCGGTTCCGTGTTGATCATCGTGCATGACAGGGATAGGAAGACGCTTTTGTAATTCCTCTTCGATAACAAAGCAATCTGGGGTGCGGATATCTTCCAATTGAATGGCTGCAAACGTTTTGGAAATAGTTTCCACTGCATTAATAAATTGAATTGGATCCAAGGTATTAATTAAAATAGGAATCATGTGCAGGCCGGAAAACTGTGCAAAAAGAGCGGCCTTACCTTCCATAACGGGCATAGCCGCCACGGGGCCGATATTGCCCAAACCGAGCACACGGCTCCCATTGGTGACCAGACCTACAGTTTTGGATAAGGTCGTGTATTTAGCAGCTTGAGATGGATCTTGCTGAAGCAACCGACTCACACTCGCCACACCGGGAGTATAAACTTTTTGTAAATCATCGACAGACTTAACCGGGTGACGTGGGGTAATGACGATTTTTCCGCCTTCGTGCCATTCTAAAACATCATCTACCACTTCTTCCAATTCGACATCGGGATAATGTTTAACTTCCCAAATAATGGATTCTAAATGGGCTTCGTCGTTCACTAAAATACTGATATTACGAATGGTATAAAGCTCCCCCACGCTAACGGTTGCAATATTGCCAATATCGGCGCCCAAAGAACTCATCAGGCTAATCAGTTTAGCCAGCACGCCGATTTTCTGCTTATTTCTAAAGCGAAGAGTACGAACAATTTTTTGCTTATAAGCCATATCTTAAAGAAGGGGGAGAAAATATCCAGATGACACGAAGAGTCAAGGGGAAACTGGAAAAAAATCATCTGGTTAATAAGCTTACAGAAGCCTCACACAGTGAATAATGACTCATAATGCATCCCTACCTACCATCAAACTTATTTGACAAGTCTTTTGATGGTGTAGTACGGCTTGCCGCCATGACTAAGAAATTTAAAAAAGTAGACCATGTGGCTATTGCTGTACCTAATCTAGAAGCCGCCATCAGCCTTTATAAAGGCATTTTGGGTAAAGACCCGGAACATATTGAAGAGGTGGCGGAGCAAAAAGTACAAGCGGCCTTTTTTGGAGTGGGCGAAACCAATTTAGAACTTCTTTTTCCAACAAGCCCAGATAGCCCCATTTCCAATTTTTTGGCCAAAAACAATGGCCGAGGGGGGCTTCACCATATTTGTCTGGAAGTTGAAAATATTGAAGAACGCTTAAGTGAGTTGAAAAAAAATGGCATTGTATTAATTGATGAAAAACCCCGCATGGGAGCCCATGGCAAACGCATTGCGTTTGTACACCCCAAATCAACGGGCGGGGTATTGATTGAGTTGTCTGAGATGGTCATTCCCGCGAAGGCGGGGATCCAGTCTTAAAATAAAAATACCTATATTCCCGCCTTCGCGGGAATGACGTTTATATAAGGAGAACAAAATGTCTATCCATCCCAAAGAAGCCCTTTTCGGCGGCGAAAAACCTTTTCCCATCATTCCGGCTTGCGAACATTTCGCCGGATCTGAAAAACTAATCACCAAAGCCTTGGAACTTCAAAACATCAAAGGCGGCGTGTTTGATATTACGATGGATTGCGAAGACGGCGCTCCTGAAGGCCGCGAAGTGGAACATGCTAACATGATCATCGCACTGCAAACTGGCGCCCTCAACAAGAA